>NZ_JAJENT010000919.1:0-1248 GCF_035615515.1 Phormidium sp. CCY1219
TTTTGACGGCGGCTAAAGCCGCACGTTCGTTTTTCCTCCCCCGGCTAAAGCACGGGGGTTTCCAAACGTATCGGAGGCTACTATGATGTTTTCGCGCAAATTATTCCCAGCCATTATTGTCGGGGCGGCGGCGACAGTTGCCCTGGTGCAACCGACTCCCGCCTTCGCCCTAGACCCGTCGGAGATTGCCACCCAAGCGAAAACCTTTACCGTGAGAATCGACGGTCCGCAGGTGGGCACTGGGGTGATTATCGACCGGGAAGACAGCACCTACACCGTCCTCACCAACTGGCATGTGGTGAATCGCCAGGGGTCCTACAAGATTACCACCGCCGATAATCGCCAGCATTCCCTATCCTACAGCCAAGTGCGGTATCTGCCCAACCTGGATATTGCGGTGGTGCGGTTTATCAGCAGCCAATCCTATGCCACGGCGGAATTCGGCGACTCCGAAAACCTGAGCGAAGGCAAGGCGGTTTATGTGGTGGGATGGAGCGGTCAGTTACCCGGAATTCCGGAACGCAGCTACCAGTTTCTCGATGCCAAAATTGTCTCGCGCCTGCAAAGGGGGGAGAATGGGTATGAACTGCTGCATGACAATCCCAGTACCCCGGGCACCTCTGGCGGTCCGCTGTTGGATGACAGAGCGCGGCTAGTGGGGATTAACGGGCGCTCTACCTCGGAACCCAACACCAATAAAGCCTTTGGCATGGCCATTCCCCTGCAAATCTTTTTAGCCGCGCGAAGTAACCTCTCCCCACCCCCGGGAATTGTCACCCCCGAAGATGATGTGGCGCGCGGGGAACAGTTGGCAAAAGCAGGCAACTACCGGGAAGCCATCTCGGCATACAATCGCGTCCTCGCCGCCAATCCGAACCATCTAGATGCCCTGTATCGGCGCGGTGAGGCGTATTACCGGTTAGAGGAGTTCCCCCCGGCAATTCGGGATTTCAATCGCCTCTTGCAACTCAATCCGAATAACGCAGTGGTTTATTTCTACCGGGGTTATGCTCGACAGGAACAAGGAGAGCATCAAGCCGCCCTTGAGGATTACAACCAAGCGATTCGCCTCGACTCCAATTTTGCACCAGCCTACCACAACCGGGGATTTGCCCGCCGTGAGTTGGGAGACCTGGAAGCGGCGATTGAGGATTACAACCAAGCGATTCGCCTCGACTCCAATTTAGCACTAGCCTACAACAACCGGGGAATTGCCCGCCGTGAGTTGGGAGACCTGGAAGCGGCGAT
>NZ_JAJENT010000920.1:0-13468 GCF_035615515.1 Phormidium sp. CCY1219
TCGGCAATATTCCCATTATGAATAAGTATAGCAGAAATTTTTCCTTTTCGCCAGGGTTTTCTTTTTTTTGGGGCCGGGGGCAGGAGGGGAGCCGCGAAGCGACTGGGAGAGAGAGGCTTCGCGGGAGAACTAGGAACTGGGAGAGTCCACCTCCGGGGGAGGTTCCAGGTTAGCCGGAACAGAGATTTCGCGGGAAATGGGAAGCTCTGGCGAGGCAACCGGGGGAGGAGCGGGCACCTCCAAAGTCGTTGCCACCCGGGTGTTGGGGGAGAGGAAACTCTGCGGGGGTGGGGGTGCGGGCATATCCAGAGAAGGCAAAGTAGCCAAAGGGGAGCCTTCTGGAGTGGGAACTTCCGGAAGAGGTGCAGCCATTTCCAAAGACTGAATTAAAGTAGAGAGGGCGTATTCGAGTTGAGTGCCCGGATCCAGATTGACCCAGCCTTCGGGAGTCAGTTCGCGTAGTTCAAAGTGAAGGTGAGGGCCAGTGGAATTGCCGGTGCTGCCCAAGCGAGCGATCGCTTCTCCCTGCGCCACAAACTGACCCGGTTCCACGAGAATTTCCGACAGGTGAGCGTAGAGGGTTTCGGTGGTGGCATCCTCATGTTCGATAACCACAGTTTTGCCGTAACCGCCCAACCAATCAGCGATCGCCACCGTACCGGAATATGCCGCCAACACCGGGGTGCCCAACGGTGCGCCCAAATCCGTCCCACTATGGAATCGGCGATCGCCAAAAATCGGATGAACCCGCCAGCCAAACAACGAAGTAATCTGGGCCGGAATCGCCAAGGGAAAAATCATGCTCCTATCCCCATTTCCCGGACGACCCGCCGGACGAGACAGGCGTTTCAAATCGAAATTGCGCGCCGCCGCCTTGGTGCGAAAGTGAATCCCCCCATCACCCACCTGCACCGGCCCGACATTAATCGGTTCGAGTTCCTGCTTCACCGGCACTTCCGGAAGCGAAGCATAAGCGGGCGCGGGTTCCGGGGCATAAGGTTCCGGAGCAGCAACTGGCTCAGGAGACGGCGGTTGTGGCTGTCGGTAAAGATTTTGCTGTTGAGCCTCCAGAATTGAAGCGGGGGGCACTTCCTCCGACTCCCCATCATAAACATGCGCCTCACTGGGCACAGAAACATCTTGATGAGGCGCTTGGGGCGTCCAATCCTCTTGCGCCACTTCCCGAACCGGTGGCGGTGGAGGTGGTGCGGCGGGTACCCCGAGGGGATCCGGGTCAGCCTGGGGACGAGCAACCGTTTGAGCGGGGGTGGAATCTGTCGGCGGGTTGAGAGCAGGCGCTTCATTGGCAGAAACCGACGGTTCGCTTTCTGTAGCCCCGACGCTGTAATCCGTGCGATCGCGGTAGAGATTGTTTTGGTGAACCTCGCGCAAAGGAACAGCAGCATTAGCGCGGACCGGGGTAGTATCTGCTTCTGGCGGTGCGATGTCTCCCGGAGCGGCGATCGCCTCTGGTGCAGCACGGTCCTGATTCCGGGGTTTCCAAGGAGCCACCCCAGTAGAATCCATCGGATCCGGTACGGCGGCGGATGGCGACGCAGGGGGTTCCGTGGCATAGTCAGCCTCCGCTGCTGGCTCCAACTCCGCTGGCTGCAGATCCGCGCTCGCTTCCCGTAACGGCTGCAACTGTTGGGCGCTACCCGGGGATTGCAATCTGGGTTCGGCGGAGGGCGGCGGGGGTGCCACTTCGGCATCCCCAAACTCGTCGATCGCATCCAATGGTGTCTGGGCGCGAACTCCTTCCCCAGCAATAAATCCGAGGCTGGGAATCCAAACGACTCCCTGCAACAGCAAGGAGAACTGACAAACGATGCTCAACGGCGTGCGGACAAATTTAAGTTGCTGGCTCATCTCTCGCTTGCTTCTCATACAGTAAGGCTGATGAATGAATAACCCAACCTGGAGGTACCTTCCCCGAGGGCGGAGGAGTTAGACATCGGGCGGCGGATAACCCAAGCTGATTGTACCGGGTGGGAGGGCAATTTCTGAGGGAGAAGTACCAGGGGCGGCATTTTCGTCGCCCCTTGCCGATCGCGCGAGGCGAACCAGCAGTTCTCCAGTTTTGCTGACCCCGGCGATCGCTCCGGGAAACCCCTTCACCGTCACCGATTCTCCGAGACCCACCATCAATTGTCGGTACGATGGCAGCAAAGTCTCGACACCTTTCTCGATAAAGGTTTGGTATCCGGAGGTGATTCCGTGCAGGGTCAGGGCCGCCAACATTTCCAGGGAGTTTATCTCCGGGTTGGGGCGATCGGTGAGGAAGCGATACAGATTGATGCCCGTTTCTGGCACTGGGTTTTTCCAATTGATCCCCACTCCCACCACCGCTTGGGTAATCTTTCCCCGATTGATTTTAGTTTCGGTTAGAATACCACCCAGTTTGCGAGAGTGGAGCAATAAATCGTTAGGCCATTTGAGACAGACCGGAATTTGATAGGCGCGCAGGGTGGTGGCGATTCCCCAAGCACTGCACAGGGTGAGCAGGAGTGCATCGGCGACGGGGAGATTGGGGGTTAGGGCAATCGAAAGGTACAAACCGCCTGCAGGAGAATGCCACTGGCGTCCCCACTGTCCTTTGCCGGCGGTTTGGCGCTTCGCGATCGCCACCCATAAGGCAGGTTCCGCTACCTCGGCGATCGCCTCCCACAGGGTTTGATTGGTAGAGGCGAGTTCCTCGAAAATCTGGATCGAATAGCCAACAGATGGCGGCGCAAACCCAACGGGGGAAGGATTTGCGCCGTCGGCGTCGAAGGACTTTAAAATCTGTTCTAGGCGTTCTCGATTCAAGGGAAGAATAATGGGGTTTGTTTTGCCGATCGCCGCTTAGGTTAGCATAAATTGGGGGTCGCGTCGGCGAAAATTTGGGATTTTTTCCCGGGCTGGGTGTTTTACGGTACAATCCCTATGCCGCGATCGCTTACCCTCGTTGGCGGGAAACATTCCCCGGGGTGCGTTGTCTGGTTTCTCATCTGTTGTAAGTGATTCCTCCTCACTCTCCTAACCACTGTTCGCGTTTGGGGGGTTGCTCTCTGGCGCGAATGACAGACACTGATTATTTTTAGCGAGAATTAAACATGCATACTTGGCATTGGCATAGTTGGAATGGACTGCCCTATCTGAGTTGTAGTTTATTGTCACGGTGGCCTCACGGTTTTTTTACCCAGCAGTTTTGGCCCCGATCGCCCACGGAATTGGTGGAGGTCCTCCAACCCACGGCGCGGGTTTATCGCGTGACTCAAGTTCATGGCAATCGCGTGGTGAATACCCGAGAGATGTCGCCGGAGGTATCCTCGCCAGACGGGCAAGAGATTTTGCCTTCTAAACCCGATGCGGATGGGTTGCTGACTCACGAGGGCGATCGCGCGGTGTGGGTTTGCACGGCGGATTGCTCGCCGGTGCTGATTGCCGATCCGCAAACGGGTCAGGTGGCGGCAATTCATGCCGGGTGGCGGGGGACTGCTGCCCGCATCATCCCGGAGGCGATCGCGCAAATGCAAGCCCAAGGTAGTTCGTTGCCACAACTGCAGGTGGCGATCGGTCCGGCGATCGCAGGGGAGGTTTATCAAGTTCAAGACGATGTGGCGGCGCAAGTGTGCGGTACCATTGTAGAAACGGATACTCCCGAGCAGATTTTATCCGAGGTGCAACAGTTGCCTCATCCGCCAGTGTTAGCGGATGCAGAACCGGGGCGCGTGCGCTTGGACGTGCGCCGGGTGATTCAGTTGCAGTTGGCACAAATGGGCATTGCCAGGGATGCGATCGCGATCGCCCCCTATTGCACGTACCAAAACCCCGATCGCTTTTTTTCCTATCGTCGCGAAGCTCAGAAAAAGGTTCAGTGGTCGGGAATTGTCAGTCAGTGATGCATCGCACTGGCAACTGCGGTTGTGCGCTACCTGTTCTCCCAAGGGTTGTGCCAACCCCAGGTTATATCCCGCTACCCCCCAGGCGCACTCTCTCGGGTGTGGGTTTCCTATGAGATAAAGGAAAGGAGAAACCGGGTTTCTCGCTCTCGGAAATGGCTAAGCGGTAAATTCGCGATCGAGAAACCCGGTTTCTAACCGCTACACACCGATGCCCTCGCGCCCTGTTTCGCTCGAAAATTATATATAAATGAGTGAGAATAAATTGACGAGGGACACGGACTTTTAGTTTTGCTCTAGCTTCGATTCGGTGCTTCGGTGTTTTTTCTAACTTGGCAACTGCTACGTCCTACAAACTATATAGCGCCTCTCCAGGGTGACCGGCAATGCAATGACTATATTGCATTACGGTTCGGGGGCAGGATTGCGATCGCCGTTTTCATATCCCTCGAATTTCAAAGTGAGTCCGGTACTTCTGAGGCTTTAGGTGATAAGCAAAGCGATCGCCTTTTTTATCGTCAGCCTCCGGCAATCCACCGCTCGTAAATACTATATCCCATGATGGGTGGTTTACTATCAAAAACTGCGGCATTTTTTATAAAAAAAAGTTTAAATTAGCGGTAGCACCCTGCCCGGTTTATACCGTGGGGGAAAATAGAGGGATGGAGAGGTTAAATAGGCACAGGGGATTGGTTTGTGCTTCTCCTCCGAACGAGCGCGATCGCTTCGGTGACAAAATTGTGCTTGTGCATCCCGCGCCGAGGAGGATGGAGGAGGTGGGAGTTTTTGGCGATCGCCGGTCTTCGCAAGGGGTGGGGCGAAGGATAGAAATAAATGGCGAGATAGCGATCGCCCGAGGCAAAATGAGGGGTTAGCGAGGCATTGAGAGAGGTCAGTGCAAATTGTTAAAGCCTCTTGACAAAAAGCCCCAGCAATGGTATTTTATTTATTCAATTCAATTACCAGTTGTCAACTGAAAACCTACGAGCTAAAATAACTGAGGGGAAAGCTTGCTGAACTACAGCGTCGGCGAGGGATGCGCCGATGAGGAAAGCACCGGAATTAGACGGAAGCGGAACCCATGAGATTTGGGGAGTGACGAAAACGTTGAGAGGCCCTGGGGTGGTGGTTAAGCCTAAGCCAGCGATCGCCCGTAGAAGACGGACAAGGACTCGCGTTATTCTAATAACAGAACAAGTGGCATAATTTTTTCTATGCTATCTATTATCAGGAGGCATCCCCGAGCAAGTCCGCCGTTAAAGCCCGATTTTCTTGCTGAATGTCGGCACAAAATACGAGGTTTGGGTCTACAAGTCCTTATGGTTTATCTTTATCAGGCCAATTTAGAACATGAGTAAGGCGGGGACTTGTGGAAGGGTTTGTGTTAATGGTAACTTAAAAATCGAGGTGGAAGAAAATCTGATGAGCGAACTGAGTTCTTACGAGCAACTTGGGGTATCGGAAAATGCGACATTTGAGGAAATTCAACAAGCGCGCCAACGCTTGAGCGACGAATACAGCGGCGATCGCAAGCAACTCGATCGCATTGAAGCCGCTTATGACGAGATTCTCATGCAGCGGCTGCGAGCGCGTCAAGAAGGGAAAATCAAAGTCCCCGAACGGATCCGCTTTGCCGAACGAGAAGTCCGCAGTGCGCCGCCGTCGCCTCCCGCCCCACCGAAAGAGGCTCCCGCATGGTTGCAAGGATTGCTAGACACCCCCTCGCAAGCCGAGATTCTGTGGCCGGCAGGCACATTTTTTGCCTTAAGCGCCCTCAGTCTGATCCAACCGGCATCCGCATCATTAGCCTTAGCCGTGGGGGTTGGATTTAGCCTTTATTTTATCAATCGCAAGGAGAACAAATTTGGTCGGGCGGTGACCATTACCCTCGTCACCTTAATTGTCGGCTTATTGTTGGGAACCCCAATCGCAAGCTGGCTAACGGCCCTTGGCGTGCAGTTACCCACAGAAGGTTTAGCGGCGAGTTTTGCCTTCTTCATTCTGTGGTTGGCGAACAGCTTTTTGCGGTAATTGCAAATCCAGTAGATGGCGTTTGAAAAAGCCCCGCATCCCTTTATGGGTGGGGCTGCATTTTTTTTGACCGCCTGTGCGGGGTGATTGAATTTGGAGCTAAGTGGGTGCGTGAAGCCCCTTGGGGATTGAGTTATCCCAGGGGGGATGGGGTGGGTGGCGTCACGCACCCTATGGGGGAATTGGGGATTAAAAAACGGTAGAGAGGGACAAACTCTCTACCGTTTTGATTTGGATTTAAACCCGTGGTGGGGTTAATGGGGAAGGGGACAGGATAAATGCGTGCCCCTTGATTCGGGAAGTCTACTCAATGGTGGGGGAGAGCAATTCGCGCTGTTCTCCCGGGCCGACGGTGACTTGACCTTCCTCATTCACATCCACCAAAGCGGTTTCGCCTTCTTGGATGCGACCGGAGAGGATTTCTTCGGCGAGGCTATCTTCGAGCAAGCGCATGATGGCGCGACGTAACGGACGAGCGCCGTAGCTGGGGTTGTAGCCTTCTTCCACGAGACGTTCTTTGAATCGTTCGGTGACTTCGAGGGTAATGCCTTTTTCGGTCAGCCGGCTGAAGACTTCGCGCAGCATGATTTCGGCGATTTCCTTGACCTCTTCCTTGGTGAGTTGACGGAAGACGATGATTTCATCGAGACGGTTGAGGAATTCGGGACGGAAATACTGCTTGAGTTCTTCGTTGACCAAATTGCGGATGCGGTTGTATTGAGCGTCTGCTTGGTCTTCAGCAAACTCGAATCCGAGTCCGCCGCCACCTTTTTCGATGACCTTGGAACCGATGTTGGAGGTCATAATCAGCAAGGTGTTTTTGAAGTCCACCGTGCGACCTTTGGCATCGGTGAGGCGACCGTCTTCTAAGATTTGCAGGAGCATGTTGAAGACGTCGGGGTGAGCCTTTTCGATTTCGTCGAACAGGACCACGGTGTAGGGACGACGGCGCACGGCTTCAGTGAGCTGACCGCCTTCGTTGTAGCCCACATAACCCGGAGGGGAGCCGATGAGTTTGGAGACGGTGTGGCGCTCCATGAACTCGGACATATCCAGACGAATCATCGCCTCTTCGGAACCGAAGAAGTAGCTGGCCAAGGATTTGGTCAGTTCGGTTTTACCGACCCCAGTCGGACCGGAGAAGACGAAGCTGGCGATCGGGCGGTTGGGGTTTTTCAAGCCGACGCGGGCGCGACGAATGGCGCGAGAGACGGCTTTGACGGCTTCTTCTTGACCGATGAGACGCTGGTGCAGGGTATCTTCCATGTGCAGCAGCTTCTCGGATTCGGATTCGGTGAGCTTGTTGACGGGGACGCCGGTCCAGCTTGCGACAATTTGGGCGATGTCTTCTTCGGAGACCACGGGGGAGAGGTCGCTATCGGCGGATCCGCTCTTTTTGTTGCTAGCGATCGCGCGGATTTCGGATTTGATTTCCATTTCGCGATCGCGCAGTTCCCCGGCGCGGTCGAAGTCTTGCGATCGCACGGCGTCGTCTTTTTCTTTAAGCACTTCGCGCAGTTCTTTATCCAATTCCTTGGCGGCGGGGGGCAATTGCGAGTTAATCAAGCGGACGCGAGATCCGGCTTCGTCGATTAAGTCGATCGCCTTATCGGGCAAGTAGCGATCGCTGATATAGCGATCGGATAGCTTCGCCGCTGCATCCAGGGCCTCGTCGGAGATTTTCAGCTTGTGATGTTGCTCGTAGCGATCGCGCAAGCCAAACAGAATTTCGATGGTTTCTTCCACACTGGGTTCGCCCACCATCACCGGTTGGAAGCGGCGCTCTAATGCGGCATCCCGTTCGATGTGCTTGCGATATTCATCCAGGGTGGTGGCCCCGATGCACTGCAATTCACCCCGGGCTAAGGCCGGTTTGAGGATGTTGGCGGCGTCGATCGCCCCTTCTGCAGCACCGGCTCCGATTAAGGTGTGAACCTCATCGATCACCAGGATGACATTCCGCGCCGAGCGGATTTCATCCATAATTTTCTTGAGCCGTTCTTCAAATTCGCCGCGATATTTGGTGCCGGCCACCAATAAGCCGATATCCAAGGTCACGACCCGCTTTTCTTCTAAAATATCCGGCACGTCGTTATTGGCAATCCGCTGCGCCAATCCTTCGGCGATCGCGGTTTTCCCGACTCCCGGTTCGCCAATCAATACCGGATTGTTTTTGGTTCGCCGACCCAAAATCTGGATGACCCGTTCGATTTCTTTCTGACGCCCCACCACCGGATCCAACTTGCCTTCCGCTGCCATTTGAGTTAGGTTGGCACCGAATTCGTCCAGAGTGGGGGTTTTGGTGCGGGCATTCCCCGGTCCGGCGGTCACCTCTGCGGTTTCTCCCAACATCCGAATCACTTGGGTGCGAACCTTAGAAAGGTCTACCCCGAGGTTTTCCAACACTCGCGCTGCTACGCCTTCGCCTTCGCGAATCAGACCCAGCAACAGGTGTTCGGTGCCGATGTAGTTGTGACCGAGTTGACGTGCTTCTTCTAGAGACAGCTCTAGAACCCTCTTGGCCCGAGGCGTGAACGGAATTTCCACCGCCACGAAACCGGAACCGCGACCGATAATTTTTTCAACCTCAATCCTGGCGTCTTTGAGGTTGACTCCCATTGACTTGAGAACTTTTGCTGCAACTCCAGTCCCTTCCCCGATCAGACCCAATAAGATCTGTTCGGTACCGACGAAGTTATGTCCCAGTCGGCGAGCTTCCTCCTGGGCCAGCATAATGACTTTAATAGCTTTTTCTGTGAAGCGTTCAAACATGGCTTATTCCCATTACCGACACTTATGGCGCGTAAGAACCTGCTTTTATTACCCCGCGTGAGGAAACACAACAAGCAGCGATTTTTCCTGGAATTGTGTTTTTCAGGTCCATCTAGAATGCTTGGGATTTCCCCAGATTGATGGTTTTAAAGCACCAGAAAAGCCGCAAAGCTTTTTTGTTTACCGAGTCCGTACCGTCTGGCTCTAACACTGCCGCACCATCGGGTTTGAGTTTAAGTGGTGATGAGCGCGTGCGCCGCGATCGCCCACCCCGATATCAGTGGAAAGGTTAATACCCACGGGGGTTTTAACCCTTAACCTTTTGGCTTGGGAGTTACTCCCTCGAACATCGCTGGTACTTTGAACTTTAGCATAGCAAAACTCTTCGTTTTCGTGCCACTAGCCGCGAATGTGGAAATTACGCTACAGTTTGCCTCAGTCAGGTTGCCTGCTTGCCCTTCTTTGCCCGGAGGCAAGACCAATCAGGGCGAACCTTTGCCATCCCTGTGGCGGCTACTTCCTGGCAATACACCGCAGCACTGGTCAGAGGTTGGGTGGGGGTGATTTGTTGTCCCTGTAACCTTGATGTTGTTATGAATGATGCTGTTACTTGCCTCGGCGATCGCGATCGCAGCCCTCGATAACGGCGCTGTGGATCTTCGCCCCACTTGCCCTTCATCCCCTGGCTCGCATACCATTGCCACGAAGTTCAATATGTATTATTAAATACACAGCGCCAAACGCGCAATTGAAACGGCCAAGCAAACCGATCCCAATGTATGCCATTGATGGACTGGACAACTCCACTGAAATTCTTACAAGCCGATTTCCACAAACGGCTCAAAAAGCAAAAGTCAATCGAACCGACTTTGCTCAATTCCGATATTCGCGGTTGCCACAGTGAAATGATGGAGGTCTTTGGCGAAAAATTAGACAAAATTTTGCAGCGCTGTCAGGAAGAAGCGGCGGAACTAGCGGAATACCCGCCGCCAATTGCGGACAACTACGACGAGGACGACTACTCTTTCGAGGAAAAATACGAGTTTGAAGTCGGGGAGTATTTCCTGCGCGAGCAATTGATGGATCTGCTGATGAGCGCGCGTTTCGGACGGTTGCTTAAGAAGGTCAAACCGCTTTATCCCGATATCGAATTCGACGATGAAGGCAATTTGCGAAATGCAAGCAAATTTACCTATTACCTGGTAGCCAATCCGGCGCTCCGCATTCAAGTCAATGTCTGTGATGGCGAAAGCTTTAACAGCTTTAAAAATGACAAGGTGATTTGGTCGGTGACGCCGGAGGATGTGGAAAATCATCGGGCGATCGTGTTTGTGGCTCTGTTTTGGCTCTCTTGTACCCCCAAAGGGTCGCAAAAGGACAGCATTTTGGTGGGCTTTCTCCCCACGGATCTCCTCGAGTTTAGCGGCCCGAAAATTAACTTGGGACCGGCTGATTTCCTTTATGCTGGGGGTCTTAAAGGGTATTTGGAATCCCTCATCCTCCCGCCTACAAACGCGAAATCCCCGGTGCAACAGCGGGTGATTGCCCCCCCAAGCAGCACTTCGAGCCATTCCTCACCCCTGGCACAGGCGGCTTCTTCCTGGGAGTGCGCCCATACCCTGAAGGCGAAAGGGGCAATTAATTGTCTGGCGATCGCTCCTGACGGCTATACCCTTGCTAGTGGTAGCTGCGGCGAAACTCATCTGTGGAATTTAGACAAGGGGGAGTTTCTCTGCACCCTGGCGGAACATCCTTGGGTGGAATCCTGGAAAGTGGATGAAATCACTTCCCTTTCTTTTAGCCCCGATGGCTCTACTCTGGCAACGGGAAACTTGAATGCTTTGGTGACGCTATGGCATATCGGCGCGCGAGAAATGATTCATATCTTCCCAGAACATGAGGCAAGAGTGCGCGGAGTGACGTTTAGTCCGGAAGGTCGTCATCTGGCAAGTGGAGGGGACGATCGCAAGATTCGCTTGTGGGATTTGCATGAGGGGGATACCTACAATACCATCCCTTGGCTGACCGGTGCGGCTCATAGTCTGGCGTTTAGTCCAGATGGTCAATTGCTCGCCTCTGGCAGCTATCGAAAGGTGAAGGTCTGGGCACTCATTACCCCGGAGTGGAGCGATCTGCTGGATGGCCGATTGGTAAAAACGATGACGGGACATTCCCATGTGGTGGGCGCTGTGGCGTTTACCCCCGATAGTCAGGTGTTGATTACTGGCAGTGCGGATAAGACGATTAAATTGTGGCATCCGCGCACGGGAAAACCTCTGGGTACTCTCCAGGGCCATGAAGATGCGGTGCATTCTCTGGCGGTTAGCCCCGCTGGGGAGTGGTTGGCAAGTGCTAGCGCCGATCGCACGGTGAAGTTGTGGCATCTGCCCCGTCAGGAATTGCTGGCGACTTTTGAGGGCCACGCAGATGCGGTGACGGCGGTGGCATTTAACCCCAATGGCGATCGCATTATTAGTGGCAGTCAGGATAAAACTATCAAAATCTGGCAGTGGAATGCCCAATCGGATAATTAATTCCCGCTGAATGAATGTCCCTCGGCGCGAATAGTAACGATTGGGGGTTGGGTAGGGTTCGGATGAGTGGGGTTGACCCGAGAGTTCCGAGAAGCTGCAAGCAGCTTTTTTTGACTCTTTCTTCTCCGAGTCTCGTCCGTTTACCCAACTCTATTTTCGTTCTACCATTTCTAAAAATTATGCCTCGATTTAAAACTGTTTTGCCTCTGGTTTGTCTGCTGTTGGCGGCTTGTTCTGAAGGTCCGAATGTGGCGACTCAATCTGAGCCTTCTGCGGCGAATACTGCATCGGTTCGCGAGGAATCTCTCTCGTCTTCTAATGGGAAATCGGGAGAGAGTGCATCGCCAATCCCCAATCCGATTTTTGCGCCAATTTTGCCTAGGCTGAAGCAAGAAACTCAGGTGCCGATTTTATTACCGGATTATGTTTTTGGCGGCGATGGCGCAACTGAGATTTACGCGATTTTAGAAACGGCAAATCGCGATCGCTATCAAGTGATTTTGGGTTATACCCCGGATTGCAATGGCGGAACGGCTTGTCGGTTGGGTGCGATTTCGGGTGAAGCGATCGCCCCGGATTCTCCGCCTTTGTCCGGAAAGCCAGTCCGTCTCGATAATGGCATCACAGGTTATTTTGTAGCAGCGGTTTGTGGCGCAAATTGCTCGGATGCAACCCTGACTTGGGAACAAAATAATGCCCGCTATACAGTGGGCATTAAGGCTGGAAAAGGCGAAAAATTGGTGAAAATGGCCAATTCCGCAATCGCGAGCGGTCGCTTCTAAGCGCCGCGATCGCTCACGATACTGCGCGATCGAGAGGGTCTTGGCTGGCGGCAAGATCCTCTACTTTTTGCCCCACGGTATTCTCTAAATCCAATGTCCATTTCTTGAACGCTAATTTCTGAAATTTTTGGCTAAACTGCCAGAACAGTTGTCGGGTAGTATTAATCGTTTTATTCACGAAATTCCACCCAAATCCCCTCGCATGGGGACGCTTCTTTTCTTCTTGAAGC
Organism: Phormidium sp. CCY1219; assembly: GCF_035615515.1. Classification (GTDB taxonomy): domain Bacteria; phylum Cyanobacteriota; class Cyanobacteriia; order Cyanobacteriales; family Laspinemataceae; genus CCY1219. The sequence goes on from NZ_JAJENT010000920.1 coordinate 12,234, forward strand.
TGTGGCATTGAAGTTAAAGATAACCACAACAGCTTCGACCCTTTCAAGCTATCGATTAACGGCATGTTTTTTTTCGCGATTTTCACCCTCTTCTGGAAACTTTTTACCGGCTTTTTCTTCTTTAATATGCCGATTTTGGCTTTCGATATGACCTCGGCATCTGCGGGTTCTGTTGGTAAAACTAATTGCGTCGGTAAGGCAATCATTAATGTGACTAAAATGACCAATATGCACCTTGATAGCGCCATAATTAAGTTTTTCTCTCCCATATTACTAGCAGCGATCGCAAATAGGATTTATTAATTCGCGCTAGGCATTTCCCCTGCTCGTTTCTCCAGGCTTTCTTTCACCGACTGGCGATGTTCGCCTCTGTGTTCGCTACCACCCGTCCCCTTACTGCTGAATACTCAACCGGGGCGACGCTTTGCAGGCATTTCTACCCTTTTGACATCACGGGGGCGTGAGAAAAGTCGTTTCCCTAACTCCTACCGTATTTCAGCTTGCTGGTTCCTCTCCTTCTGACCCGTTGCACGTTCAACTCTTTTCCTTTCTCCAACGTTCACTTAAGTGTGAAATAAAAGTGAGACTCGTCAGTAATTTGACATTTTCATCTTCTATTTCACCCTTTCCGCTTTCCAACGTTGGGTTTCACTTTGCTTCACCCCTAATTAACTTTTATGGAGGTGCAACGTGGCTTTACGCCCAGACTAACTCTTCAACCTACATCGGTAGGCTTGACGATTCACACGCACAAAAGACCTATCCGGCAGCCTAGAGAAACACTGCCCGAATTTCAATCCCTTAATTTTATCTTACACCTTAATCTGCACAATGTCATTCGGTTTTCAAAACTTTTTTGAAAACTTTTCTGATTTTTGTCATCCGCTCTAATTATTTATGGCAGAAATTTTCCCCGGTCTTGTATTGCATATTAATTATTTAATATCAACAATTACAGCTAAGTAATGACCCACCCCACTTTCAAAAGCCGACTGTGTTGCCCCCCAAATGTAAAGTTAAATTAAGCAAATGGGGGGTATTACCCCTTATCGTGCTAGAGTAGTTCCAGTAGATGCACCCTAATGGCAACGCCCGCTTTCCCAGTGGGCGTTTTTTTATGGAGAGGAACGCGATCGCGAAGCTCTGAAAATCCGTAGAAGCCAGATGCAGCAGTTGAATTTCGCCGCAATGTAAAAAAATGTTAAGCAAGTGTGGGGTATTACCCTTTATCGTGC
>NZ_JAJENT010000921.1:0-6728 GCF_035615515.1 Phormidium sp. CCY1219
CGGTACAGTTTTTTCCACCGATTGGGCGCTGGCGGCGAAATAACTATTCCGGTTAGCGGTACAGTTTTTTTCCATCCATAGGGCGCTGGTGGCGAAATAACTATTCCGGTTAGCGGTACAGTTTTTCCACCGATTGAGCGCTGGTGGCGAAATAACTATTCCGACTATCACTACAGTTTCTTTCCCGACGGGGCGCTGGTGGCGAAATAACTATTCCGACTATCGGTAGAGTTTTTTCCACCGATAGGGCGCTGGTGGCGAAATAACTATTGCGGTTATCGCTAGAGTTTCTTTCCCGATGGGGCGCTGGTGGCGAAATATACTAGGTCTGTTTCTTGATGCGATCTGCAGCCGTTTCTGTGCCAACCGCGTCGCCACCTCATCGGTGAAAAATTCTTTACCTGACTAACATTGAGAACTGCTATATCTCAAAACACTACAGCCGTTGATAATCCTTCACAATCCAGTGGCGGCGAATTAAAACCCACTCCCGGCACTTTTCCATCCCCCGTCAGCGCCTCGAATCGCTTGACGCCCTCACCATCGGGAAATACTAGGGCAAAAATTCACCGCCCCGGCAAGATTTTGCCTCAAATTTCTCCCAATCCCAGCATTCCGCTTCATTTCTGCGATTTTCTCCCAGTTGACTCCCGTTCGGGGGGGGTGATGTCTCGAAAGTGGAAATGGGAATAAAAAATCTCTCTAATCTATTGACATTAATTTACTTTTGTGCTATAGAAAAACTTTTTTTGCCAATCCCCCGATCGCCCCGGAATTTGGGCCGCGTTCCCCGAAGATTGACCACTGTGTGCGCGGGCGGCGATCGCGACCCTGAACGGCCAATTTCGGCGTCTCAGTCCCTTCTCGCAAGCTTCTGGGTGGGGGATGCAATCCCCCCTGGGTACGACGTCGGTTTTCTTGCGATCGGTTATATTAAGAAAAGTAACGGAATTGACAGCAAAGACCCCCCACCCATTGTTAGGGTAAAAACGAGCCAAAATCGGAGGAAATTTGTTAATGACATCAATACAGCTTTTCAATCCCCCGGGAGAATCTTTAATTGCCGATTTTTTTCAACAATCTGCCGGAAAATGGCGATCGGAACGTCGCTACTACACCCTTCCCGACGTCACCACCGAGGAAGTGGTTAGAATCATTACCGTGCGCTTTCTGGAAGCCGGAAGCCCGGAACTCGAAGCGTTGGCTCAACTGCATCAGCTACCCGACTCCAAAGCATTAACCTGTGGCACCCATGTCTCTTGGGAACGCAGTACCTCGGTTTCTGGACGTCCGCATCCGGCAGGATCCACCGTCTTTGGCGCGCTGGATAATATTCTGTATCGCGATCGCGGTTACTATACCCCCAACCCGGTGACGGCGCAGTTTTATTTCCCCAATCCGCAAACCTTGTGCCTGAAAACCGCGTACAATAAGGCAGAGTTTGAAGAGGAAATCAAACATATCGGCGATCGCTATCGCACCCGACAAACTATCATCTCTCGGGCGGGAGAACAGAAAACCATCGGCCAATATTTAGAAAAGCGTCTCGAATGATACAATTGTCTGCAAGCGAAATTTAAACAGAGCAAGGGGAATATTGCCTCTCTCCATAACCTTTGTAGAGTTCAGATGAGCATTTCCCCTCCACCTCTGATGGCAATTCACCCCCCTTATTTTCAGTGAAGCGAAGGTCTTTTCTCATCGGTACGGGCAGTTTGGCGATCGCCACGCTTCTCGCTAGCTGTGGGAATCCCAATCGAGATTCCCTCGAAGTTCGGTTATTGAAAAATTCCGTACCCGCTCGCGTTTTGAGCGCCTTTCGCAAGCAACTACAGCAACCGGCCAATCTCGACTTTACTCCCACGGCGCAGTTGCAAGCCCTATTTCTCATGCTGCAAGAATGGCAGCAACAATCCCCACCGCAAGATGAGGACAACGGATTCAATCTGCCCACTTTCGGGAGGCGCAACGGTGGGAATAACCTTCCCGATTTGGTCACGTTAGGGGATTACTGGTTAAGCGAAGCAATTCAACAGGAATTGATTCAACCCATGAATCCCGCCAGGTTTCAGTTGTGGGATCGCTTACCGCAACAGTGGCGCACCCTGGTGACGCGCAATGCCCAGGGTCAACCGGATCCCAAGGGTCAAGTCTGGGGCGCACCCTATCGCTGGGGCACGACGGCGATCGCCTATCGGGTGGATAAATTCAAACCCTTCGGATGGACTCCCCAGGATTGGAGCGATTTGTGGCGTCCGGAAATTCGCGATCGCATTTCTTTGCTCGATAGCCCCAGAGAAACCATTGGTCTGACTCTGAAAAAACTGGGTCACTCCTACCAAACCGCCAACCTAGACGATGTGCCCGACTTGGAAGCAGAACTCCTCGCCCTCCAGCAGCAGGTTCGTCTCTACAGTTCCGATACCTACCTGCAACCCCTGATTCTGGGCGATACTTGGTTGGCAGTAGGGTGGTCTAGCGACCTGCTTCCCCTGGTACAGCGCAATCCCCAAATTCAGGCGCTCGTCCCTCAGTCGGGCACCGCCCTGTGGGCTGATTTGTGGGTACAGCCTGCGGCAAAATCCCCGATCGCTGCGGACAATCCACCATCTCTGTCTGCTTTGGCGCAACAGTGGATTGACTTTTGCTGGAAACCAGAAGTGGCAGTGGATATGTCTCTGCTGAGTCAGGCAACCTCTGCGATCGCCCTCGCACTCAACCGCGAGGAGTTACCCCCCGGGTTACAGGCAGATCCTCTCCTGTTGCCCAACCCTTCGGCGATCGCGCGCAGTGAATTTCTCTATCCCTTATCCCCAGATGTGGCAGATCGCTATCGTCAGTTGTGGCGCAAAATTCGCCTCAGTTAAGGCGTCGAAAACAATTGCGATCCGTTCTCTAACCCCGGGGAATCCAGCCACAAATCGCACACGATCGGCTCGACTTCAAACTGACAACTGTAGGTGCCGAGCAGGGTTTGCTGACGATTAAACACGCGAATATTATAGCGGTAATCGCTCGCTACTTGCCCAAAATGATTGAGCGCCTGATACCGTTCTAAATAATCGAGCAAACTCCACATTTGCCGATTCACAATTAAATCCACAAACCCCACATTCTCTTCATTGCGCGGATACGCCACCCAGTTTTCCACTAATTTGCCGCCGACGAGTTCTCTGGCCCACCACAAACTGGGCACGGTGAGTCCGGTTTGGGAAATGGTGCCTGAAGTAACGATATCCAGGGCGGCAGGATTTGCCGTGGGGGGCACGGGAATTAATTCTAACGGCGGCACCGGGGGCGGCACCGATTCGAGGGTCTCGATGGGCTGCATTTGTCCCTGGGGAGGGGTTTCGCTGTCCTCTGACTCTCGGTTTGGCGGGGCTGTCTCGTTGGGGGCGGGCAATGCCGGTACGGCGGCGATCGCTTCTAACGTGAAACTCACGATGACTATCGGTAGGAGTTTTTTCACCCCTACCCAATTTGCTCTATTGGCGTTCATCTGCTCTCCCTCGGTTTGGGAAAAATCGGGTTAACCCCACAACCGCCGCCCCGCTTTCCCTTTCAGGCGATCGTGGGTGTCTTGCAGCAGTTGGGGAATATCAAGCTGTTCGGGACATCGGGGCAAACAATCCCCACATTCGGTGCAGCGGTTGCCTTTGCGCCCGGGAAACCAATGTCCCGCATTTTCAAACATCCCGTAGCGGTATTGGCTATAGTCCGTCATCTGGTATGCTACTGCCAAATTCCGCAAGCGCAAAACTTCCGGAATGTGAATCTCTTCGGGACAAGGTAAGCAGGCATAACACTGACTGCATTTGTCGCTTCCCAGGGCGGTTTGCGCTTGTCGTTCTAACCGGGCGATCGCTGCTCGTTCTGCTTCGGTTAGGGGCAGGTGACACCAATCTAGCGCTCTCAATGGCAGATGGCGATCGAGGCTGTGGAGTTCCTCGGGGGTCGCCGCCCCAAAACTTAGGGTGGTAATTGCCCGGTTGCTCAATAAAAACCGATAGTTTAATCCTAACGGGGAGAAGGGATGACAGAGTTTTTTTAAGGGATCCGGTGGGTTGTGCAGGCGTCCCCCTTTGTCTGCTGGGGAAATGATAAACACTCCCATGTCTTTCTGAGCGGCTAACTCTACGGCGGGGGCGTTGCGTTGGAAAAAATAGTAATAATGCAGATTGACAAATTCAAATAAATCTGTTTCGATAGTGGCTTGAATTAGGTCGAGAGACCCATGGGTGGAAAATCCCAAATGTCGCACCCGGCGATCGGCGATTGCTTGGCGAATTGCCTCCATTCCCGGGGAATTCAATACCCACTCTAAATGGGATGGCTTATTGATTCCGTGAATCGCTAAAGCGTCTATATAATCGACACCTAAGCGTTCTAGGGATTGGTCAATGCAGCGCTCGATTACAGCAGCATCCCCCACGGGGGGCAGTTTGGTGGTGATATGCAGGCGATCGCGCGCCAATTTCGACCCCTTTCCTCCCCGGACTATCTCTTCTATGGCGGCACCGAGATAGATTTCGCTGTTTCCATAGCCTCGGGCGGTTTCAAAGTGATTGATGCCCATTTCCACTGCTTTGACAGTGGTGGCGATCGCGGTTTCTCTAGACTCCAAATATCTCATGGTTCCCAGAGAAAAAACCGACAGGTGTAAGTTGGTTTTCCCAAATCGACGGTAGCGCATCAGATGGTTTGGTCTTCAGCTTTTTAATCCGGGAGGACAAACGAATCTGCGATCGAGGAGCAACTGTGCATCTCCCTTAATTTTTACCCTTCTCTCGTTCACCCCTCGCCTGCTTACGATTCTTTCGTTTCCCCACTGCCACTGCTGAAGCCTTTACCCTGAATGAAGTCTTCCGGTCTGATATTGGACACAAAATCTCGGAAGGCTTGCCGTTCGGCTTCGTCTGCTTCGCGATCGACCGGGATCGAGGCATCGGCAACCACTTCTTCCATTACCCAAATCGGGCTATTGGTTCGCAATGCTAGGGCGATCGCATCGGAAGGTCTCGCGTCAATCTCTTTTACCGCGTCTCCTTGCCGCACTTTCAAAACTGCATAAAATGTGTTGTCCTGTAGGGAATGAATGATGGCCCGCTCTAGGTTTAATTCCCATTCGTCCATCAAATTCACCATCAAATCGTGGGTTAGGGGTCTCGGCGGTTTCTGGCTTTCTAAGGCGCTGATAATTGACCTAGCTTGGTCTTGCCCGATGTAAATCGGCAGGGCACGGCGATCGGCAGCGTCTCTGAGCAGCACAATCGGACTCCGGGTGGCTGCATCTAATGCAATTCCAGCGACTTTCATCTCAATCATCGACTCGGCCTCTTTAAAACACTCTGGTGAAAGTAATCATGACTCGGGCCAGGGATACGCTTTCTTTTATTCTTGATTTTCGGGTCTGGAAACCCCCGGCACGCCGGACTGGCATCGCATCCCCAGGCGCGAAGCTTTGCTTCCTCGGTATTTCTACCTCAGCCTGGTCAACTCCGGGATTCACACCACGCCTGCCCCCTCTGGGTCAAGCCTGGATTGTTGACTCTCCCGGTCACGGGCAGAATTTGCCCTTACTAACAACGTTACGTCAAAACCTTGCCATTCAACAAGGATCGATTTGCGCTAAGCACCTCGGCGCTCTCGGCAATTCCGTTGTTATCGTTCCCCCAACTTCCAGTTGCATATACTCCACTTTAGCCCCGAATCTGTTAAAAAAGGTGACGCAGACAAAGGAAAAATCTTGGCCTGCGATCGTCTGACCCTGAAAATTAAAGGAAAAACCTATGTTTACTGGATTAGTTCAAGGTTTGGGCACGATTGCCCCGATGGGTACTGAAAAATTGCAAATTTCTTGCGTTTCTGGCGCAGAGATTATTTTGCCCTCTTTAGCTATAGGCGATAGTGTGGCGGTGGATGGGGCTTGTTTGACGGCAACTGAAATTTTGCCCAATGGTTTGGTCGCGATCGCTTCCCCGGAAACCCTCCGCCGTACTACCCTCGCTCACCAAACCGATGCCTATGTCAATCTCGAAACCTCTTTGCGCGTCGGCTCTAAATTGGGCGGTCACTTCGTCACCGGTCACGTGGATGGCATCGGTGCAGTTCAAGCAACCGTGCAAACCGCTAGTTCTTGGGAAATGTCTTTCTCTGCCCCTCCCGCTTTGCTCTCCCTCTGGCAACACCAAATCGCTCCCTATCTCGTCCCCAAAGGCAGTATTGCAGTCAACGGGATTAGCTTAACTGTGGCTGAGTGCGACCCCGCCGGCGCTTGGTTCACTGCCGCTGTCATTCCCCACACCTACCACCAAACCAATCTCCGCTTCCTCCAAGTGGGCGACTGGGTTAATCTGGAAGCAGATATCTTGGGCAAATATGTGGCTAAGTTCGTCCGCTCTGGCCTCCCTTCTCCCTCCTCATCGGAATTCCCCGATGAGTCCGCTCCCTCGATTGATAGTTTAGACCGCATTACCCCCGCTTTTTTGGCGGACAATGGTTATTTGTAAAGTTTTTTCCGGGGCGTTCTGTCTCTGCCTCCGGATCCCCCCTCGCCGGCGCTTTTTTTTCTCTAGGGGTTGACCGAGGCTTGATTTTCTGCTACTATTTTTTACATAATGGGAATATTCGCGAAATTTTTATTTTCGGCACTATTCCCATTATGAATAAGTATAGCAGAAATTTTTCCTTTTCGCCAGGGTTTTCTTTTTTTTGGGGCCGGCGCTTTT
>NZ_JAJENT010000922.1:0-415 GCF_035615515.1 Phormidium sp. CCY1219
AGGGATAGTTTGGGCATGACAATCAAAGCATTGCTTTAATGTTTTGCTCCGATTATGAATAATTATATCCGAGCGCCATTGTTTTGTCAACTTTTTTTCTCCTTCTTCGCCGGCGTGAATTGCAAATGTTGCTACCTGGGAGGTCTGTTTGGTGGGTGACGCCTCAGAAGATTGGAGTGGGCTGACATGCCAGAGATTGGCCAGCGGCGTCACCCTACGGTTCCTGTGGAGATCTGAGGCATAGGCTCCCTATGACAATCAAAGCATTGCTTTAATGTTTTGCTCCCATTATGAATAATTATATCCGATTGCCACTGTTTTGTCAACTTTTTTTTCTCCTTCTTCGCCAGCGCGAATCATTTGCATGCAAGTTGCGATCGCCCTACGGTTCCTGTGGAGATCTGAGGCATAGGCT
>NZ_JAJENT010000923.1:0-2132 GCF_035615515.1 Phormidium sp. CCY1219
TTGCCTCGGTTGATTTTTTACTTGACATGGGGTAGAATGAAGCTATAGGTGCAGGCAGGACGTATATGCAATGCATAACTTGCTTAACGGCGCTGCCTGACGCCTCGATTTCACCTCCCATTTTATCACCACTTCCCCACCCTTTGTCAAGCCCCGGAAATTTTTTTGCCTCCTTCTAACCGTGGTTGTGGGGGCGCAAACGGGAAAAGGAATGCGATCGCAATTTGACAGGCCATCGAAACCAAAATGGAAATGAGTTTTGGTAAGCTAGAAACAGCCTGCACGACCAGAAGAGTCGGAACACGATCGAGAGAGGGAACACTGTGTCACACACGATTTTGACCAATACCTGCGAAGGAGTTGCCGATTGCGTTGATGCTTGTCCGGTGGCTTGCATTCATCCCGGACCGGGTAAAAATACCAAAGGCACCGATTGGTATTGGATTGACTTTGACACCTGTATCGACTGCGGCATTTGCCTGCAGGTGTGCCCGGTAGAAGGGGCGATCGTCCCCGAAGAACGGCCCGAGTTGCAGCAGACGCCGCAATAAAGCATTGCCGGTCTTAAAATAGCAGGCGATCGCGTCTGAAAAACCCAGTGGCGGAAAAATCGGGTAGTTCCCCAAACAGATGGGAAAAGTGAATCAGCGGCCCAGTGGCGCACAACTCGACCCACCCATCGACCCGGTTTTTCCGTAAAATAGGGCTATCGGCACAGACGCGATGCCTGTTATTTTATGGTGCAAAAAGCCCGGGAAGCAAAAGGAGGACAATGCTCAGGCAAATTTGGCAACACACGATCCGACTATTTCACCGGGTGTTCGGATTCGCGAAACAGCCACCGCCCCAGGTGGAACCGGAACCCAGAACCAACCTTGCACCCCTAAGCGACAGCGAGTTTGAGCATTATTTCCTCCAGTTGCTCGATGGGGTAAATAAAGGATGGGAACAAGTGAAAGTGGGGCGGTTTTTTGCCGCACTCAGCGATCGCGCCACCGAGGAGCAATGGATCGCCTGGTTGTGGCGCTTTCGCCGCAACCTCCTCGCTTCCGAAGTACCCAACGCGGAACTCGGGCGCAGATTGGTGCGATTGGGGGAACTGAACTACGGGCAAATTAGCGAAATTGCCCTGGATATCGGCACAGAACTACTGGCGCGCTTACCCGAGAGCGATCGCATCGGCGTCGCAGAACCCACAACCGCCGCCCCTCCCCCGTCTCCGGAAACCACACCGCCTGCAGGGGAAGAACCCGCCGTCACGCCATCTCCAGATTTAGAAGACTTTGCCCCCAACCTGGATGCTGAATCCACACCGTTACCGCTTGCGGAGTCTGTTTCCGAGTTTACGCCGGTAGCGCCGCACTCAGAATCGGATAACGCGCCACCTATCGCCGCGCCGATCGCGCCAGGAGAAACCGCAGCAGAGGGGGAGGATGCCGACAGTTGGTACGATCGCGCCGTGGAACGAATGGAAGCGGGGGATTACAATGAAGCGATTAGCGCCCTGGATCGGGCGATCGCACTCAATCCCAATCATCACCGCGCTTGGATAAATCGGGGCAATGCGTCAATCGAATTAGGTAAGTTAGAAGCAGCCGTCAGTGCCTACGATCGCGCCTTAGCCATCGAACCGCAAGCGCATTTGGCTTGGCTGCACAGAGGAGATGCCCTATACGATTTAGAACGGATTGAAGAGGCATTGGCTTCTTGGGACCAAGCGTTAGACATCAATTCCAACGATGCCGAAACTTGGTACAACAAAGGATTAGCTTTCGGCGTCAAATTAGGACAGTGGGAAGAAGCATTAGCCTGTTGGGAAAAATCGTTAGAAATCAACCCCAAAGATGCCCAAAGCTGGTTTCATCACGGCGTTGCATTAGCGGCGTTAGAACGCTTAGAAGAAGCATTAGTCAGTTGGAACAACGCCACAGAGATTAAACCCGACTTTCGAGATGCTTGGATCAATCAGGGAGTGGTGTTACAAAAGATGGGAAGATATGCCGAAGCCATCGAAGCAAACAATCGCGCGATCGGATTGTTTTCTGGCTAGAATCTATCCGTCAGGGACTCCGTAGAAACCAACCCCATGTCTAAAGCCAGGGGCTTGTACTTCTAACCACCTGACCAGCCTA
>NZ_JAJENT010000924.1:0-2499 GCF_035615515.1 Phormidium sp. CCY1219
TCCCCGGATGAGGTGAAAGTCTCAAGTCCGGTTTTGAAGACGAGTAGTTCTGGTGACGGAATTGCTTAGTTTAACAGTGTCAGGGGATGGGCAAGAAATTATGTCTATAAAAATTTCGCTAGGCTTATTTCAATTCGACTTTGAAGACCACCATGCCATTTTGGGGGTGCCTTTGGATGCCGAATTCAGTCAAATCCGCAAACGCTACATGCAAATTGCGCGAAAACTGCATCCAGACAGCGCTAACGTAGAAACCCCCGCCGATAAAAAATTGGCCACTCAAATTTTGTCAAAACTGGCCAATCCCGCCTACAGCAAGCTCACCAACGAACGCGCCCGCGCCGAACATGCGGTGCTGCTGGGCATGATGGCGAAGCGCGTGGTTCAACAAAAGGATAAAGTCAACCTCACCACTGAGGCGGCGCAGCAGTTATTAAAGTCCCAGGATTTGGAAAAGGACTACAAAAATGCAGTTTCGCAATTGAGCCAAACCCAGTTTGAATCCCTGCAAGACACCGTAAAGGTTATCGGTGAAATCAGCGAACTGAATTTGGTCTACCTACAGCGCAAACAAAGTAAAGGGGAAAAGGTGGGCAAGCCGGCAGCGAAGAAATCCGCTAAAGCAGCAACCCAGTCAAAACCGGCGCAAAAAACTCCCCCACCCGAAGGGGAATCGGCGCAAGCAAAGGCAGCTACTGCTACCGCAGGTCCGTCTAAGATTGACGCCTATTGCCGCAGAGCACAAGATTTTATGGAGGGTGGAGATTTTGCCAAAGCTGTGGTGGAATTAAAAGAAGGTCTCAAAATCGAACCGAAAAATAGTCGCGCTCACGGCTTGTTAGGGAAAGTGTATGTGAAGCAAAATCAACTCACCCTGGCTTCTATTCATATCAACCAAGCGTTGAAATTGAATCCCCAGGAAGAGTCTGCTTTAGAGGCGAAAAAAGGACTGCAAAAAGCAGCACAAAACTCAGGGAAGAAAAAAGAGAATCAATCTGCGATCGCGGCTTTCTTCGGTAGTTTGTTTGGCAATAAGGATAAAGGCAAGAAGAAGAAAAAATAATGATTCATCAACCACCATCAGGGGCACGAGATTTACTTCCCCTCGATGTAGCGCAAAAACGTTGGATCGAAGAGCGCCTGCGCCCGGTTTTCGAGCAATGGGGGTATCATCGCATTATTCCCTCTACGGTGGAGCGTTTGGATACCCTAATGGCGGGGGGGGCGATCGATGCCTCTACGGCTATCCAGCTTCAAGAAACTGAGGAGGATATGCCCCTGGCCCTGCGTCCGGAAGTGACTGCCTCGATCGCCCGTAGCGCAGTAACGCGCATGGCCGGCAGCAGTTATCCGCAACGTCTGTATTACAACGCCAATGTCTTCCGCCGCCATCGGGAAGGCTATCACGGTTCCCAGCAGGAATTTTATCAAGCTGGGGTAGAACTCCTGGGCGCGGGCGGATTGCTCGCCGATGCAGAAATTGTCCTGCTGCTGCGTCAGTGCTTGCAAAGTTTGGGATTGCAGAAATCCCGGGTGATTTTAGGCGAGGCGGGATTGACCCGATCGCTGTTGCGAAGCTTTCCCCCCGCGTTGCAAGACAAGGTGCGCCACGCGATCGCTCATCTCAATCGCCTCACGATCGAAGCGCTTCCCCTGAGTCCCGCACAGCGCGATCGGGCTTTGTTTCTCTTCGATCTGCGCGGTCGTCCCGCTGATGTGTTGCAACGGGTTGCGACCCTCGACCTGGATGAGTCGGAAAGAGCAACTCTGGAAAATCTCAAGTCCCTGGTGGATTTACTCGCCGACTACTTTCCCTCGCCTTCCCAGGAAACTTCCCCCTCCACCGCTGAGGTGCAACCGCTGATTCTGGATTTGAGCCTGATTCAACCCTGGGATTACTATACCGGCATTGTGTTTGAGGTGGTCTGCGAAACGGACTCGGGTCAGCTCGTTTTGGGCCAAGGGGGCCGTTACGATCGCTTGCTCAGTCTTTATCATCCCCAGGAAGAAGATATTCCCGGCATTGGTTTCGCCCTCAATATCGAGGATTTGCACCAAGTCCTCTTGCCTACAGGTCAACTGCCTCGCGCTACCCCGCCCACTGATACTCTGGTAGTGCCTCGGACGCCCCAAGCGTTCTCGGCGGCTTTTTCCTACGCCCAAACACTCCGCGAAAGCCACGATTCTGGCCGGGTTGAGGTGGATTTACAACCGCGCCCCACTACTGAGGCGGTGCGCGACTATGCCCGTTCTCGGGCGATCGCTCGCATTGCCTGGGTGGATGGGCATGGTCTCACCGAAACCGAATCGGTGCTTTAACCCTCCCCACAATCTGCCACCGGATATATGGTGGCGCTCCACAAACCCCCCCGCCAGCGGGCTAATTCCTAATTTTGGCCCGCCGAATCGGGGAGGGAGTTGTTTTTTTACTTGACATGGGGTAGAATGAAGCTATAGGTGCAGGCAGGACGTATATGCAATGCATAGCTTGCTTAACTG
>NZ_JAJENT010000925.1:0-204 GCF_035615515.1 Phormidium sp. CCY1219
CTTACCCGGGCACTATGCCCGGTGAGGGTGGCCCGTTCCGACCCAGTGGCCAAGTCCCACAGTTTCAGGGTGTTATCCCATGATGCAGAAACCGCCCCAGTGCCGTCCGGGGTGATGGCCACTGCATTTACCGGGGCACTATGCCCGGTGAGGGTGGCCCGTTCCGACCCAGTGGCCAAGTCCCACAGTTTCAGGGTGTTATCG
>NZ_JAJENT010000926.1:0-2006 GCF_035615515.1 Phormidium sp. CCY1219
AAACCCAGATCTCAAAGGTCTGGGCGCAGAAGCCCGCGCCGTACCGCCTAAGCGGTCGGCGTCGGGAGTACGTCACACTGAATGGATAGAGGTATGAAAATGTTAATCGATCGCTCATGCAAAGTCCGAACACTGCACCGAAGCCCCCGATCGCCACGAGAAAGCCAGAACATGCGAACGATCGCTTTGCCATCACCCTTGCACCCTTGTCATTAGAGGAAGTCTATGCCTTAGCAGACGATGCGGGCAACGGTGCGGTGGTGGTGATGAGCGGGACCGTGCGCGATCGCACCGATGGCAAACCGGTGGTGGCGCTGGAATATCAAGCCTACGAACCAATGGCACTCGCCGTATTCCGCCAAATTGCTGCTCAAATCCGCCAATCTTGGCCGCAGGTGAATCGAATCGTCATCTACCACCGCATTGGGCGCTTGCAGATAGGCGAAATTAGCGTATTGGTAGCAGTGGGATGTCCGCACCGCAAAGAAGCATTTGAGGGTTGTCGCTATGCGATCGACACCCTCAAACACAACGCGCCAATTTGGAAAAAAGAACATTGGGCCGATGGGTCGAGTTCTTGGGTGAGTATTGGTGCTTGCGAAACCGAACCCAACCCCAGCCATTGAAAACCATTGAAAATCAACCCTAGTGAATGATTTGCCCTTAATTCCGGAGACAAGCTGCGGAAAACTGCTATAATCAATCGTCCAACCGCCTCACCCAGACCCATGCGCTGTGCCAATGGCAAAACTGCCATCCCTGTAAGGAACCCCATCGGGAACTTTTCACAGAATCAGAGTGTCCCTTGAATTGGAATGTTATAAAGCGAATTCCGCCCCATGAGTTACTCTCCTTCTGTGTCTTCTTGGCCCACGGGTGAGGCGAATACTCCTCAAGCCCCAGTGCAACCTGAAAAACTCTCTAACTACGAATTAGTCGTGCGCTGTCAGCAGGGGAGCCGCCCGGATCGCGCTGCATTTGCCGAACTGCTGCGCCGCTATCAGTCCCACGTGGAAAAAATTCTGTATCACTTGGCTCCAGACTGGCAAGATCGCGCAGATTTGGCGCAGGAAGTCTGGATTCGGGTTTATCGTAATATCCAGAGACTTAAAGATCCCGTGAAATTCCGGGGCTGGTTAAGTCGAATTGCTACGAATTTGTTTTACGATGAGCTGCGTAAGCGCAAGCGCGTCCGCGATCCATTGTCCTTAGATGCCCCGCGAATGCTCGACGATGGGGAAATGGATTGGGAAATTGCAGCAGATGAGCCCGGGCCGGATGAAGATTTAACTACCCGGGAATTTTACGACCAACTGCGCGAAGCGATCGCCGACTTGCCAGAAGTCTTCCGGACCACGATCGTGCTGCGCGAAATTGAAGGACTCCCTTATGAGGAAATAGCCGAAATCACGGGGGTTTCTCTCGGAACCGTGAAATCGAGAATTGCCAGAGCGCGTCAGCGTCTGCAAGTGCAGTTACAAAGTTATTTGGATAGTTAAGCCTCAGGTTCGGTTTCCCCGAAATCAGCGTTAAATCCGAACCGCCAAACGTTTAACTCCAGAAAGATAAAATAAGATGATTAGTAGACAAGAAAAGCAGTTGTTTTCCGGGGTGCTTTCCCCAGTGTCATTGGTGGTGGTGTTGAAATGACCCGTAACTATGAATCCCATGACGCTCCGCAAAAACCAAACCTTAGGCGATCGGGAGCGCAAAATGGGAATAAACCAAATCTGTCCCTGGTACCGATAAATTCAGTTCCGAACGACTTGACCAGAGGCGATCGTCGCGCCGCCGAACGATTTGAATCCCTCAGTGCCTATTTAGATGGCGAACTGAATTCGCGCGACGCCGAGCAAGTGGAACGGTGGCTGGAAACCGAGCCACAGATGCAGCAATCTTATCAGCAACTTGTCAAACTGCGCGCTGGCGTGAATGACATGCCGGTGCCGATTTCTGACGAACCTGTGGAAGAATTTGTGGCGCAGGTGTTTAGCCGCATTGATGCG
>NZ_JAJENT010000927.1:0-311 GCF_035615515.1 Phormidium sp. CCY1219
GCTTTCCGCGAAATCGACACCGTTTTGACCGAGAAACCATCTGGCAGAAGACGATGACGAACAAACCGAACCCAGCCGATTTTGGGTAACTTGACACGATTTCCATTAACCCAGTTAAGACTCGCTTGAGGATAAGTGAAGGTGCGATAACGGTTCTTTCCCTTGAAACGGGGTTTACCGCTACGCTTGCCGTTCTTGTCTCCTTTGATGAAACGATCGAAGGCTTGCTTTACTCGCTTCACCATGTCTTGCAGTACCTGGGATTGGATTTCTCCATACCAGGGACGTTCTTGTTTTAGCTGTACGAGCGA
>NZ_JAJENT010000928.1:0-217 GCF_035615515.1 Phormidium sp. CCY1219
CCACCCTACGGTTGAGGTCGCTACATCAGGGATAGTTTGGGCATGACAATCAAAGCATTGCTTTAATGTTTTGCTCCCATTATGAATAATTATATCCGAGCGCCATTGTTTTGTCAACTTTTTTTTCTCCTTCTTCGCCAGCGCGAATCATTTGCATGCAAGTTGCGAATCTCAGGTGGGTGACGCCCTGGATTGGAGTGGGCTGACATGCCAGAGA
>NZ_JAJENT010000929.1:0-653 GCF_035615515.1 Phormidium sp. CCY1219
AATTCCCCCTTTAACTTCAAGATAGCCCATCCTCAATCCCTTTGTCAACCCCTTGGGGGAACAATTTTCCGTTTTCTCATATAAAATTTACACAAATTGAACCGTGACGCACTACCAACCTGTAGGGTGGGCAACCCGGTTGCCCACCCTACCCGTGAGGCGTGGTGCTTGCCGATGATTATCAGGGGCGATCGCATCCTCGGTGAAGGGCTGGTTTTTGCTTATGCAATCCAAGCATTGCACATAAGCCCGAATTCCCCCTTTAACTTCAGGATAGCCGATACTCAATTCCTTTGTCAACCCCTTGGGGGAACAATTTTCCGTTTTCTCATAAGCAGTCATGCAAAATAAATTGCACATCGAGTTTTGAGGTTTGTAGGGTGGGCAGGCACGAGAACTTCCGGGGCGCGAGGCATTTCCCTTGAATGGCTCTGCCCACCCTACCCTCTGCAATTATTTTTGCCCGAGTACATATAAAATTTACATAAATCGAACCGTGACGCACAACAATAACGGCTAGGCAACGAGTTGGTGAAGGGCTGGTTTTTGGTTACGCAATCCAAGCATTGCACATAGGCCCGAATTCCCCCTTTAACTTCAAGATAGCCCATCCTCAATCCCTTTGTCAACCCCTTGGGGGAACAATTTTCCGT
>NZ_JAJENT010000930.1:0-3247 GCF_035615515.1 Phormidium sp. CCY1219
CCGCAATTATATTCGTTGGACATGATAAGGCTTTGTGCTTTATAATATCATAAGGAGGTGAAAAAAATGTTTGGATGTCAACAAATTTTAATTAATCCCAATAATGAACTAAGAGCGATTCTTGAGTTTATTTGTGGTGAGTCTAATAAGTTGCACAACTGCGGAACGTATTATGCAAGGCAACTTTATTTCAAAACGGGTAAAATCCCGAATAAGTTTGACTTGCATCGCCTTATGGCTTCTAATCGACATTTTCAAGTGATGTACTCCCAATCAGCCCAGCAGTGTCTAACCACCGTTGCTGAAGCGTTTAAGTCATTTTTGGGACTATTAAGGGAATCAGTCAAGGTACAGTAACGCAGAAACCGAAACTTCCTAGCTATAGAAAGCCAGGGTTGAACCTCGTCACCTATCCGAAACAAGCGGTGAAACTGAAAGAATTAGGTTTGCGGTTTCCTCTAGGAAGACTGGTTAAAACTTGGTTCGGAGTCGATAGCTTTTATGTGCATAAGCCGTCCAACTTAGATTTTAGCAAAATTCGAGAATATCGAATCTTACCAAGAAATGGTGCTTTCTACCTTGAGTTTATCTACAAAGTTGAATCAGTGCAGGCTGATGTCGATACCAACAATGTTTTAGGCATAGACCCAGGCTTGAATAACTGGCTCACCTGTGTGAGCAATGTTGGCACATCTTTCATAGTTGATGGGTTGCATCTCAAATCATTGAACCAGTGGTACAACAAACGAGTAGCAAGATTAAAAGAAAATCAACCTCAAGGGTTTTGGTCAAACCAATTGGCTAGAGTCACCGAAAAGCGTAACCGACAAATGCGAGATGCAGTTAATAAAGCTGCTAGAATCGTATTAAATCACTGCATTGAACACCGAATCGGAACTGTGGTATTCGGCTGGAATGAAGGACAACGACAAAAAATTAATCTCGGTAGTAAAACCAATCAAAGTTTTGTTCAAATCCCTACAGCTAGACTAAAAGACAGAATTGCTCAACTCTGTGAGCAATATGGTATCCAGTTCATTGAAACCGAAGAATCCTACACCAGCAAAGCAAGTTTTCTAGACTTTGATGAACTACCTACATTTGGTGAAAAACCCGAAGGGTGGAAAGAGTCTGGAAAACGAGTTAAGCGGGGATTGTACCAAACTTCAGATGGATTCAAAATCAATGCTGACTGTAATGGGGCAGCAAATATTTTGAGAAAAGTAGCGGCAAAATTGGGGTTTAACCTCAATGGAGTCAGTAGAGGTGTTTTGATTGCGCCTTTAAAAGTCCGACTTTGGACTCTTTAAGAATCCCTCGGATTTATCCGTAGGGAGTATCAAGTGCATGTGGAAAAAACTCCGGAATTGCTGGCGATCCAGTCTGAGTTAATCCAGCAGATGGAACAGTCTTTGGGGATTAGGGATCCAAAGGCGAAATCTCGCCCGTTTTCGCCCCACATGACGATCGCTTTTAAAGATTTGAAGCGCAATCACTTTAAAGCGGGATGGAAGGAATTCCAACCGCGCCCATTCGATCGCCAGTTCACCGCGAGTCATCTGACGTTGTTGCGTCATAATGGCCAGCGGTGGACTATCTACGCGGACTATCCGTTTAATTCTAGGGTCGCTGAATAATTGTTTCGGTAATCCGTCGTTTGGCGTTGGGGTCGATTGCTACTAAGCGCACGTAGTCTTTGGGGTGTTCCTGCAGACAGGCGGCGAGGGCGGCGATCGCTTCGGTTTGGCGATCGGCGCTTAATGAGGCGCAACTTTTCCAGGCGTTGGTCTGGAAGCGCCGCTTATCTACATATTCGATGCCAATTCGATGCCCGCCAATTGCTATTTGTTGCAGTTGTTCCATTATCTCGGGGGACAGATGGGGGGTCTGTGGGGCGCTTGCGCGGTTTCCGGCGTTTGGGGCGGTGGTTTCTGGGTTGGCAATTTGGTTGCGATCTATGGTTTTCATGGTTTCTGTTTCTCGGGAAGCATTTCTCACCGCTGTTTCGGATATGCGATCGCCTGCTGCTAAGGATCGATTGTACTCTTGGGATAACCGCATCCGCTCTACCCAGTTGTGTTCTTCGCTCATTAAATGCCCCATTTCAATTAAGTGAGGCAAGGTGAAATTGGGCTTTTTAAATTGCGGTGGGGATTCGCTGCTGTTTACCAATCTTGCCGAAACGCGATCGATGCCGATGCTGTGGATAAATTCTTCTACTTGTTCGTCGTAAAGTCGCGATCGCAATGCGCTGTAAAAGTCGAGCGAGCGATCGGGAAAGCTATCCACAAGCTGTTCTATCTCCCGCCGAGGTACGCCATCGGGTTCAAACATGCCGGCGACAATTCCAATTTTATCCTCTCGGTTGGGTTCCCAATAAAATTTCTCCATCCGACCATCCCGAATTAAGGGGGCATATAAGGTGGAAAAATCATTCCCGGTGACGATAATCGGGACGCGATGTAAGGGGGTGGAATCGTAACTTCCGGGCAGTTGCACGTTGGTGGGATTGTCGGCAATATTCATTAAGGTGGCATTCACCAATTGGGTGTTTACCGTGTATTGGGTGGTGCGATCGAATCGTCCTGCGCCTGCATCTAAATCGTTAATCATCAGCACGCACATTCTACCGCGCACTTTAATCAATTCCGCCGCTTCGCGATAGCGCAGGCGAATCAGTCGCGCCGGATCGCCTGCATCGGGACTTTCCAATTCTCCGCCAGAAATATGCAGCGCTTCGACTCCCATTTGCTGGAATACCAGTTCGCATTGAAAGGATTTCCCTTCCCCTTTGCGCCCGTGGATTCCCAATATTAAGGGCACCCGCACTCCGGGCAATTCCATAAAGTTTTTGGTGATATGGACGGCGAGTTTATTGAGAAATCTAGGAGCAATGTAATAACTCATGGGTTAGGATATGCCGGGGTCAGTTTTAGTAGTTTTTATTATTTTACGGGAAAATGGCACGGTTATTGCAATTTGAGGGAAATTTTCAGCACGAATCTGTCGAGAATTGAGGACTCGCTTTCAGCGTGCATTGCTTTTTTTCCTACACCCTCCCAGAGCAATTCTGGTTTTCCGATGATGCAACTTGCCGATGATTATCAGGGGCGATCGCATCCTCGGTGAAGCGCTGGTTTTTGCTTATGCAATCCAAGCATTGCACATAAGCCCGAATTCCCCCTTTAACTTCAAGATAGCCCATCCTCAATCCCTTTGTCAACCCCTTGGGGGAACAATTTTCCGT
>NZ_JAJENT010000931.1:0-19444 GCF_035615515.1 Phormidium sp. CCY1219
TTAGCGGTACAGTTTTTTTCCATCCCTGGAGTACAGGGTTGGACTGGGGATAAATAACTATTCCGGTTAGCGGTACAGTTTTTTTCCACCGATAGGGCGCTGTTGGCGAAAAAACTATTCCGGCGATCGCAAAAGTTTTTTCCACCGATCGCGTAGTGGTGGTGAAATAGAGCAGCTCTCTTTCTGGGAGGGGTAAGCAGCCAAATAGTCCCAACCGCGTCAGCACCTTATTGGTGAAAAATTCTCTACCTTTCCCCTATTAAAACTGCTATAAATTTGTCGTGCATTCATAAATTTGAGCTGAAGAAACCCGGTTTTTAACCGCTTGTAGAGACGCGATTAATCGCGTCTCTACCCATATCCTAACCCCACCGAATTCGCGATAAAAAGCTTGACGCAATAGCAAACTTATGGTAAGCAAATTCCAGCAATGGCAAATTAACAACTGTAATAAACGGGTTTCGATGATTATTATTCCGTGGCTTTTTCCAAGCGACACAGGACGGAATTAAACGTATCGCGATCCAACGGTTCCATCCATTCAACTAATTTTTCTTCTGTCATCTTTTCTCCGGGGGTGGCGCGCAGTTTGTGCCAGCGCGAAACAATGACCTCCACCATGATTTCCTCAAGCTGCGCCGTATCCCAACACTTTTGCTGACGCACAATTTCCACCGCTTGCTGCAAATGCTGTAGGGCTTTTTGATATTCCCCTTTCAGGGAAAAAAGCTGGGCGAGCAATGCTAAAATCTGTGGTTGTCCGTTTAAATTGCCGATGCGCTTTTCTAATACGAGCGACTGCTGACACAGAGAAATCGCGGCTTCTAAGTTTCCCGCTGCGATCTGTTCCTCTGCCATTTGATAGAGTTGTTCCGCTTCGATGCGATATTGCGTTTCGCTGGTGGAGTGGAACATCTCAGAGGCTAAAGCATGACTGACTTGCGATCGCTGTTCTTTATCCAACGAGTCAATCCATTGGGAAACTTTTTTGTCAGGGTTTGGGTTTTGATTTGGTTGCTGCATTGCAGATTCAATCCTGTTGCCAACTGCTCGGTTCACTCTAATTTATTTTTTTTAGAAAATCGGTATCGGTCAAACCAAACTGGCTCAAATGTCAAGAAATCTTGAAATATAGCATTTCGATTGTTTGTCAACTCAATCGCGCTCATCGGTGTCCCCCCTATGAAACCTGCAATCAATCCTCGGGCGAGGACTTCGGGTTTCGGGTGACTTATCCACTCAAAGATGAACCAGTTTTGGGGAAATTCAACCCGGGAAATAATCCGCGATCGCTCAATGCCATTTCCCCCACGTACAACCGCAACCAATGCCAATTCGGTTGCTGATTTTCGATTAACGCGCGATACATTTTCCCCACAGCTTTCGGCAGTGCTTCGCCACAGGTCAAGGTGTAATAAAATGCTGCCATTGCCTCAGTTGCCTCGGTTTCGGCACCATAGCTTTCCCAACTTAATACCGCTTTCGCTCCTTGATAAATTAAGGCTTCGGCAATGGAAGCAACTGCACCGTTAGCATGGGCGTCACTGCCGGGATAAGCGCAGAGAAAAAATAAAGGCGGAAAGCGCAAAGGAAAGCGTTTGGCAATCAAAGCCGCAATTTCCGCTCCCGGTTCGGCAATGGTGGTTTCTGGAAGAAAATATGAATGTTCGTCGGCGATGTTTCCCGGAATGACCAGATGGAAAATATCAAATCGGTCTTCGTCAAATTTCCCGACAAAATCTCCTAATTTTTCCCAGGAGCCGGTGGGTTCGATTTCTAACTGTAAGGGTCGATCGTGGGTGGATGATAAAATCCGTTCCTGTTCTCTTTGCTTGGCGATCGCCCCACCGGCGCTCAAATCGCTCGCCATGAAAAGAACCTGCAAGGGGCGATCGCTTGCCGATTCCCGTTTCGGCGTCGATTCCGTCAGTCCAAATTGGGGCATCCACCGCACGGGCACCACATCGGGAGCGGTTTTTTCCACTAAAAACTCCGTGCCATCATGCAGTAGTTCCCAGGGTAAATGGGATAACGATGCCCTAATCCCAGAATCGGTTTCCGTGACGGCCCTGGTGTGGACTTTTTCCCCAAATCCCACAAAACTCGGCTTTTCCGGTGTGGCAATTGCCAACACCCATCCGTCGGTTTCCCCGGCGATCGCCTCGGTTAACCAATTGTCGGATCCGTTAAGCCAATCATAAAGCCTGCGCCCGGTTTTCACCTCCGCCTCTATCGGCGGATACTCCTGTCGCCTCCCAATCGCGATCGTATCCCCAATCTCCGCCACACTCAGGCGGCGCGATCGGGCGCGCTGTCCGTTGTCTACAAAATAACGCAACTCTATTGCGTCGCGGGCGATCGCCTCTAGCTCTAAATGTAAGGTTCGCATAGGATATCCGGCAAAGGAGTTTACCTTCATTTTGTCATCTCTACTTTTCCCTGAGCGATCCCCTTAGTCTTTTTTAACACTTCCCAAACCCTCCCACCTCGCAGATTTCGCCCCTACCCCCACAAAATCAGCGAATTGGCGCTTGACATTTAAGATTTTTTGTAGTAAAAAATCTTCCGTATATTCCAGATTGCCAACTGTAGGCAATGCCCCTGCCGCCCTCAATCCCTGTGGGACTCAAACAACTGTTTCACTCCCGCCATCCTTTCTCGCACTGTCTCCGCTTCGGGAGAACCCAGGCGCTCTAGGATGGCGAGAGAGTCCTGCATATAATTCAAGCCCGTGGTAAAATCACCTTGCTTTGCCAGCAGTTGTCCGAGCATCCCCAACGACATTGCTTTCCCTTGCAAGTCGCCGATGCGTTCAAATAGTTCCAACGATTCGGTGTGAAGGGCGATCGCAACCTCGATTTCCCCTAGATTATTTTTAAGTATTCCTAAGTCATATAGCGCGTTTGCTTTGAAAGCGGCTAAATCTTTATGGCAATTTGCAATATTGATAGATTCTTCCAAAGATTCCCGAGATTTGTAATGCTCTCCCCGACTCCGATAAGCTTTTCCCAGTTGGTTGAGAATCGTTAGGTAAGCTTTTAATTGATTTTGGCTCGCCTGCTTACCTGTGGGACAATACTTCATCAGCAATCGCTCTAATAAATCAATTCTATCTTGCTTTTCTGGCACTTCTACAGGGTCTAAAAAAATCAGAGATTCTAGGGATTTATATCCTCCCAGATTTCGGGTATCTGGGGCGGTATTGAAATGAAAAAATCCAGATTTCCATGCCCAAAAATCCGGGGCAAATTTAGCCAGACGAGTGATGGCAAACTCGGGCAAGCAGAAGAGAATGGGATGTGGAATGCGGTGAGGAAAGGCATCCCGCATGAAGTTAAGGTCTTGTAAAATCGGCGGATACTCTCCAAACATGCCGATTGATTTTTCCAACCCTCTGAGGACTAATACGAATTTTTTGTTCTCCTGGATTTGGATAGAGGAGAGAGTTTTTTGCAGGCTATCGAGCAAAAAGCGAACCTCGCGATCGCCAAAATCGACAATTGCCCATTGAATCTCCTGGCAATTGGGATGTTCTTGCAGGGCGGCTATCAAAACATCCAGATCCTTGCAAAAATTGATTTCGATAAATCCAAGGGGAAAATTCTCGGCAAAATCCACAAAGGTCAGTAATTCAGCAAAGGACTGCTGATTTAGGGCGAAAAACCGCTCGCGATCGCGGCGGGTTGCAGCAGATGAGTTAATTTCCCTGTTGTGCTGTTTTGAGAGCTTGTTGGAATGCATCGTTTTGTTTCACCACTGGATTCGTTGAACTCTCCATACTATGCTACTGTAACAGCGCGTCCAATTCTGCCCAAAAATCGGGCAATAAAACAGGGAATAGTCTGCGATTGTATCCTTCCTTTATATCCGCAGTGCGTTACCTGTGGGCGTTCTGCATCAATCCATTATAGCCGTGGAAAAGAGAAGAAAGCGTGCCAACTATTTCGTACTGTAGAGAGGCGATTTATCGCGTTTCCACGGGATTCGGCTTTCCTTGGTAGGGGATAAGAGTCAAATGGCGCAGTTAAAATCCGCTGGTGCTTTCTTCTTCTTTAAAATGCCCCCGTTCTTCTCGAAAGCGGCGATACTTCGGCCAATTTTCTACAGAATTTTGGGTACTAGGGGACAGGGAAATTAAATCCTCGATATTGCGTTGCATGGTGGCGCAAATGGCATCGAGGGGCAAATCGTTGTTATCGTATCCGAAGGGATTTTCGATTTCTAGGCCAATTTCTTCGATGCCAAATAAGGTAAAACTAATTAACGCCACCACCGGTCCGGTCCAGAAACTTAAATCGTTGACCAGTTGAAAGGGAAGTGCTAAACTGTAAATTAATAAAAGCTGTTTTAAATGAATGGCATATGCCATCGGGATGGGAGTTTTTAAAATGCGTTCGCAAGCTCCCAATACATCCACCATTGTATCCAGGAGTTTGAACATGTCGCTGAGTTGATAAATGCTGAGGCGGCGTTTGTTATGCTGTCCTTGCAGGTAATCGCCGATCCAAAAGGCAATTTCCAGGGGGGGATGATTCATTTCTTTGAGTTTTTCAAACCGTTCGGAGGACATAAGCGCGGAGAGTTCCTCGTTTAGGTTTTCTTTTCTCAAGTGCAGTTTGGTGGCGACAGCAAAGGCAACAAGCAGGCGCAAGGTTTCTTTTTTTGCTTCGGCATCTGTAGGTTTTTTTTCGGCGACGGCGACCCAAATTTGTCGGGCAAAGTTGCGAACGGTATTGACTAAAGTTCCCCATGCTTTTCGCCCTTCCCAGAATCGTTCGTAAGCGGTATTGGTTCTAAAGACTAATAATAAACCCAAGACTAAGTTGGGGACTAATCCTTCTAATACGGGCCAAGCAACGGGCAATCCCAAGTGATATAAAACGGAAATAACAACGCCAAATAAGCCACAAAATAAAGCTCGGGGTAAGACGGCGGGAATGACTGAGGTTTTAACGCGCTCGGCGAGATACAACCAATTGGTGTTTTTCAGGTACATTAAAGTTAGCATATCAGCAGCCTTTAGAGGAAAGAAGAGAGAAACCAGGGGAGAGATTGGCGAGGGAAAGAAAACGCGCCGCCAATCGCGAATTCCCGCGCAAATCCATCGGATCTATTATTCGGGTGATGAGGGTGCGATCGCATCTTTCGCAAGACATGAATCGCAGGCTACTATTTTTCCTGGGACTCGCCAGAGTCAGTGACGGAGGGGACGCGCCAAACCTTAATGGTGCGATCGGGAGAGCCACTGAGCAGAGTATTGCCATCGGGAGAGATAGCGATCGCGCTGACATAACTGGAATGACCGTTAAACTGATGTTTGCGATCGCCGGTGGCCAGATTCCACAGCTCGATAGTGCCGCCACTGCTAGCCAGAACCTTGCCCTGCGGACCGATCGCCACCGATCGCACCCAACTCGAATCGCCAGCAAGCTGATATTTTCGTTCCCCGGTTCGCAGGTTCCAAACCTGAATCGTATTGTCACTCGACCCACTTGCCAGAGTATTGCCATCGGGACTAATCGCCACCGACAGCACCGGATGAGCGTGTGCCCGGAGGGTTAATAAACGCGCCCCGCTGGCCAAATCCCAAATTTTCACCGTTTTATCGCTCGCCCCACTGGCGATTCTGCGCCCATCCGGGGTAAAGGCGATCGCATTGACTGGGGAACCCGCCTGAATCGTGCGGAGGCGAGTCCCGCTTCGCAGATCCCAAATTTTAATGGTATTATCATCGGAAGCACTAGCTAATATGCGGCCATCGGGACTGAATGCCAGGGCATTAACCGGACCCCAATGCGCTCCCGGTCCGGCGATCGTGAGCATTCGCGAGCCATTCTCCAAATTCCACAGGCGGATAGTTTTATCTGCCGAACCGGTGGCTAAAGTGCCGCCATCGGGACTAATGGCCAGAGCTTTCACCCAATCTTTATGAGCGCTGAGATTGTACACCAGTTTTCCAGTTTGCACTTCCCAAACGCGAACGGCCCCATAACTGCCACTGGCGAACAGCAGGTCCTCATTTTCGCGCAGGGGTTGGGGAGCGATCGCGAGAGACTGGATCGGGCCAAAGGTCTTGATACTGCGCTTTAAAAACAAACTGCTGGGTAAATTGGCAATCAGATCCACCGGATTTGCCGGAAAGAAACCATAGCGCCAATAGCCATACACTTGCGAACTCAACAGGGCCACCAGCACGATCGCGATCGCCAAAGGCCAAGGTTTTTTGCCCCCAGTCTTCTGGTGAGTGCCGCGAGTGCCGCCAGTATTGTGGCGCAAATAATAGGGATGGCGATAAGAGGATCCCTTGCCGCCGTTGGTGCCCAATCCTCTGGAGGTGTTGTAGGAATTCCTGGTGTTGTAATTTCCCTTAGTGCCCCCCCTGCCATTGTGCGAGTGGTGTTCTTTCCCATCCAAACCATTGGGGGGCGTCAAGTCAATTTCCGCCAAACAATGGACGATCGCCATTGCACTTTGCGGTCGCTTTCCGGGAAACGGAGCCATCAAATAATCGATGATGTCACCAAACGTCTTAGAAATCTGCGGCGCACTGTTGCGCCAGACTAATTTGCCGGTGCGCGGATTTTCCGAAAACGCCGTGGGCGGTTTTCCCGTCAGTAAAAAAACAAACGTCCGACCTAACGCATAAAAATCCGATTGGGGCACCGCTTTGCCATTCGCTTGCTCAGGTGGGGTGTATCCTGGGGAGACAATCCCGGTAATGTTTTGCCCCTGACCCACTTTGGCAAAATAAGTATTGGTGACTTCCCGCGCCGCCCCAAAGTCAATTAAGACCACATGGCCGGTTTGCCGAACCATGATATTGAGCGGCTTGATATCCCGGTGGAAAAATTGCTGTTGGTGGACTTGCTCCAAAATCTCCGACATTTGCTTGAGCCATTCCACCGCTTGCTCTTGGCTCACCGGGCGATTTCCGCGTTTTTTCATCCACTCGCGTAAATTCAAGCCGCTAATTTTTTCCATCACCAGACAGTGGATCGGCTCGGTTTCCCCCGGTGGGGTCACGGTGAAATAGGCATCTGGCTCAATTCTGGGGATTCCGGGATGGCGGATGCGTTTGAGGACGTCGGCTTCTTGCTTAAATAGCTCCACTGCTTTTTCGTGGTTTTGTAGCAAAACCTTCAGCACCTTTGTCGTTCCGTTATCGTCCACTTCAAAGGTTTTGCCAAAGCCCCCTCCTCCGAGTGGTCGAATAATGCGATACCGATTTTGCAACAGCAATTGACAGCCGCAGTGAACGCAAGCGTCTCGGTTCCCGTTGGCAGGGTCAGTGGGGTGGGGACATTTAGGATTCAGGCAATAACTCACAGAAGCTACATTACCTTTTATTCTGACTGCAATCTCAACAACACTATAACTTGCAACTATCAATTACTACTGTAGGGTCATGCCAAGCAATCGGCATTTCCCAATGAAATTTTCTCAAGATTGCCGGGCGCGATCGCCTCGCTTTGGCTTAATTTTCGGCTAGAGCGAATTACATTTGGCTTGCCCCTCATGGCTTTTGCTTGGCTCGATTCACTCTACCTCCCTGGCACCCCTCAATAAATATTAGCAATTTGCCCGGAAAAATTGTTAACTTTCTTCGCTTGATTATAATTCCCTTTTCATAAACCAACCAATTGGGAAGAAAAAAATCTCTGCTGCGTTAGGCTCAACCCAATGGAACGCAACCGGGTTTTTACTCTCCCACGCGCCAAATTTTGATGGTTTTATCGCTACTGCCACTCACCAGACGATTCCCACCCGCGCTGAAGCCCAAAGACTTCACGGGAGCGGAATGCGCCTCCACAATGTTGAGCAATTCCCCAGTGTCGATCCGCCACAGTTTAATCCGATTATCGGCACCACCACTGGCCAGCAGTTCGCCATCCGGGCTGATGGACACCGATAAAACCGTGGCAGAATCTTCCGGGAGTTCATACATTAGTTTACCCGTTTTTAAATTCCAAATCTTAATCGTTTTATCCAAACTCCCACTCGCCACGATTTCCCCATCCGGGCTAATCGCCACAGAACGCACGGCATTTTCATGCCCCACCAGGGTAATCGGTTCCGACTCCATCCGGGGGACTCCACTACTGCGGTCCAATTTCCAAATCTTAATCGTTTTGTCGCTACTCCCACTCACGAGGGTTTGCCCATCGCCGCTGATGGCAAGGGTGGTAATGGCTCCTTCATGTCCCTCTAAGGTGGTTAATGGGGTCTGTTTCCGGCTTCCAGGAGGCAACCTCGTGGCCCTTGCCAGGGACCATAGCTTAATCGTTTTGTCGCTACTCCCACTGAAGAGAATCTCCCCATCAGGACTGACAAGCAGGGTATCCACGGCGTTTAAATGTGCAAAAATATCCCCGCGCGGTTCTCCAGTGGCCAAATCGAACAGGTTGATTTGTTTCCAGGTGCCAGTGGCGAGCAATTTGCGGTTCGGGGAAATGGCAACGGAATACACCCATAATGAGGCGTTATCGAGCTGTTGGCTCGGCAGACAGGTTCGCTTTTGCGTGCAGTTGGGGTCTATCTGCCAGATCTGAACCGATGAGTAGTCGCTGGCAATCACGGTTTGTCCGTCTGGGGTGAGGGCTAAATCATGTACCGACCAATCCGAACCACTCAGCACGGTTTCTAATTCTAGGGTGACTTGATTTTGTCTGACAAATGTCTCTTCGGAGAATGACCCCTCCGGGGTCTGCGGCGCTGAGGCATAGGCAGGTAAAGCCTCCACCCTGGCAGATTCCTCCTCTGTCCCTGCTTTGGGTTGCTCTGAATTGTCGGCAGTCTCTATATTGCTGGAATTCTCGGCAGTCTGGAACCTGAAAAAATAAATGCCGAATCCTGTGGCGATGACTAGGGCGATCGCCGCCAAAACCATTATTTTCAGATTGATTCGTTTGCCAAATATCACCCTATCCCCCTCGAACTCTTCCTTGCGCGATCGATTCGCTCTTTTCATTATTTCTATTGTAGAAATATTTTCTCGATCGCGGTTGGATGCACAGAATACTCACGAAGGTTTGCCGCGCGAGTTCTTTGCAGGTTTTCTCACCCGCAAAAGCCAAGCTAGCGCGGCTCGATTGGCGTCAGGGGCGAAAATTGCTGCGTTTCTGAGTTATTCTCTCCCCGTGACGCGATCGCTCTCTAAATTCCTTTATTTCTTCCGACAATTCTGCAGGCAAAATTTCCGCCTGCCCCTTGCTTAACGCAAAATTATCTCCTCAGACGGTTTCTCGGGAAAAAAGTTCCTCTCTCAAAAGAATTTACCCGCGCTCGCAACAACACTGCGGGCGGGTTTTCAACTCGCTCGTTCTCAATTTGTCTGGCGCACGGTTCCGGAGAGCAGGGGTGCGATCGCCACCAGTCCCCTGGCGCAGAATTACCCCGTTCACCCCTCCCAAATTGCAGCTAAAATGGTCTACAGCATCGCCAACCTACCCTAGGAGGTTCCGTCTTGCCAGATTAGCAAACGTTAGAATCGGTCGGTTTACCACCCCGTCGCTGTTGGTATCGACTGAAAGCATCTTTGACCTCGGTTTCCGTCAATACCATCCACATGGCTATCCACCCAAAACTTTTGCCGGCTTTGTGCATCTTCCCTACCACATCTTCAATCAGATTTTTAATCTCCTCTGATTGGTGCCTTTCTTTTTTCCCGTCCATCATGGTCTATTTTACTTTAATTAACTCAGTTGAATTACTAATTTTTAACTCCTGATTCTCCAATTCACCACGATTTCCGGAAATTCTTTTACAAAGACTATCCTCCCACAGCTCTCTCCCCTTTTAACATCAAATAAATGCAACTTCCTTCATTTTGGTTTATTCGCTCAATTATTTTTCCATGCAAAACGGTCGTATTTGTGCTTATATTAGCCTAAAAACACAGATTGTTAAATTAATCGCAATGCTTCCCCGGTCAAATGATGTCAATCAATAAGCAATTTCTAAAAAAAAGAAAAAACATTCAAGTTAAATTGTTATCAGAATGCCAACAAATAGCTTTCTACCGTAAGCCAATTTAATGGCTAGCAGCTTAATGGAGTTTAAGAGGTATATTAATGATGGCAAATACTCAAAAAAATAGATGGCATATTCTTAACCAAGCTGAAGCAGAAAAAGCGTTTGTCAGCTCGGAAGAATTGACCCATTTAAAAAAAATGATACAGCACCAAGATAAACGCTTAGATGCAGTCAAAACAATATGCGATCGCGCTGGTTCTATTGTGTCTGATGCGGTGCATGAAACTCTTGGCAAAGCAGAGATGTTGACCCGAGAAGAAAATCAAGATTTACCCGAGGATAAATTAACCCATTGCTTGCAGGAAAGCGAAACTATATTGCGTTACATTACCTACGCATTATTGGCAGAAAATGCTTCTCGACTGGAAACGGGTTGTTTAGCGGATATTCGAGAAACCTATTTGGGTCTGGGAATTGCAATAGAGTCAGCAGTCAAAATAGTGGAGCGGATGAAAGCTGCGGCGATCGCTGTAGTGAAGCAGCAGATTTTTCCTAACCCAGAAAAAGGCAGTGGCGAACTAGAACTGCTAGAGGAAATAGAAGATTACTTCGAGTTAACTTTAACCGCTTTAACGCAAAAATCCCAACCCATAAAAAGCGGAGGGATTTTAAACATTGAAGAAATCCAACAGCGATATCCCAATCAATGGGTGCTGATTGGTTGCCCTAAATTAGATGAAGAGTTGAATGTAATTCAAGGAGAAGTTTTAGCTCGCGCAAGCGAGCGCGATGAACTGTACGCTAAACTGTCTCTAAGACAGGGTAAACCAGTGGCGATAGAATATACGGGTTCTGTGCCAGAAAATATAGGGATAATGTTATAATTAAAATGACCGATTTTCAAAAAGCCTATCGATTGTCCCGTCACGGAAAGAATTTGCTAAAGGTACAGGCAATGGCTGGGGGAATGCAAAAGGGTGACTTTGCGCGAGTGAAATTAATCATCGATACAGGTTCGAGCTTCACCATATTGCCCGTTCAGGTTGTAGAAACGCTAGGTTATGACACGCAAAATACTCGTTTTCGGGAAGAAATTATCACCGGGAAAGGCAAAATCAATGCGCCAGTGATTCAGCTAACTTGGTTCAACTGCGTGGGTCAGATTCTCTACGATTTTCCAATTGTGGCTTATAATATTCCCGCGCGACTGCGTGTTGATGGGCTGCTGGGCATGGATTTTCTCCAAAGTTGTCAGGCGGTTCTCTCCATTCATAATGCCGAAATCACCTGTAAGCGCATGAGGTAGCGGAACAATCCACCCATTCTCGGTGGTGATTCAATCCGCATTAGTCAGCAATGATGGTAAACGATTTAAACCGAAGGATAATTTGATGAGGTTTAGGGGGCGGTGTAGTAGAGGTTAAAACCGGAGTTTCTTCACAACAAGCGAATTAAGCAAGGGTGCCAACCTTTGCGATCGCATTTATTGAGGGGGAGGCGGTAGCTAGGGTGGAGTGTTTTAACTCGTTCCCAGGTTAACCTGGGAACGAGTTAAAATGAGTTAAATTCTCAGGCAGAGATTTGTTTTGCAACGGCCAAAGTTTGCTTGAGAGAGCGGGAAGGGTAGGGGAGTGGGAAGGGAAATTACGATCGCGCCAAACTTTCGCGGGTGGTGCGGCGAGTAAAGGGATTCCAGGTGTCCAATTCTTTCGAATCTCGCCCCTTCAACAGGGCGCGATTCGACTCACTCAATCCGCGAACCCGGTAAAAATCTGCCCCAGCAATACTCTGTAAATTATTCAACTCTACCCCAGTCAAATCGGCGGCACGAAAATCCACCTGTTGTAACTCGGCATTATTGAGGCGAGCATTGTGTAGATAGGCTCCGGTGAAAAAGGCTTTTTGCAGATTTGCGCCGCTCAAGGATGCCCCTTCGAGATTAGCACCGGTTAGATCTGCGCCGCTGAGATAGGCCCCGAGAAAGTTAGCGCCTTTGAGATCCGCCCCGCGCAGATGGGCGGTATTGAGGTAAGCGCCGCTGAGTTGGGCACCAGGTCCGACTGCGCCGGATTTTCGATAAGCAAACCCATCGGGCCATATGGTGTGGCGATCGTAAAGTGCCAGTTGGAGTTTCACCCCAGTCAGGTTGGCATTGCTGAGGTTTGCTCCCATGAGGTTGGCGCGGTTTAAATAGGCATTTTGCAAGTTGGCATTGCTGAGGTTGGCATGACGCAGATCGATGCCGCGCAAGTCTGCATCCAGGAAGGAGGCATCACGGAGGTCGGTGTTTTGCAATTCGGCGCGAATTAAGATGGCGCGATCGAAGTTTGCGCCACTGAGGTGGGTGTTGCTGAGGTTAGCTCCATAGAAGTCGCATCCGGCGAGATCGAGATTTTCCAGGGTTTTCCCGCTGAGGTCTTCTCCTGCAGCGAGCGATCGCAACAGATCGGCGGGTGTAAAGGGTTTGGGAGTATTGGAAGCAGTCATTTTTTTAGGGTTATTTAGCAGGTGTAGTGGTATTGTACGATTAGCTTTGAGCCGAGATCGCCTCTGCGATCGCCGTGCCGGGGAAAGCATCAACGCGATCGGCAGATCCGTCTGCCACTTTTCCCAGGTTGGCGCTCAATGTTGGTCTTTAAAAATCCAAAATTGCGATATGAAACCACCGATGACGATGATGGAGTTTTTTCGCAAAAGCGAAGGAACCTGGTTTAGTCAACGCACGGTTCATCACTTTGATTTAACTGCAGATGAGTCGGGAGAGTCGAATCTGATGGTGAAAGTATTGCCACCGGAGGATCCGCAGGTGCGAGAGGTTTGTCACGCGCAAGGGGTGGATCCGGAATTAGCCAAGGGGGGAGCGAGTTTTTCCTGGCAAACCAATCTCGACGATCGCGAACCGAACCCGAATTATGCCGCTATTTTGGTGGATTGGCCCCAGGAGACAGGGTTGAGTGGCAAACTCTTGCGAAACCGGGGCTATGTGGAAGGGATACCGGTGGTTTGTCGCTACCATTTTGCTCCCGATGGGGTACTGACCATCCACACTGACTATGACAACAATCAAGGAATGGAGCGCTGTTGGTTTATCACCGATGATTTTCGCGTGCGCGTCAGTACCGTGCGAATGATGAATGGGGTTAATTTGATGACTTATTGCTCAGAACGTCGTTGTGTCTCCCCGGCGGTATTGGATCGGATGCTGGCGCAGCACGACATCACAAAGGCGGGTGAGTGAAGCGCAATCCAGAATGAAGTCAATTTGAGCGGTGTGTCTTCCCGGGGGGGCAAATTGTTACAAAACTTAAAGCAAAGGAGGGCGATCGCGGGAATTGTTAAGGATTATTGCTTTGTTTCTGAGAAATGAGACGTGCGAGGGGAGCATCTTCTATGCTCGGGGGAGTCTTGGTCAGAGTAATTCTCTATGTACAAACCTTTTCTGGACTATTTAGAAACCGAGCTATTCCGGCGATTTGACCTGCGAAGTCGTCCAATTCCGGCGGGTTTAGAAAGCTGCGTTAGCGATCGCGGCAAAAATCCAGCCATCATACAAAGTTGGTGTTACCACTGTCGAGAACTGCGAAAAATTCGCTACACCTATATTGATGCCGGGGAATCCGCGCAAATTTTTAACAGCGTAATTTATCCGAGTCACCAGTACGATCTGCCGCTACTCGGGATAGATTTGCTGTCTTTTAACCAAAAGAAGATTCTAGTTGTTTTAGACTTTCAACCCTTATTTCAAGATAAAGCGTATCAAGACAAGTACATCGAGCCGATGCGCGAGGTGCGGGATAAATACAACGATTTGGCGCAGAACATAGAAATGAAGTTTTATGATGCCGATCGCTATTTTTCCAAATACCTGCTGTTTGCGAAAACCGATGCAGAAACCGTGGAAAAGCGGTTATTTCCCGCGTATTGCGAATATTTGGCTCTGTATTGGCAGATGTTGGAGCGGGCGACACCGCGAGAAGAGAAAGCGGAAATTGAGCGAATTGTGAAAGCGCAAAAAGATTACGACCAATATAGTGCCGATCGCGACCCGGCCCACGGACTGTTTAGCAGTTATTTTGGGCGGGAGTGGGCCGAGCGATTCCTGTATGAATTTTTGTTTGAAGATGCCGTGCCGTTAGCCGTTGCCAGCCGACGATAAGTAATGATGAATCTTTATCAACCGTTTTTGGATGAGGCGATCGCTCAGTTAAGCGCGCGATTGAAGCTGGAACCTTACCCGATCCCGGAAGGATTTGGCAAAAAAGTGGCCACCGTGGGGAAGGGGAAAAAGCAAGAAGTGGTGGTGACCACCAGTTATGGATTTGCCGCCCCGAAGCTCAGACAGATTCGAGCCGCCCACGTGCAAGGAGGGGAGAGCCTGCAGGTGCTCAACTTGGTGATTTTTCCGCAATTGAACTATGACTTGCCGTTTTTTGGGGCGGATCTGGTGAGCTTGCCCGGGGGGCATTTGATTGCGTTGGACATGCAGCCGTTATTTCGGGATGACCCGAGTTACCGGGCGAAGTACACCGAACCGATTTGGGGAATATACGAGCGGCACAAACCGCATCTACCCTGGGGAGGAGATTTTCCCGCAGAAGCGCAACCGTTTTTCTCGCCGGCATTTTTATGGACGCGACCGAAAAAGACGGAAGTGGTGCAGACGCGGGTATTTGAGGCGTTTAAGGAGTATTTGGCGGCTTATTTGGAATTGGTGGAGGGGGCGCAACCGGTGAGCGATCGCGAGCAGCGAGAGCGAATCAAACAGGCGCAACTGAGGTATTTGCGTTATCGAGCCGAGAAAGACCCCGCGCGGGGAATGTTTACTCGATTCTACGGTGCAGAATGGACCGAGGAGTACATTCATGGGTTTTTATTTGATTTGGAGCGCTTCCTGGGGATAAGCCAGAGGGAGGGTGCGATCGCCAACGGATAAATGGACAAGGATTTGATAGATGGATCCTGACAGCCCACTGGTGTTAGATAGCCAGTGGGCTGTTAGCTGTTTGGCAACCCGCAAATATACTCAGCGATCGAGAAAATAAAAAAATTTAACATTTCGTAATAAAAAGAAGGGCAAAGGCGGTGTATAACATTAACCTGTAGGGTATGAGAGACGAGCAAAACTTAACCCCCTCAATAAATTGAAGAGGGTTGGCACTTTTCTCATACTGGTGTAATCTTTTCTAAGATTTCTCGCGAAGCAGGTAATGTAGTCCCTAGGGCCGCATCCACCCTTTCCGAGAGACCAGCTTTAACAAATCCTGTTCTAGCTGGGGTCCGTCCAAACACCTGACAAGCTGCACAGCTTGTACTGGCTTTAAGCTAGACTCATCCAATTCCAACCAAATCAGATAACCATAGGAGATTGAGTACATGCTAGACGCATTTGCAAAAGTTGTTTCCCAAGCCGACGCACGCGGCGAATTCCTGAGCAGCGAACAACTCGATGCTCTAACCAACATGGTCAAAGAAGGCAACAAGCGTCTCGATACCGTCAACCGGATCACCAGCAACGCCTCTGACATCGTTTCCGAAGCCGCTCGTACTTTGTTTGCGGAGCAACCTCAGCTGATCCAACCCGGTGGCAACGCCTACACCAACCGTCGGATGGCTGCTTGCTTGCGGGATATGGAAATCATCTTGCGTTATGTCACCTACGCCATGATTGCCGGTGACGCCAGCGTACTCGACGATCGCTGCTTGAACGGTCTGCGCGAAACCTACCAAGCCCTGGGCGTTCCCGGAGGTTCCGTTGCAGTTGGCGTTCAAAAAATGAAAGATGCCGCAGTCAAAGTGGCCAACGATCCGGCTGGCATCACTCCTGGCGATTGCAGCGCTCTGATGTCTGAGTTGGCTGGTTATTTCGACCGCGCCGCTTCTGCTGTTGCCTAAATCGGCGTTGAGCCAAGCACAAACTCGAACGAGGAATTAGTCAGCCCTGACTAAATCCACATAACCAACAAACCACGAAAACTTTGCACAATCCTAGGGAGATAACTCGACGATGAAAACCCCGATTACTGAAGCGATTTCTGCCGCCGACGCTCAAGGTCGTTTTTTGAGCAACTCCGAACTGCAAGCCGTTGACGGTCGTTTTAAGCGGGCAATGGCAAGCATGGAAGCAGCTCGCGCGCTGACCAGCAATTCTCAGCGCCTGATTGATGGAGCTGCCCAAGCGGTGTACAACAAATTCCCCTACACCACTACCATGCAAGGCCCCAACTACGCTTCTACCGAAACCGGGAAAGCCAAGTGCTCTCGCGACATCGGTTACTACCTGCGGATGGTCACCTACTGCTTAGTTTCGGGTGGCACCGGTCCGATGGATGAGTACCTGATCGCGGGTTTGGATGAAATCAACAGCACCTTCGATCTGTCTCCTAGCTGGTACGTCGAAGCCCTCAAGTACATCAAAAACAACCACGGCTTGAGTGGCCAATCGGCAGTTGAAGCCAACACCTACATCGACTACGCCATCAACGCCCTGAGCTAGTTAACGATGCATAAGCGTCGCGTCTGTCTGCGTGGCTAGAATTTAACTTGATGTCCGGGTAGGTAGGCAGGTGCTAGCAAAACGCTAGTTGCTGTTTACCCTTCCGGACATCGTTGTATTTCTGGGACTTTCGCGCAGCATACTCGCCGATTTGGCATCCTGGGATGGGGAAAAAAACCAGCGAATTATTAACCCAACAGGATAAACCAACGGTGAAGGATTAAAAATCTAAAAGTCAAAACTCTAAAAAAGTTTGTTGGGAGATTATTTCAGATGGCCATTACATCAGCAGCATCTCGCTTGGGAACCATTGCGTTCCGGGATGCAGCCCCAGTAGAATTGCGACAAAATTGGACGGAAGAAGATGTGGAAGCCGTGATTCGTGCCGTGTATCGGCAGGTTCTCGGCAACGACTACGTGATGAATTCCGAGCGGCTCACCAGTCCCGAGTCTTTATTGAGAAACGGCACGATTACCGTGCGAGAATTCGTGCGTGCAGTAGCCAAATCGGAACTGTACAAAACAAAGTTTCTTTACCCCAATTTCCAGACTCGCGTCACCGAACTGAACTACAAACATCTGCTCGGGCGCGCTCCCTATGACGAGTCGGAAGTGATTTATCACCTCGACATTTACGAAAACGAAGGATTCGATGCCGAAATCGACTCCTACATCGACTCGGTAGAGTACGAAAATAATTTCGGCGACAATATCGTGCCCTACTATCGCGGGTTTGAAACCATTCCCGGGCAAAAAACCGTGGGATTTAACCGGATGTTCCGGCTTTATCGCGGGTATGCCAATAGCGATCGCGCCCAAGTAGAAGGCAGCAAAACTCGCCTCGCGCGCGAACTGGGCAAAAATTCCCCGAACACCATCGTGGCACCTTCCGGCGGTAGCGATGGCTGGAGCTACCGTCCCACTCCACAAGCCGCTCCCTATACCTGCGTGGGGGGTGCGTTTGTGGGATTTGGCGAAGAAGGCAAGGTGTACCGCATCGAAGTTACCGCCATTCGCAAAACTGGCGTGCGCCGCAGTAACACTACCTATCTGGTTCCTTACGAGAAGTTATCCACTCAAATTCAGCAAATCCTCAAAAAAGGTGGCAAAATCGCTAGCATCACCACCGCTTAATTCCCGAGGTACTGCCTTGGGATGAGTCGGTTGGTTTGACTATCGCTTGAGTTCAAAGGCGCGAGGTGACTCGCGTCTTTGGACAAATCAAGGCTGCGATCGCCCAACCATGCACGCAGAAGACATACCACCTAGTTTACATCGCGGGTTACTCGCGCAGGTTTGCTGGGCATGGGGAGGAAATACCACCCGATCCATACCCCATCACTTTCAACCCCCCCCTGGGGTTTCAAACCAGACTGAGGGAGGGTTGGATGAGCAGTTCGGTTTTAAATCGTTCCAATTAGAGGAGGAAAAAAACATGCTGGGTCAAATTGCAGGTGGCAGCAATGCGAACACTCAGGCGGGAAATCGCTATTTTCGCTATGAAGTGACCGGTTTGCACGAAGGTGAAGACACCGACAAAATGAACTATTCCATCCGGAAAAGTGGCAGCGTTTTTATGACCGTGCCTTACAATCGCATGAATGAAGAAATGCAGCGGATTACGCGCATGGGTGGGAAAATCGTCAATATCGAGCCGGTTAATTTTAATCCGGAAGCACAAAATCAATAGGGTTAACTTCTGCTAGGGTTGGGCGTAGCAGCCATTACCAACTTGACTGATGTGGAATGATTTTGAATCTGGCTCACCGTCAACTGAACAAGCCGGCGGTGAGACTTTAACTGTGGACCAGGCGATCGCCAATCTGCGTCACCCAGACTTGAGCCTCCGTTACTACGCCGCTTGGTGGATTGGCAGATTTCGGGTGCGCGAATCCGCCGCAATCGATGCATTGCTCGATTTGTTGAACGAAAAAGGCGATCGCACCGATGCGGGTGGCTTTCCCCTACAGCGCAATGCCGCGCGCTCCCTGGGAAAAGTGGGAGACGAGCGCGCTATCCCCGCACTGATTGCTTGCTTAACCTCGCCGGATTATTACGTGCGCGAAGCCGCCGCCGAAGGGTTAGAACGCTTGGGGGATTCAGCCGCGATCGCGCCGTTGATGGAATTGCTCGCCGGGGGGGTGGAAGCGGCGGTGAAAGTGCCGGGAAAACCGCATCTGACCCAACCTTACGATGCGATTATCGAAGCCTTGGGCACCCTGCAGGCCACAGGGGCAATTGAGGTAATTCAACCGTTTTTAGAACATCCATTCGAGCGGGTCCAGTATTCCGCCGCGCGAGCGATGTATCAGCTCACTGGAGAACCCCAGTATGGAGAACGCCTGGTGCAAGCGTTGAGCGGCTCTGATTTGCAACTGCGGCGATCGGCCCTGATCGATTTGGGGGCGATCGGATATTTGCCCGCCGCTGACGCGATCGCCGAAACATTAGCCGAAAACAGCATTAAACTGATTGCCCTGAAAGGACTCGTGGAACATCATCTGGATGCCCCCCCACCGGATCGACCCCCCGAGTTATCTCCAGAGCTAATTCAGGTTCTCCACCTGATGGATGGATTGTTATAACCCCTCCTTCGGGGGTTATAACATTTAAGTTGCATAATTTTCCGATAGCTTGGAAACCAGAATTTGCCGTTTTTATATCGGTGAATTTTCGCGTCTCTAGGCAGAAAAAAGCCGGGGACTAAAAGTCCCCGTCTCAGAGCTAAACTCAGTTAAAAACCGACTAATAACCTTGCAGCAAAAGCATTTCAGTCGGTTGAAACCGACTGTAGCAATTAGGCGTGGGATAAATCCCACGCCTAGCCTGCGTAGGCGGGCCCCGCCTGCGATCGCCCTACCCGTTTAGGGTACAGGGCTTGTCTCGAAACCCACAACTGGAAAGGTCAGGGACTCCGTAGAAACCAACCCCATGTCTAAAGCCAGGGGCTTGTACTTCTAACCACCTGACCAGCCTAAA
>NZ_JAJENT010000932.1:0-299 GCF_035615515.1 Phormidium sp. CCY1219
AAATTAGTCTTTACGCCAGGGGAAAACTTTACTGGGGAGATTAATTTTGGCTGGAATGGGTTTGATGGCAGCAGTTATGCTTCCACCGAGGCGAAAGTGAATGTATCCGTGGCGGCGATTAATGCTGCACCGCAGGTGAGCGCATTTAACAAATCCGGCAATCAAAATGCCGAGATTGCGTTTTTGGCCAGTGATTTCACTCAGGGGTTTGCCGATAGCGATGGAGACGAACTGGAGAAAATCAAAATTACCGCTCTCCCGGAGAACGGAAGTCTCACACTGAACGGCGAAGTCATTGA
>NZ_JAJENT010000933.1:0-284 GCF_035615515.1 Phormidium sp. CCY1219
AAATTAGTCTTTACGCCAGGGGAAAACTTTACTGGGGAGATTAATTTTGGCTGGAATGGGTTTGATGGCAGCAGTTACGCTTCCACCGATGCGAAAGTGAATGTATCCGTGGCGGCGATTAATGCTGCACCGGAAGTCAGTGCTTTTAATAAATCCGGCAATCAAAATGGTGATATTTCGTTTTTGGCCAGTGATTTCACTCAGGCGTTTGCCGATAGCGAGGGAGACGAACTGGAGAAAATCAAAATTACCGCTCTCCCGGAGAACGGAAGTCTCACACTGAA
>NZ_JAJENT010000934.1:0-6965 GCF_035615515.1 Phormidium sp. CCY1219
AATAATTTCATTCCAGATTGTGCCATACTCAGAAACTTCCAGCAATTGCTAGATTTTTCCGGGTTAAATGTATCTGTTCTCGGACTCGGAAGAGTCGAGTTGCCACATCGGGTCTTCGCCGGAGAGCAACCCTTCAGCGGCGGCAAGCATATCGCCTTGAATATCTTGCAGGTCTTCGCGATTGTCTAGGTAAGTTTTCAGTGCCGAGAGGGGGTCGATTTGCATCCCCACTCCCAATTCGGGAACGCGAGGTCTGGCCAATTGGCTGACCAGTTCGGCTTGAATGGTGTAACTATGGGCATCACTTAAGTGAGCTTGGAGGGCGGCATTGTCGATCGCGTCGATTTGGTTCGGTCGCAGTTGATAGATGACCCGCACTACCGCATCTTGAATCTGGTGTTTGGCGATCGCCGCTTCTAGGTTACTTTGCGGGTCATCCGCCTCGGATAAATCCACTTTGATGGTGCGAAACTTCCGCACGGACAAGGGACAAAATTCCCACTCGGCCCGTCCTTTTTCTAGTTCGACCCTCACATAACCCTTCCGCTCTTTTTCCTCACTAAAGTCCACCCGCTCGATACTGCCGGGATAGACCACCGGTGGATCGTTGCGGGGGTTGAGATTTTGGTGTCGGTGGACGTGACCCAAGGCCACATAATCAAAACAGGGGCGAACCAGCAGGGATAGGGGAATGGTAAAGCCTTTGCCCACTGCGAGAAAGCGCTCTGCGCCAAATTCGGCTTTATCCACCATCACATGACCCAGCAGTACCGTGGGCACCTCGGGATCCAGATTGCGGACTTCGCCTTCTAACGCCACTCGCAGGCGATCGATTAATAAATGATTCACATCGGATAAACAAAGACCTTGGGTTTGCGATCGCGTCATCAAGGTCGATCGCGTAATCCAAGGCAAAGTAATCACCTGTACCGAACCCCTGCGCGTCTCGATGCGGTGGGTCTCCAGAGAGTCCCCCACGATAAATCCGGGCACTCCCAAGGTCCGATAAATGCACAAACTCGCGCCTCCCTGCCCTTGGGCGTGTTGATCGTGATTGCCCACCAGCAACACCGTGGGAATTTCTGCATCCACCAATCGCCGAAACTGTCCCGCAAACGCCTCTTGCACGAATGGCGGCGGTGTCGCATCGGGAAATGCATCTCCCCCAAACAGCACCAGATCCACCGCATCTTCGATGGCGCGGTCAATACAGCAACTTAATGTGTTGATAAAATCTTCCAGTCGCGTATTCATTCCCGTGACTGGATTGGTTCGTCCGTGGGAAAACCCGCTTCCCATGTGGATATCGGACAAATGAAGTATTTTTATCATAGTGTTTCTCCTTAGTCTTTTGTCTATTTTCCTGGGTGAAGCCGGGGAATGCAACGCAGGTTTGCCCGTTAATGACACCATAGAGACAAAAGGCTAAGGATTTGGCACGAATTCACAGATGAATGCCGCACTCGGTTTTTTGGGATCCGCGCCAGCGACCGGCCCGTTCGTGTTCTCCTTGGGCCACTGGGGTGGTGAGGGGTTCGTCGCCGATGCTGGCATATCCGCGATCGTGCAATTCGTTGTAGGGAACCCCGTGGGTGACGATATAGCCCCAGGTTTCTTTGCGCGTCCAATTGGCGAGGGGATTGATTTTAATCCGCCCTTGTTTGTCCCGTTCGAAAATCGGCATGGTGGTGCGAGTGCGGGATTGATCCCGACGCCGCCCGGTGATCCAGGCGCGGGTATTGAGTTCGTTCAGCCCTCGTTCTAAGGGTTCGACTTTGGTTA
The DNA here is from genome assembly GCF_035615515.1 of Phormidium sp. CCY1219. Classification (GTDB taxonomy): domain Bacteria; phylum Cyanobacteriota; class Cyanobacteriia; order Cyanobacteriales; family Laspinemataceae; genus CCY1219. The sequence goes on from NZ_JAJENT010000934.1 coordinate 1,783, forward strand.
AATAGTGGAATTTTTCGATCGCCGTTTGCCACAGTTCCTCTCCGAAGCGCAGGGAAAAGGCTTCGCGGTTGTTGGCTTCCAGGGTGCGGTAAACGTGCAAATCTAAGTTGTAGCGCTCTTTGGCGCGATCGACCAGGGCTAAGGTCTCCGGAAAGTGGTGCAGGGTGTCGAGAAATACCACCGGAACGGGAGTAGCAGGATGCAGTTCTCGGTATAAAAGATCCATAATGACCATCCCACCAGGGCCGAATGCAGTGCTTTGCACCAATCCCGTGGGAAAATTGTTCGCCGCCCAAGCCAGAATTTCCAAGGGTTGAGATGACTCAAAGCGTTGGTTGAGTTCATCCAGGTCGAAGGTGTTGGTTTTTACTGGCGCTTCTGGAGAATAGATCATGCTCGATCGCTACTTTTACTCTGTTCAATCGTTTCCAAAGTCAATCTTAACACCAAAACTCCCGTAACTCGATCGGGAATTCGGTTTTTATGACAAAAGTTGGAGTACGGATTCCTTTATATTGCTCCTTCAGCGGGGGGAAATCCCTACCCAGAGAGGGTTGTAAGAGCTATCTCCGGTCAGGAATGGGGGATTGACTTTTCTCCGCTTGGCTTTGGCCATGAGTCAAAATACTCTGCAAATCTGCCGTTTGAGTCTGCCGAAACGATTATACGCCCATTGATGGCCAAATCGATCGCTTGGGTGGGGATTTGTTCGGCACCTCTGCTGGCATGACTGGATCCAGCTTTTTCCCCGTTTCCCCCCTAACTCGCCCACCCTCGTGCCCTATAGATCTACTTATTCCCTCCGCAAGTTCCTTCCGCAACAGATACCTGTGGCACCTCTACCCACCCGCCGCCTTGACGCCACACCCAATCGGGGGCGATCGAAAATAAAGGTTAAATTTCTTCTTATCCGGGAGAACGCGAGTTAAGATAATTGCAGTATCGGGAAAAAGGGCAGGAACCTTTGCCCCTACTCCTAACCTGCCCTTTCCTCCTTCTCGATGCCACAACCGTTCTACCTCGCAAAATTCTAAGGCGGTTTTCACGAACTGTAGATTGGCTCGATATTGGATTTTTTTGCATGAAGAAAAAAGTTGTTTTTATTTTAGGAATTGGTCGGTCAGGCTCTACCCTACTGAACTATATTTTAGGCAGTCATCCGGACTGCTTTGACTTAAATGAAATCAGTAAACTTCCTCAATTTTACCGCCACCGCCACCGTCATCGAGATTTCTGGGAGGAAACGGGAAAATTTTGGGAAGAAAAGTTCACTCCGGAAGAACTGAAAATGCTGGTAGCGGGATTAAGCAATCGTCGCATAACTCCCTACATCCCTCTAAAAGTCGAGCGGTTTCTTCGAGAAATTTCCGGAACAGATAGAATTTTTAATTCCTACTCGCTAATTTTTTCTAAACTGGATGCAACGGTGTTAATCGATTCTTCCAAATATGTGGATTGGGTGTCGAAGAAGCTGCAATCAAAAGAATTTAGGTCGGGACAAATAGACGGTTACTTAATCCATTTAATTCGAGATGGTCGTGCGGTTCTCAATTCTTATTTGCGCTGGGATAAGAATATGACCGTTGAGAAATTTAGTCACAGATGGTCTCGGTTAATGAAAGAAGATGAAAATTTATTCAACCAGTTTCCCTCGGAACGGAAAATGATGGTTCGCTATGAAGAATTGGCCAGCGAACCAAAAGCCACCACTGAAAAGATATGTCAAATGCTAGACCTAGAATTTCAGCCGGAAATGCTGGAATATTGGAAGCACGAGCATTTCGGGATTGAGGGAAACTTTGGCACTCGTTCGCTCATTGCGAAATACAAAAGTCAAAAAAGTGACAGCAAAGTAGAAGAAGTGCATGGCGATTATTACCAAAAACAAGGGTTTCAAATCAAGTTGGATTTGCGCTGGAAAAATGAACTAGATCCGGAAAAGATAGAGGAATTTTATCGTCTAACTCAGGGGGAAAACAAGCAATATGAATGGGATTAACGAACTGAGGTTGGTGGGCAATTTCCCGATTTGAATATCACGGGGAAGGCAACATGCTGATTGTTTTACCCAGAGGAATTCACTGGGAATACCTCGGGTGTTCCTGTGTTGGCGATCGCTTTTTTATGCTCTTGGCGCAGCTTTTGAGTTTGAGTGCCAGTGGCGAACCCCACCATGCTAATCCCATGCCACAACTGTTCAATTCTGGAGGAACTCGGAAATGAAATGGCATGTCAGAACCTTTATTATTACCTCTGCGACGCTGTTGCTTTGCGCCTGGGTTGAACCTGCGCTACGACCCTTTACCTTTTCCCCGGCGATCGCCGCCGCGCAAACCGCCGCCGAACGAACCGCCGCCGCAAATCGTCTTTATCGTCAAGCGCGCCAACATCAGGAAGCCGATCGCCTTCCCGAAGCATTAGAAACCTTCCATCAAGCATTGGCGATATTTCGCGAACTTGGCGATCGCCAAAGCGTCGGAGAAACCCTCAACCAGATAGGAATCATTTCCGCCCGTCTGGGACAATACGCCGAGGCGTTGCAATTTTATCAGCAAGGGTTAGATATCGCCCACGACATTGGCGATCGCAACCTGGAAGGCACTATCCTCCACAACCTTGCATTTGTTTACCAAAGTCGAGGACAATATGCAGAAGCCTTGCAATTTTATCAGCAAGCTTTAGATATCGCCCGCGAAATGAATGACCGTTCTAGCATCACTAGCCAACTCAATAATATCGGATTAGTCCATTATTATCGCGGACAATACCCGGAGGCGTTGCAATTTTATCGGGAAGCGTTGCGGATTGCCCGGGAAATCAATGACCGAGAGGGGGTTGGCGCTGTGCTGGACAATTTGGGCGTGGTTTATGGGAGTCGCGGGGAATACGAACGGGCGTTAGCGTCTTTTGAGGGCGCGTTGGAAATTCGCCGAGAAATGGGCGATCGCCGAGGAATTGGCACTACCCTCAACAATATTGCCTTAATTTATTATTCCCGGGGACAATATGCAGAAGCCTTGCAATTTTATAAAGATGCGTTAGACTTAGCCCGCGAAATCGGCGATCGCGTCAGTGCGATAAGACGGCTGAACAATATTGGCGGGGTTTACGATAGTCTGGGACAGTACCCGGAGGCGGTGCAATTTTATCGAGAAGGTTTAGAAATGGGTCGCGAAATTGGCGATCGCCCCGCTGTGGGATATTTGCTCAACAATCTGGGGGCTACCTACGGAAAGCAAGGTCAATACCCAGAGGAATTGCAGTCTTATCGGCAAGCTTTAGCCATTTCCCGGGAGATTGGCGATCGGGCGTTGTCAGGCACTACCCTCAACAATATCGGTACGGCTTACTTGCATTTGCAACAATCTGAAAAAGCGTTAGACTTTTATCGGCAAGGATTGGAAATTGCTCGGGAAATTGGCAATCAAGTCGGTGTGGGAAAAAGCCTCAACAATTTGGGAAAAGTTTATGCCACTTTGGGGGAAACGGAAACTGCTTTGGATTTTTATCGCCAAGGGTTAGAAATTCTTCGGGGGATTGGCGATGGTGCGGGTATCGGTCATATTTTGAATAATATGGGTCGATTGTATCGGGAAGTGGGAGAATACCAACAGGCGGAAGAGTATCTCTTTGCTGCTATTGAAGAGCTAGAGAAACTGCGCCCGGGATTGACGGATAAGGAGCTAATTTCTCTGTTTGAAACCCAACTAGAAAGCTATGAATTGTTGCAAAGCGTTTTGGTGAAACGGGAAAAGTTTAATCGGGGGTTAGAAGTGGCAGAAAGGGGTCGCGCTAGGGCTTTTATTACGTTATTAGCGAAACGGCGATCGCCGAATTGGCAGGAGTTCGAGTCGGTGGAAATGCCGACGGTGGCGCAAATTCAAACCGTTGCTCGGGAACAGAATGCCACGATTGTTGAGTATGCGATTGTGGAGGAGGCAATTTATATTTGGACGATCGCCCCGACGGGTGAAATTTCGTTTCACTCGGTGACGTTAACCGATACTTCATTAGCCACAATCGCTGAAGGCGCAAGGGTGGAAGCGGCTATCGGAAGAGGCTCTAGGGTGGAAACATCTCTCAGTTGGTTGGTCCGGGGAACTCGCGATCGCTTGCTGGATTTTAACGTAGCCGCACAAGAAACCCGCAGTAATCCCGTGCCTTCTGTGAGCGATCGTTACCCCCGATTGCAACAACTTCACTCCCTGTTAATTGAACCGATCGCTCATCTGTTGCCCGCCGATCCACAACAGCGGATTATCTTAATTCCCCATCAATCTCTCTTCTTAGTTCCTTTTAGCGCTTTACAAGATAGTTCGGGTCGATTTTTAATTGAAAAACATACCCTAATCGCCGCACCAAGCATTCAAGTTCTTGCCCTTACTCATCAACAACGGGAACGAGTATCCGGGGACAATATTCTCGTGGTGGGCAATCCTACAATGCCGACTATGCCTACTGTGGTGGGTCAACCCCCAGAACCTTTATCCCCGTTACCCCATGCGGAACGAGAAGCGATGGAAATTGCTCGTCTTTTTCATACCACAGCGTTGACGGGAAATCAAGCTACAAAAGCTAGAGTTTTGGCAGAATTGCCCGAGGCGCGCATCGTTCATTTGGCGACCCACGGGGTTTTGGATGATTTTGGTACCGACGTCCCCGGCGCGATCGCTCTCGCCCCCTCGGAAAGCGATCGCGGATGGTTGATGGCGGGGGAAATTGTGGATTTACCTTTTAATGCTGAATTGGTGGTTTTGAGTGCTTGCAATACGGGGCGCGGGAAGATTACTGGGGATGGTGCGATCGGTTTATCTCGGGCTTTAATGAGTGCCGGTGTTCCCAGTATTATCGTCTCTTTATGGTCGGTTCCCGATGCGCCAACCGCCACTTTGATGAGTGAATTTTATCGCCATTTACAGCATCATCCCGATAAAGCACAAGCCCTGCGTCAAGCGATGCTAACTACTATGAAAACACACCCCAATCCACGCAATTGGGCTGGATTTCTCTTGATGGGAGAAGCGCTATGAATTCTGGCATCATCGAATTGATTCGGTTGACCTCCAGGCCATTTTTACCTGACCTGTTACCCCCCTGCTTTTCGATCGCCTCTTTTTTTTCTCAAGCGGTTGACTCGGGAGGGCTAATTGGCTAAAATAAATTTATTGGTGCAGGCAGCCAGT
>NZ_JAJENT010000935.1:0-6380 GCF_035615515.1 Phormidium sp. CCY1219
GATGCAATGCATAACTTGCTTAAACGCCCTGCCTCCCCCCACGGCTTATCTCCATTCTATCACAACTTGCTGCCAAACATGGCAATTTTTTCCAGCGATCGCCTCTTTTCTCATATTGGTGAGGTAGAGGAATTTTTCACCTCGGAGGTACCGACAGGGTTGAGACAGAAACGGCTGCGGATCGCATAAAGAAAGAGACCTGCTACATTTCACCACCAACCCCCAGGGATGAAAAAACTGTACCGACAGGCGGAATAGTTGCGGAATAAACCATTAATCTTTAAAATAAGTGTTACCATTGACAGTTCTCTGGTTCCCGTCGGTGCGATCGCCCCAGGGGAAGCACTGTTTCCAGGGAGTACCCTGGAATCCTTCTCAATGTCGTTAACACTAAGACTCTCCGGAGTATTGATTTAAAAATCTTAACACTACAATATTAGACAGAGCCAATCTAAAAAATCACTTTTAGGAGCGCAACTATAATGACTCAACCGCAACCTTCTAATTCCAACTTAAACAGCACTAATTCAACCCCTACGAATGTTTTTTCCAATCCCCCAACAGGTTTAGACCCTCAAACTCGATACAAACTTGCAACAATTAGTGGAAACTTAAGCGATGAAGAACAGAGTTTGCTCGTTGCTTTAGAAGCAGAAGTCAAGGATAAACTATCTTTACTGTCGTATTTAACTGAACAAGTCCATCGAGAGCAAGAAATATACTGGAACCGCTTTCAAGGATTTGCTGCAATTCATGCTGGAGCATTTGTTATCGTAACATCCAATGTAATTAGAGAGAAGTTAATAGCAACTGTTATTGGCTTTACTTTAGCCCTAATATGGATTTATGTCCAATGGATCGGCCTTAAATATGTCGATCGCCCCAAACGTCTGTATCACTGGTATCGACGTTCGCTTGGAATGTTGTGGTTTTCTGAGCATAGCTTGCTTCAAAACTCTCAAATTTCAACAGGAATTTCTCAGACTTCGTGGCTGCAAAAATTGATTGACGGTATTCAGCGAGAATCGAAGTTTTCTTAAACAGATATGGGTGATATAGTGCCTTGGGGTATAGCCATATTATGGTTATCGGCATTGATTCAAACCTGCTTAGATTTAGTTATTTGATGAAACAAATTAACTAGAAATAGTTGAATTTGCGGACCAGTTGAATTTATTAGTAATCGTACTGCGATCGGTTGGATTCTGGAAGGACTATTAAGCTTAACACCTCACCAGTTCTCTAATTCCCCAGTTGCGATCGCCGATGCGGATGCGGGGAAATAACCCAGCGGGCGATCGCATCAAATTCCTTCCCAACCTGTCGGAACTGACAGTTATCCGATAAGCTGTTAAGCATTTACATTGGGTATATAGCAGTGTTCATATGGGTGAGGTGGAGGTTTTCACCGATGAGGTGCTTGGGGTAGAATGACAGAAACGGCATAATGCGACCCCGACAGCCAACCCGACTATTTTTAGGGTAGATTGGTTTATCATAACCGACCTCGCAATTGTCCAATTGTTTGTAGTTTTAATGAGAGGATAGCCGTTGGTTTTAGTGCGGAATTTTTCCGCCCTCTGTCGCTTGCGATTCTCGCCCAGCCAAAAGCGCAATTTCTCTGTATTGAGCCAATTCTAAATGCACTTGACCTTAATAATTTATATTCCACCTTCCGCCTTCAACCCCTGGGATATTTTTTTGCATTTTTTAACAATTGCGATAAATCTTTGAAGAAATTGGTCATTGGACAAATGACCAAGGACAAATGACCAATGACCAAGGACAAATGACCAAGGATAAAGGACCAATGACCAAGGACAAATGACCAACAACCAATAACCAATTAAATATCCAACTCGGTGATATTCAATTGCGGACCGTAGGTTTCGATGAATTCGCGGCGAGGGGCGACCCGATCGCCCATCAATACGGTAAAGATGCGATCGGCTTCTGCAGCATCTTCGATTTCCACTCGTTTGAGGGTGCGGCTTTCGGGATTCATGGTGGTTTCCCATAACTGAGTGGGCATCATTTCGCCCAAACCTTTAAACCGCTGGATGCTGTAATTAGCGTTAGCGGGGAATTCATTTCGCAGTAGGTTGTGGAGTTCGCGATCGCTGTAGCAGTAGTAATGATTGCGGCCCCGTTCCACCTTATAAAGCGGAGGACAAGCGATGTACACGAAACCGCGATCGACCAAAGCCCGTTGATAGCGGTAGAAAAAGGTCAACAGCAACGTCCGAATGTGCGCGCCATCCACATCCGCATCAGTCATCAAAATAATCCGGTGATAGCGCAGTTGCGACTCGTCGAATTCTTCTCCTTTCACCCCCAACCCAAGGGCTGCAATCAGGGCTTGGATTTCGTTGTTCTTATATATCTTGGTGTCGTCGGTTTTTTCGATATTGAGGATTTTCCCGCGCAAGGGCAAAATCGCTTGGAAGCGGCGATCGCGACCTTGTTTGGCACTTCCGCCTGCGGAATCCCCCTCAACGATATATATTTCGCTTTCGCTGGGGTCTTTCGTACTGCAATCCGCCAGTTTTCCGGGTAAGGGGGAAGACTCCAGAACCGACTTGCGGCGAACCAGTTCCCGCGCCCGTCGCGCCGCCTCGGCTGCATTATAAGCCTGCAATGCGCGTTCGATAATCGCATCGGCGATGCTGGGACGAAATTCCAGATATTCGGTGAGCACTTCGCCCACCAAAGAATCCACAATCCCGCGCACTTCGGTATTGCCTAACTTAGTTTTAGTTTGCCCTTCAAATTCGGGGTCGGGCACTTTCACGGAAATCACCGCCGTCAAGCCTTCGCGAACGTGTTCGCCTCCGAGGTTGGAGTCGTTCTCTTTCAGCTTGTTGCGCTTGCGGGCAATATTATTCATCGTCCGCGTCAAGACAGCTTTTAGTCCTTCTAAGTGGGTTCCGCCATCGATGGTGCGGATGTTGTTGGCAAACCCGAGGACGTTATCGGTGTAAGCGTCGGTACACCACTGTAAGGCGACTTCTACCTGTACGTCGCTGCGATCGCCGAACACGTAGATAATTTCTTCATGTAGCCCTTGCTTATCCCGGTTCATGTACTCCACATATTCGCGGATGCCACCTTCGTAGCAATAGCTTTCGACGCGCGGTTCGTCACCTTTGAGCAATTCCAGACGGTGGTCGGTAAAGGTAATTTTTACCCCGCCGTTCAAATAGGCCAGTTCTCGCAACCGCCCCGCGATGGTATTGTAATCAAACTCGGTGCCGGTGGTAAAAATCTCCGGATCTGGCTTGAAGCATACTGCTGTGCCGCTGCGGTTTTCTTTGATAGACTTGACCTGGAGTTCCCCTTTGGCAATCCCGCGTTCGTAGCGCTGGAAATGGACTTTCTTATCTCGCCAAACGGTCACTTCTACCCATTCGGATAAAGCGTTGACCACGGAAACGCCGACCCCGTGAAGGCCCCCGGACACTTTATAGCCGCCGCCGCCAAATTTTCCCCCGGCGTGCAATACCGTCATCACGGTTTCTAAGGCGGATTTACCGGTTTTGGAATGGGTGTCGGTGGGAATCCCTCGTCCGTCGTCTTGGACCTGACAAGTCCCATCTGGATTTAACTCGATCTCGATGTGGGTACAGTAGCCAGCCAGGGCCTCATCGATGGAGTTGTCCACCACTTCATACACGAGATGGTGGAGTCCTCGCGGGCCAGTGGACCCAATGTACATCCCCGGTCTTTTGCGAACCGCCTCGAGACCTTCAAGAACTTGTATCTGGTCGGCACTGTAATTGGTGGTCATACGAAAATAGCTCCATTAATCGGGCTTGTGCCCCTTGAAACGGTTAAAATACTAAAAACTGCAAAAATTATAACACAAAACGGTTATCAGCGATGATAGGGCAAAATGATGAGAAATTTTTTGGGGGGATGGAGGGGGCGAGGTGGTCGGGGGGAATCGGCAAGGGGCCGGGGAGGGTTTTGCGATCGTCAACTGAGGAATTATTAACCATTGCGCGCTATGTCTGCTTTAATTGTCATCTGTGGGGCGACGGCTACGGGAAAGTCGAGCCTGGGTATGGCGTTGGCTCAACGCCTCGGTTCGCCGCTCCTCAGTGCGGACTCCCGTCAGGTTTATCGCGAGTTCGATATCGGTACGGCTAAACCTACTGTGGCCGATCGCCAATTGGTGCCCCACTATCTGCTCGATTTGTGCGACCCCCGGGATTCCTTGACGGTTGCCGATTACCAACAACAAGCTAACGAATTGATTGCCAAATCTCAGGCGGCGGGTGAAGTGCCGTTGTTAGTCGGTGGAACGGGGCTTTATCTGAAAGCAGTGGTGAAGGGGTTAAAGATTCCCCGGGTGCCACCTAACCCGCAACTGCGATCGCAACTCGCCGCTTTGGGTCAACCCCACTGTTACGCCCTGTTGCAACAAGTGGATCCAGAATCCACCCAAAAAGTTCATCCCAATGACTCGGTGCGAACGTTACGGGCGCTAGAAGTATTTTACGTCACCGGATGCCCGATTTCCCACCAACAGGGGGAAAATCCGCCCAATTATCCGATTTTACACCTCGGGTTAGACTGCCCGCAGGTGGAAGCCTGCGATCGCCGCATCGCCCAGCGCACGAACCTCATGTTTGCTGCCGGTTTCGTCTCCGAAGTACAATATCTGTGTCAAAAATACGGTTCCGACTTGCCATTGCTCGACACCCTCGGTTATGCCGAAGTCAAGCAATATCTCGCGGGAAAAATCTCTCTGGAAGAGGCTAAAAACCTCACGGTTTTGCACACCCGCCAATTTGCCAAACGCCAGCGAACTTGGTTTCGCCGCTACCGGGAAATCGAATGGTTCGACCCCGACAGCCCGGATTTGCTAGAACGAGTTTGGCAGCGAGTTGGCGAGTTTCTCCACCGCACGGATGCCCTGCCAAAATCGGTAAAAAATGACCTTTGAGTTATCTTTTCATTCTCGCATAAACCCCAGCTATTTTCCTGTTTAAGATGAGGATTTTCAAGCATTCAAACGGCAAGTATTTCGCCTCCCTAACTCTCAATGTTTTATTCGCGATCGCCGGCATCATCTTCATCGCCCACAAAGGCGGAATTCCCTACCTCATGCAAAAACTGAATCTCGCCAGTGACCCCAATAGCGCCGCGAATTCCCGGGAAAACTACTATCGACATCGAACCAGCTTATTTAAACTTCTACCCAACTCCCCCAACCAGATTGTTTTCTTAGGAGATAGTCTCACCGATTCCGCAGAATGGCGAGAACTTTTGGGCAACCCGCACATCATCAACCGGGGAATTTATGGCGATACCACAACTAGCCTTCTCAACCGCATAGAAGTAGTAGTAGAAGGAAAACCAAGACAGATTTTTTTACTCATTGGCATTAACGATATCCACCGAGAAATTCCCTTAAAATTTATTGTAGAAAACTATCAACAAATTCTCGCTACCATTCGCGAGAAAAGTCCCGAGACTGACGTGGTGGTGCAAAGCGTATTGCCGATTAACAATCAAGAATTCACCCGCACCATGAGCAACGAAACGGTGAGGGAATTAAACGGGCAAATCAAAGCCCTAGCGGAACAATTCTCATATCGCTATATCGATTTATTTTCCAAATTTGCTGACCATCGGCAACAATTGAACCCGAAGTACACGGAAGACGGGGTTCACCTAAATGGGGAAGGATATTTAAACTGGAAAGAACAGATTGTCCCTTACCTACAGGAGTAGTAGGAAGAGGAGAGGGCGGGAGTTGGGCGATCGCCCAAGGTGCAACTGGTCGCCACAACAGCAGTTAAACCGGGAAAGGCTAACTTTTTTATAGCGTTTATCGGATTTATACGATCCGCAGTCGTTTCTGTCCCAACCTTGAGGTACACCTCCTCGGTGAAACTTTCCGTATCTTACCCAGAGGCTATCAGAACGCTATAACTATTCTGCTTATCGGTATAGTTTTTTTCCACTGATAGCATGGATGGTTGCGGAGGTGGAGAAATCACTGTGGCGCTGTCAGTACAGTTTTTTCCAGCCTTGGAGTGGTGGTGGGCAAAAAACTATTCTGCTTATCGGTACAGTTTTTTTCCACTGATGGCGTGGTGGTGGAGAAAGAACTATTCCGCTTATTCCAGCCTTGGAGTGGTGGCGGGAAAAACTATTCCGCTTATCGGTACAGTTTCTTTCCAGCCTTGGAGTGGTGGCGGAGAAAGAACTATTCCGCTTATTCCAGAGTTGGAGTGGTGGCGGCGAAAAAACTATTCCGCTTATCGGTATAGCTTCTTTCCACCGATAGGGTGATGGCGGCGAAAAAACTATTCCGCTTATCGGTACAGTTTCTTTCCAGTCTTGGAGTAGTGGTGGAGAAAGAACTATTC
>NZ_JAJENT010000936.1:0-288 GCF_035615515.1 Phormidium sp. CCY1219
GTACCACGCCGCCCCCATGATCAAGGGTTCGCTCGCTTCGCTCGCCGGGCGCGCCCGCCCGCCCACCCCCGCCACCGACCGATCGCGCCCGCCCTTGACACGGGGACCCCATGCTTGCGTGGTTCGTTGTCGCCGGTCGCCCCCCCCTTGCCCTTGGTTCTCTTGCGGTTGGGCTGTCTCGGCTCGGCCCCCGGGTTGTTGCGGCGCGGGTTGTGGGTGGGGGTCCCCGCGTGTGTGTGGGTGGGGGTCCCCGCGTGTGTGTGGGTGGGGGTCCCCGCGTGTGTGTGG
>NZ_JAJENT010000937.1:0-4117 GCF_035615515.1 Phormidium sp. CCY1219
AGTGGAAATGTTACGGCTAACGATGATATCGACGCTGGAAATACTCTGACCCTTTCTGGGAATGACATTCAAACCGAGGCTTTATCTGCTACTGACAATATCGACATTAATGGCAGTGGGGCGGTAACGGTTTTTCAACCGATTAATTCGGGAAATACCGTTAGTATTGACGGCACAGATATCGAAATTAATGGCATGAGTGCGGAGAGCGACATTAATGTGAGTGGAAGCGGCACCGTGACGCTGTTTGAGACAGTGACCACTACTGCTGAGGGTAGTATGACGATCGCGAATGGCGGTCAACTGACGATTAATGGCGCGTTGAATCTCGATGGCTCTTTTGCCCAAATCGGCGGCGGTGAAGTGGCCCTGTTCGATAATATTACCACTGGGGATGATAATATTAGCTTTAACAGTGCGGTTACTTATACGGCTGACAGTGCGGAAATCAATGCCGGACTCGGAACCATTACCTTTGCCGATCGCCTGACATTGGGCATAACCAACCTCACCTTAACTGGCAACGAACTGGATTTTGGCGGATTGATTAGCGGTACGGGAATTCTGCACCTGCGCCCCGGGAGTATCGGGCAAAACCTGCAAATTGCCGGCACTGCGGACACCGAGGGACTGGATTTCACCCTAGGGGAGATTAATTTCTTGCAACCCGGTTTTCAGGCGATCGAAATCGGTCGCACCGATGGTACGAGTGAGATGACCATTAATGCGGTAAGCTTGAACAATTCCATTTTGTTCCAGTCTGGTAGCGGGTTGCTGAAGTTACTCGGATTGTTAGAAGTAACGGTAGGTGAGGAGGTCACGCTTGCCGGGGAAACCCTGGAACTGAGCGAGGGAATCGAAACTGCCAACAGCGATATTACCCTGGATGGCAATGTTATCCTCAATGCCGATATCACCCTCAGTACCGGCAGTGGCGCGGGAAATATCACCTTTCTCGGTACGGTAGACGGCACTCACGATCTGGGATTAAATTCTGGGACGGGAACCGTAAGCTGGAGCGATACTATCGGCAGTACCAATGCCTTGAATGGGTTAACCGTGGATGGGGCAGAAGCGTTAATTTCGAGCCAGTTAACCGTTTTGGGGGATATTGTATTTAACAGCGCGATCGCCCTGACAGGCAACAGCGAGATGACCAGCACGAACGGCAATATCACCTTTAATGGGATCGTAAGTAGTAGTGAGGCTTCAAATCTCAGCCTCAGTGCGGCGAATGGCGGAATTACCTTCAATCGTGCGGTGGGAAGCGGGCAACCCTTGGGGCAGTTAGGAGTGTCCGATGCTAACAGCGCGATCGCCAATGGCGCGATCGGGGCGCAACAAGTCAACGTCAGCGCCAACAGCATCCAGTTCAACCAACCGATAACCACCAGCGGGGGCGAGGTGGTACTCTCGGCACAAAACCAACTGACCGCGAACAATATTACCACATCCGGCGGTGCGATTCGCCTGAGCAACAGTACCGGCGATGTGAATGCTGGCAATCTCAATAGTGCGAATAGCACCGGAACCGGGGGTGACATCCAGTTGGAAAGTCCTACGGGAGCTGCGATCGCCGGCAATCTCACCGCCACGGGTATCGCCGGGGGCAACATCACCGTGATGGCGCGCGATCGCATCGAAACCGGAACCATCGACAGTTCCGGTACCGAGGGCGATGGGGGCGATGTATTCCTCGACCCCGATAATAACATCGAAGTGGGATATATTAACGCCGAAGGGGGCGACAGCGGCACTGGCGGCGATATAGAAATCATCACCCGGCGATATTTCCGTGCGTCGGATACCTTTACCGATCGCAACGGAGAGCAGGCGAGCATTTCCTCTGCAGGAGGACTCGGCGGCGGTAACATTTCCCTGAGTCATGCCGGCGGGGATGATGAGATTCCCTTGATTATCGGCGACGACAGCATCAACGGTACCGCTGGGGTGATTACCACCGGTCCCGAGACCCTGGAATTGGGCGAATCGTTCCTCGGTCCGGTGACCCGGGGGAATATTGATGTGATAACCAGTGAGGTAACGCCGCCAGAACCGGAACCGGAACCGGCAGATATATCCGTCCCCGAATTACCGGCGGAGGAGTCGGAAGACGCGCCAGAAGCGCCAGCGGAATCCACTGTCCCAGAAGAACCGGAACCGGAAGAAGCGGAAACGCCGATTCCCGACGAGAACCCGGGAGAAGTCGTCGAGTCGCCTACCGATACCGAATCTCCCGACACCTCGGCGGCACAACCCGACTCGCCCGCCGCCGCAGAAGATACCAGCACCCCGATCGCCGCGCCAGTGCCAGATGTGACCCCGGTGGATATCGACCCCTTACCAGTGTCCGAGGTGGAAACTCCGGCGGAACCCGATATCCCGGTGGACATCGAAACTCCCGCCGAGGTTGCTCTGTTCCCGGAAGAGCCGCCGGAAGTGCTAACACCGCAGCAAGTGCGGGCGATCGCCACTAACATGGAAACTACTGGGAAACCGGAAGTCAGCCGCGATCGCTATGTCAGTCCGTTAGTGAGGACACAAGCCGAACGAACGCTGGTGGATCCGGGAGTGAGAGCGATCGAAGACACCTTCACCCAAGCATTTGCCGCCCATAACAACGTACCCGCCACCAGCGAACCGGTTTCCCTGGCGCAAGCGCAAACCATCGTGCAGACAATCGAAACCGAAACCGGCGTGCGTCCCGCGTTAGTGTACGTGCATTTTTCCCCCACTGAGTTAAAGGAAAGCCGCGACAACGACCGCCTGGAAATTATCCTCGTTACCGCACAAGGAGAACCAATTATTCGGCGCATCGAGGGACTTACTCGCGCCGAAGTGGAAAAAGCCCTCACTCGCTTTCGCGGTCAGCTCACCGCCTCCGGGATTCGCCGCAATAACAGCTATTTAGACACCGCCCAGCAGCTTTATCAGTGGATCGTCGCTCCCATCGAAGAACACTTAGAAGCCCAAAACATTGAAAATCTCGCCTTTATTATGGATGTGGGATTGCGGAATCTGCCGATCGCCGCCTTACATGATGGCACCGGCTTCATCGTGGAAAAATATAGTGTGGGACTAATGCCCTCGTTGACTTTAACCGATACCCGCTATACGGATATTAAAGAGCTGCCCGTGTTAGCAATGGGGGCATCGGAATTTAACGACCTCTCTCCCTTACCCGCCGTCCCCCTGGAAATGCAAACCATCACCCAAACCCTGCGAAAGGGGCAATATTTTCTCAACGACGCTTTCACCTTCGAGAACCTGAAGCAGCAACGCAAAGCCCTCAACTACAGCATCGTTCATCTGGCGACCCACGGGGAATTTCAAGCCGGCGATCTGGAAAATTCTTACATTCAGTTGTGGGATACAAAGTTGCGCTTAAACCGCCTGCGCGACCTGGGATTTCACGATCCGGCGGTGGAATTGCTGGTGCTGAGTGCCTGTCGCACCGCCCTGGGTGACGAACAAGCCGAATTGGGATTTGCCGGGTTAGCCGTGCAGGCGGGGGTGAAAACTGCCGTAGCCAGTTTGTGGTATGTGAGTGATGAAGGCACTTTAGGGTTGATGAGCCGGTTTTACGACCATTTGAGCGAAGCGCCGATCAAAGCGGAAGCCTTGCGACAAGCCCAACTGGACATGATTCGCGGCAATGTGGCGATCGCTAACGGTGTCTTGCAAACCTCGCGCGGTGAGTTCCCCTTGCCCCCTGCATTTGGTAATTTGACCGTCTCGGATCTGAGCCATCCTTACTATTGGTCCGCCTTTACCGCGATCGGCAGTCCGTGGTAATCTCACTGGATGGGGCAAATTATGACTCGTTGACTCGTTCCCTGGCTCCTGCCTGGGCAACCCCTCCCGAGGCTCCGCCTCCTCAAATATACAACCGAAACCATCCATCAAGGTGCGTGACGCCCCGATTGTATTGTGCGGTTTTCCCACCCAGCAACGTAGGGGGCGTCACGCACCCTACCCCATGAGTGGGACAGCCAATCGACGGGCAACCCTGCTAAACTATAAACTATCCGACAATCAAGCGATTAAACGGAGGAAAAGCCCAATGGTAAGGGAATTGCAACCCGAGGCTCCCACAGAGATTATCTACCCCGAAAGT
>NZ_JAJENT010000938.1:0-227 GCF_035615515.1 Phormidium sp. CCY1219
AGTGGAAATGTTACGGCTAACGATGATATCGACGCTGGAAATACTCTGACCCTTTCTGGGAATGACATTCAAACCGATGCTTTATCTGCTACTGACAATATCGACATTAATGGCAGTGGGGCGGTGACGGTTTTTCAACCGATTAATTCAGGAAATACCGTTAGTATTGACGGCAGTGATATCGAAACCAATGGCATTATTGCCGATAGCGCCGTTGAAATTAATGG
>NZ_JAJENT010000939.1:0-15659 GCF_035615515.1 Phormidium sp. CCY1219
AAGCTACGGCGAAATCCGGTTGGAGGCGGATGGCTTCGTTGTATGAGGCAATGGCTTCCTCATATTGTCCTAAGTTATACTGCGCTACCCCTCGGCTGTAATAAGCTACGGCGTCATCCGGTTGGAGGCGGATGGCTTCGTTGAATGAGGCAATGGCTTCCTCATGTTGTCCTAAGTTACCCTGCGCTATCCCTCGGCTGTAATAAGCTACGGCGAAATCCGGTTGGAGGCGGATGGCTTCGTTGAATGAGGCAATGGCTTCCTCATATTGTCCTAAGTTACCCTGCGCTACCCCTCGGTTGTAATAAGCTAAGGCGTAATCCGGTTGGAGGCGGATGGCTTCGTTGTATGAGGCAATGGCACCTGCAAAATCCCCTCTTTTATATTGCTCAAACCCTCGTTCCAACCATACCTCTGCCTCATCCTTCTCCCGAACCTCCTCTGTCGTCTCGGGTTCTGTGGCAGGTGGGGGGAGTTGGGCGAGGACCTGGTTGCCGATTCTCACTGCAACTTCTGCCAATTCCCCAGAATAAACGTCGCCAAAGCGCACCATGCGCCGCGCCAGTTCTTCATGCGCTTCCGGGTTTTCCCGCAACCGTTCCCCAAACCCCTGCAACCAGGCTATCCAGTTGGAATGGCGGATATCGTTTTTCATCTGCTGGGCGATGAAAAATGCCTGAATTTCCGCCCGATTGGCCCCATTTGCCACCCGGTCCAGGAGGGTCATAAACTGGGTCTCGCATTCCATATCCGGGATTTGCCGCCTCGGGGGTGGTGGGGGTGGTGGTGGTGTGCGAAATCCGCGCCGCATCCATGCATAACATCGTTTCAGCCACTGCCACAGTTTCCGCCACATTTGCCGTTTCCTCCTTTTCCTGATAATTTGACTCTATTTTGCCTCCCCTTACCCCTTGCCGTCAAGCCAGGTTATCCCTTGTGGTTCAGCCACACCCCCCGGTAAATTAATTCCCCACCCCATAGCTCAAGTCGTCTTTAGACGACTAAGATAAAATCTGGAGGAATAGCAGCCAAAAAAAATTAGCCCCCGCAGGCGCGCTTCCCTTGCCCAGGCGCGATTTCAATCCCCCGCCTCGATTAACATTATCCCGCCCAGGCGCGATTTCAATCCCCCGCTCAAATTAGCCCGCGTAAAGGCGCGATTTCAATCCCCCGCTTTGAATTAATTCCTCTGCATAAGTCTGCCTCGCCAAGTGCATCTTAGAGATATTTTTTTCCGGACGATGGAAACCGTGAGGCGAGTAATTATCTGATTTTGAGAGATAGCGTTTTTCCCCTGCCCGCTTTTGGTAGGCAATCGATCGGATGTACTATAAATAGCTAGCGATCGCGAGAAGCGCTGCCCTCGATTGATTCCGGGGACTTCCAATCCCTTTGCTAGGCGACTGGCATAATTTCCCAGTCGTCCAACCATTTACATATTCCTTAATTTCGTCGGTCACGCTCATGTCAAATTTAGTCAAATTTACAATAGTTCTACTGAGTTTAAGTTTAACTTGGTGCGGCACAAGCCCACCGCCATCTTGGGGACAACCTGGAAGATGGATATCCTCATCTTGCATCAGAGATGAGAATCCCCTGCCGGTTTCCAGAACCAGTAAAACTCATGTTGTGGTCGAAGGATATCAATTTCAGTATCCGGCAAACTATCGGTTGCTGCTAGAAAATGATGGCAGTCTTTTTCTAACCACAGAGCAGATTTATCAATACTTGCAATGTGCTGTCCGAGGATGGGTTCCCCCTGAGGACTACCCGAATGGAATACTAATTCAATGGAGAACAAGAGAACAGTTAGCATATTTATTACATCCTTATGCTGCCGTAGTGAGAATTATCGACCGTCAAATGATTTCCGGGCGAAACGCTACCTTCTATGTTTACGAGAGCGCTGTATGTTGTCCGCCAATGCTGTACGTAACCATTCCATCTCGGGGCGGGTATGTGGTCATTAGCACGAATGCCAGTGCAAACGGCATCCCCACGATGGAGCAAGCATTTTTCCGCGTAATTATGAGTATAATGGTTCCGTAATCCGTTGAAATCGCGCCTTAGCCAGCAATCACGGGCAACTCGACTCCGCCGGAGGCTGAGCAGAGTGAAAGCCTCCTTGACCCTTATTAGCAGACTAATTCTTTTAAAATCTATTCCGGCAGATATGACATAATATTGCGGGGTAAATTGATGTGCTAGGGAGGCAGAACCCCTGCATGTGCGTTCCCAGGAACGAGTCAAATTAGCCCGCGTAGGCGGGCTATAGCGCTGTCGCGGGCTACGCGCTTTGCTTGCCCAGGCGCGATTTCAATCCCCCGCCTCGATTAGCATGCCTTGGCGCGATTTCAATCCCCCGCTTCGATTAACGCTGAATAAATTCCTCGCCCGGTTATCGCTTGTTGCCGTGGAATGTTCAGTCACACCCGCCAATAAATTCCCCGGCTAATCGCGCAAGTCGTCTTTAGACGACTAAACGATTGTTTTCCTGGTGTTTTCAGTCAGTTTTCAACCGACTTTAGCTATGAGGCGGGGAATAAATTCCCCGCCCGGTTATCGCTCTAGGAGGCTGAATAAATTCCCCGCCCGGTTATCACTTCGCAACCACAAAATTCACCAATTTACCCGGAACCACGATCGTCTTTTTCACCTCCTTCCCATCAATATACTTCTGCGCGATATCCGAATTGCGAGCATGTTGTTCCAACTCCTCGCGAGTAGCTTGTGCGGGCACTTGAATGGTTCCGCGCGTTTTGCCGCCCACTTGAATCACCAAAGTGATTTCATCCACCACCAACGCCTGCCGGTCCGCCTCGGGCCAGGATTGGGCATGGACCGACTCCTGATGCCCGATCGCCTGCCACAATTCCTCAGAAATGTGCGGGGCAAAGGGGGCTAACAACACCAACAGGGTTTCCACCCCTTCGGTATAAACCGCCGACTGCTTGCACTTAGCATCTTTCAGGGCATTGCTGAGCTTCATCAACTCTGCCACCGCCGTATTCAACTGATATCCCGCTTCCAAATCATCGGTCACTTCCTTAATAGCCGTATGAATGGCGCGGCGCAAGTCTTTTTCCGCCTTGCTCATCTCGCCTTTTACCTGTTTTGTCGGCGTTGTTTGGGCGAACTCCGTCACCAGCGCCCACACGCGATTCAAAAAGCGGAATTGACCTTCCACATCCGCATCATCCCACTCCAAATCCTTCTCTGGCGGCGCTTTAAACAAAATAAACATCCGCGCCGTATCGGCCCCATACTTAGCCAACACCTGCAACGGGTCCACCCCATTATATTTCGATTTGGACATCTTTTCGTAGAACGCTTCCAACGGTTCCCCGGTGTTCGGATCCGTAGGTTGGGTGGGGTTCACCTGCGCCGAGGGAATGTATTTGCCGGTCTTGGGATTCTTATAGGTTAATCCCTGCACCATGCCTTGAGTGAGCAAGCGCTGGAAAGGTTCGTCAAAATCAAGCAACTGGCGATCGCGCAATACCTTGGTAAAAAACCGCGAATACAGCAAGTGCAAAATCGCATGTTCGATACCGCCCACATACTGGTCCACCGGCAACCAGTCATTAACCTTCCCCTTATCAAACGCACTCTCCTCATTCTTCGCATCCGGATAGCGCAAGAAATACCAAGACGAATCGATAAAGGTATCCATCGTATCGGTTTCCCGCTTTGCCGGTTCCCCGCAACTGGGGCAAGGCACATTCACCCAACCCTCTAACTGCGCCAAAGGAGACACGCCGCGCCCGCTAAATTCCACATCCTCGGGCAACGTCACTGGCAAATCCGCCTCCGGAACCGGCACCATGCCGCAACTGGGACAGTGAATCACCGGAATCGGCGCACCCCAATATCGCTGTCGGGAAATCAACCAATCTCTCAGACGATACTGCACCCGCGCCTTGCCGTAGCCGCATTTTTCCGCATATTTAACGATTTCTTCCTTTGCCTCCGGGGATTCCATCCCGTTAAACATATCGGAATTCACCACGGTTCCCGCTTCAGTATAAGCCTCCTTTAGATAAGGTTTCGGTTCCGCCGCATCTGCTCGCACAATCACCTGTTTAATCGGCAAGTTTTGCTCTTTGGCAAACTTGAAATCCCGGGCATCATGTGCGGGAACTCCCATCACCGCGCCAGTGCCATATTCATACAAAACGTAATCCGCAATCCAAATCGGAATTTCCTCTTTAGTAAACGGATTAATCGCCACTCCACCGGTAGGAATTCCCCGCTTGGGTTTATCCTCAGCAGTTCGTTCCAATTCGCTTTGACTGCTGACCTCTTTAATAAACGATTCTACCGCTGCTTTGCGGTCCGGGGTGGTTACTTTTTCCGTCAGCGGATGTTCCGGCGCTAAAGTAACGTAAGTTACCCCATAAACCGTATCCGGGCGAGTGGTAAATACGCCAATTTTCTCCTCCATTCCCACAATTGGAAATTCCAAATACGCCCCCACGGATTTGCCGATCCAGTTTGCCTGCATCAATTTAACGCGATCGGGCCACCCGGGCAATTTATCCAAATCCTCGAGCAATTGTTCCGCGTAGTCGGTAATCTTAAAAAACCATTGTTTCAACAGTTTGCGTTCCACTTTAGCACCAGAACGCCAGGACCGACCCTCGCTGTCTACTTGTTCGTTTGCCAATACAGTTTGGTCTATGGGGTCCCAATTTACCGCCGCTTCTTTTTGATATGCCAATCCGGCATTAAAAAACTGCAGAAAAATCCACTGGGTCCATTTATAATAGTCTGGAGAACAGGTGGCTAGTTCTTTGCTCCAGTCGAAAGAAATGCCCAATTTTTGTAATTGCCCTTTCATTTGGGCAATATTTTCATAAGTCCATTTTGCCGGATGAACGCCTCGCTCGATCGCGGCATTTTCTGCCGGTAATCCAAACGCATCCCATCCCATCGGGTTAAGCACGCGATATCCTTGCATCCGCTTGATGCGGGCGATGACATCGGTAATCGTGTACACTCGAACGTGCCCCATGTGCAAGTTGCCCGAGGGGTAGGGAAACATGGAAAGGGCGTAGAATTTCGGGCGATCGCGCGTCTTGGGGGTTTCATCGTCCCCTGCTTGCGCCCAAGTTTGTTGCCACTTTTCCTCAATGGATGCTGGGTGATAACGGGATTCTACCACAAGAACTCCTACAGATTTGCACTTCCAACTTTTCTCTCATATTTTGACACACACTCCCGCCAATTGGTCTATCCTATTTACAGGAGTATTTTGGCGCGGGGCTGTCTGCACTGAGTCAGCAGGGCGCGCCACTGGGGCATTCCCTCGCCGATCGCCGAGAATTATTGCCCCCACGGAGGCACTTACCCTCCGCTTCGCAAATCAGGGGGCATTCACCACAGCGGTTTCGCAAGAGGTTTCCCATCGGTGGCGTCAGGGGTGCCCGAATTCGCGATCGCCCCGCGTTTTGCCCCAAAATGCGGTTCGACTCTCGCTAATTGTGGATATCGCCAGATAACCATCGGTTAACCTCTATCGAACCCCATCATCGAGAAGAAAGATTCCCTCTTGCAATCCCAAAGTGGGACAATCATGTTAATGGGTGCAGCAGGTGGTTAACAATTCAGCACCAGCGATCGCAATCGCAGTTGAGGAGTAGAACATGACATTATTATTTGGCGACAATCAAGATAACACCATAATCGGCGGCGCGCAAAGCGATACCATCCTAGGCGGTGAAGGAAACGATAGTCTGTTAGGAAGCAGCGAAGACGATATTCTGTTCGGCGGCGCAGACAACGATACCCTAACCGGCGGTTCCGGGGCGGATATTTTTGTTATCGGTTTCGGAGAAGATACGATTACCGATTTTGTCCGAGGAAGCGATGCATTTGCCCTGCAATCCGGTTTAAATCTCGACAACATCTCATTCGCACCCATTTTTCAACCCACCCCCGGGCGCGGGCAACCGGCAACTCGCATTGGCACCGAAATTATCGGCAATTTCGATAATAACACTGTCACCTTAGCTCAGGTATTTGGCCCCGGTGGCACTTCCTTAGATGGGAGCGATTTTCGCACCGAGGAGATTGAACCCGTAACCAGCGTTATCGAATTTAGCAATCCCACATTTAATGTCACTGAAGGCAACTCAGCGGTTCAGGTGACATTGGTTCGCACCGGCGATGTGAGCGGTACCGTCAGCGCCACAGTCGTGCCCGCAAATGACAGCGCGATCGCCCCGGTAGATTACGACAATTCACCGATTTCCGTCACTTTCGCCCCGGGACAAACCCTGCAAACCGTGCAAATTCCCATTGCTGACGATACTCAGGTAGAACCTAGCGAAACCTTCCAGTTATCTTTAGCCAATCCCAGCGGCGGCGCGATTTTCGGCGATACGGATACGGCAAGTGTGACGATTGACGATAACGATGTTGCCTTAGAGTTTAGCGATCCGACCTTTCGGGTGAATGAAAATGGCACCCCGATCGCCGAAGTCACGGTAGTTCGCACGGGAGTGACGGATCGTGCGGTGGGCGCAACCCTTGCCCTAGATGACGATAGCGCGATCGCCCCGGATGATTTCGATAACACGCCGATTCCCGTCACCTTAGCGCCCGGAGAAACCACCCAAACCGCCAACGTTCCCATCGTGGATGACGAGGAAATCGAACCGGAAGAAGCGATCGCCCTGGAATTGGTCAATCCCACCGGAGGGGCAACCATTGGCGATCGCAATACCGCCGCTCTCACAGTTGTCGATAACGATTTGAGCGTGCAATTTAGTCAAGCGGAATTCCGGGTAAACGAAGATGGCACCGCGATCGCCCCCGTTACCCTCACCCGCACCGGATTGCTCGATGTACCCGTCGGCGCAACCGTCACCCTCGCCGATGGGAGTGCGATCGCGCCGGCGGATTACAATAACGCGGCGATCGGGATTAATTTCGCGGCGGGCGAAACCCAGCAAACCCTAGAAATTCCCATCGTCAACGATACCAGCGTCGAACCCAACGAAACCCTCACTCTCAATTTAGGCAATCCCACTGGCGGCGCAACCCTCGGCGCACCGGATACCGCCACCCTGACCATTTTAGATGATGATGTGGCGCTGCAGTTTACCCGGGGAAATTATACCATCAATGAAGACGGCACCACCACCTTACCCGTCACCATCGCCCGCCTCGGGGTTCCCACCGCACCGGTTTCCGTCACGGTAAATCTCACCGACAACACCGCGATCGCGCCGCAAGATTACGCCGCCACTCCCATTGTCGCCAATTTTGCCCCGGGCGAGACGACACAAACTATCGAAATTCCCATCGTAGACGATGAGGAAGTCGAACCCACCGAAAGTCTCAACCTCACTTTAGCCAACCCCACCGCGCCGGCGACGGTAATCGAACCCGCTACCGCCTCCCTCGAAGTTATCGATAACGATGCGATTCTCGAGTTCGCTACCGATAACTTTGTAGTGAATGAAGATGGCACCGCGATCGCCCCGGTGACGATAACCCGCACCGGCGTAGTGGATATCCCCTTAAGTGCCTCCCTTCTCCTCGCCGACGGAAGCGCTACCTCTCCCGAAGATTACAACAACGCCCCGATCGCCGTCAACTTTGCCCCGGGAGAAACCACTCAAATTGTCAATCTACCCATTACTGACGATGCGATCGCGGAAAATTCCGAAACCGTCAACCTCACATTAGTCAACCCCACCAACGCCATTCTCGGTCCCCAAAGTAACGCCACGCTCACAATCCTCGATAACGATAGCATAATAGAATTTAGCGACCCCCTATTTAACACCGCCGAAGATGGCACCACCAGCGCCACCATTACCCTCACCCGCACTGGCGGATTGCAACAATCTGCCAGCGCCACCCTCACCTTATCCGACGGTACCGCCAGCGCCATTTTCGATTACAATAACGCCCCGATTCCCGTCAATTTCGCCCCCGGAGAAACCCGCAAAACCCTCACCATTCCCATTATCGACGATTCCATTATTGAAGGTGACGAAACCATCAATCTCGCCTTAACCAATCCCAGCAATAATACCATCATCGGCACCCAAAGCACCGCCAATTTGCTCATTTCCCGCAGCGATACTCCCACCTTGCTCAATTTTGAAGGCGTCGGCAACTTAAACCCCGTCGATGGATTTTATAGCGACAACGGCATTTCCTTTTCTGGCAATGGATTAGGAATCATCGATACCGATGACTTGCATCGCTTGGGATTTCACGATGAATTTGGCGGCAATTTTGAAGGCAATCCCAGTGGCATCACCGCCCTTACCTATGGCGAAGAAAGTTCGATTGTTATGAACGTTTCCGAAGGATTTGACAATCAATTGTCCTTCTTTTATGCCTCTCCCTTTTTCGAGCATACCGTGACGATTTACGATGATATTGGCGGTTCGGGTAATGTATTGGCATCGGTTCCCTTATCCACCACTCCAGAAGGGGAATTACCCGATGCATATGGGTCGTTCGTTCCCTTTAACATTCCCTTCGCTGGCGTAGCGCGATCGGTCAGTTTTGGCAGCGTTCCTAATAAGCTGATTCTCGATGATATCCTTCTCGGATAATACCCATTTTCTCAGCAATGGTGGCCAAATCTAGGAAATGGTGGGCAATGCCCACCCTACAAGTTTATTGAGTCTTACCACAAAAAATGGCAATTTTTTCCGTTTAGTTCACTTTCCTTTTCCTTCCAATCCGCCTCGGGGAATAATCACATCCGTGGGGTCGAAAGAGGGAAGGAGGCCGCGTTCTTCTGCAGAAATCGGCGAGAGTCCCCCATCGCTTTCTACCCCACCGCCAATGGTTCCTCCACCTAACGGGTCGCTATTTCCATTCAGGGCATCGGTTAAAAAATTGCTAAATCCCTTTTGCTGAAATCCTCGCCGCTCTTCTTCGGAAAATGTGGGCTGAATCCGCCGCCGAATCGGTTCTTCCTCTTCCGATTCCACGTCGATACATTCCGGAGGCAATTCCGAATCATCGGGAATTTCTTCGCAGGGAATTTCGCGCTCTGTGGGGGTTTCTAGGTCTTGCGCCAGCAGGGAAAAGCTGGGAAACAAGACCCAAACCAGGGGGAAGAAAAATAGGGAAAATGTCTTGACAAATGGCATGAAATGTGGCATAATAGTTAATCCTCATGTTAAAAACGAAATGTCGTGCGAAGGGTGCCGATAAAAATATCGTCGTTATCGGCATTATGTTCCGGGTTGGTGATGTATAGCAAACCGGGAGTGATGGAAATGCGATCGCTGACCCGAAAGCGATAAAAGGTTTCAAAATGCAAAGAGGTATCTTCATCTTCCCCCAAAAACAGATCGTTCCCTTCGACCAACTTGGGCGGCTGACCGAACAGCACTGCGAGCAAATCCCCGGGACGGTTAAAGGGTTGGGAGTAGCCGAGGGAGAATAGATAGGTGGTAGTGGTAGCAGAGGCATCGGACACGGTAGAATCGGTAAAAATCCAGCCCCCCCAAGTACCAAAGGTGAGTTGTGGCGTAATGCGCCATTGCAGGGTGCCGCTTACCGCATGAATTTGTGAGGGTTCCTGGATAAAGCTATTGGTATCGGCAAGAAAGCTCCCGGTAAAGGTATCCAAACGACCATCTTTAGCGTAAGCATTCACATAAGCTAACCCTGCGATCGCACTCGGGGCAGGTTTGAGCAACAGTTGCACCCCCAACGCACTACGATCCGCACCAAACAACCCTTGTCCCTCAGTGGGATTGCTGCTATTGCGGGTACCGTATCCCACCTGCAAGCGGACCGTATCCGTCACCAACCAATCGAACCCCAAACCCGAATCGAGACTGCCAATTTTAAACACCGGACTAGCTTCAGCAAAGCGAGACAGGGCACCGCGTCCCGCGTCGAAATATCCCGAGTTAGCCGTGAGAACGCTACTCAAGCTAAAGCCTACCGGTCGCACGGTAAATACAATCGAGTCGCCCACTGCAAAGCGATATTCCAGTTTATCCAATCCTACCCGATTGTTTTGGCCGGCTTGGTAAGACAGCAAACTCATGTCCGTATTGAAGATATCTGGATTGGCAAACCCGCGATCGTTCAAATTGCCAGTGGACAGTTCCAGGCGCAAGCGATCCTTGCCCGTAAACGACGCCACCAGTCCCACCCGCGTGAGATGAGACAAAATCACCGGACTCTCGTCCCTCCCTGGCGGATCCCCTCCCGTCGCCCCCGTCAGAGCCACGATCGCCTCCCCACCAAACACCGCCGTCGGAGAAAATTGCTGCGCTTCCAGGGTAGCCGTCCGCACTTCCAGGGCATCCACCCGCCCCCGCAAGGTAGCCAATTCGGCAGCGAATTCGTTTTGCAACTGTTCCAAGGCTAACAAATCCTCCCGGGCGATCGTCTCCCCGAGTGCTTGGATTTGCTCGTTAATGCGCTCCAAACAGGCATTCAACCCCGCCGCAAATTCATATCGCGTCAGCGCCCGGTTCCCCCGAAAGGTGCCATCCGGGTATCCCGACATACAGCGATAGCGTTCCACCAAGGATTGGAGCGCTTGAAAAGCCCAGTCTGTGGGTTGCACGTCCGACAGTTGCGACACGGAATTAATCTGCCCCATCGGATCTGACCCCCCATCCGCCTGCCCTAACAACCCCTCGGGCCAGTTGTCCCTAAATTCGGGCCTGGCAAACTCCTCCATCGCCGAGGGTCTCGCCACGGGAGCCAAAGAAGGCGTCTCATCCCGGTACTCGGCGGGGAAAAAGGCTTCGGGTGCGATCGGTTGCGCCACCTCCGGGATCCCCCGGATCGGAATTTCCCCGTCTGGGGTCAGCAGGCGCATCGGTTCTTCCCCGCCTGTTTCCGGCGGGTCTAAGGGTTGATTTTTCGGATCCGATGCAGTGGCTCCCAAGGGAGGCACCGTCACCAGCAAAACGGTAACACCGGCTAAGACATACTTCATGGTTAACTTGCTCCTCACACCTAGATGGCCGAAACGCGGATTCATTCCGGATTCATCTCGGGCACACTACTTCTTTTTCTGACCAATCTAGGGGATTTCTTGTTACCCCGATCGCGGTTTTTGGCGATCGCTTTTTTATTTTTGGCCGAAAAACACCTCCAACCCCGGGAAAATCCTCTGCGAAACGTAAATTCCCAAGGGCTACCCTGTCAAGTGGTGGCGCTTTGAGATGTATTGACATTCCCCGGCGCTCCAGGAATTACGGGCAAGGTTCGCCCAGTAACAAACTTTCGCATCCCCCAGAAGGACCATCGCGCAGGAGCGATCGCAACAGGGTAAAGTCTTGATAAATATCTTCGATGGTATCCGCTTCCTTCATGTTCGCCCGCCCGCGCGCAATTAACTCCGGATCCACCGGCGGTTCCGCAAACGCGAGGTCGAGATTCTCCCCTTTCGCGCGCGCCATAAAATCCTGGGTTTGGATCCCACAGCTATTCGACTCGCTTAACTCCGGATCGATGCAATAAGTCTCCTCCCGCGCCCGCCCGCGCCCGTGAATCCCAATTAATTCTCCTCGGACGTTAAACACCGGTCCGCCACTCATCCCCCGTCGGGTTTCATTGGTATAGAGTAAACTATAGCCGCCATCTTCTGAAGGGGGAGTGGCAATGTCGCTCAGCGTCCCTTCCACAAACTCCCTCACCCGCCTTGCACTGTCGTCCTCGGGATTCGGCCATCCCGAAATATAGACCGTTTCTCCCGGATCCATCTCCCGCGAATCTCCCATCACCGCAATCGGATAATCGCGATCGCTCTCAAATGCAATAATCGCTAAATCCAATCCCCGAATCGACTCCCCAAATTCTCCTTCTTCCTCCCCCAACGGCATTATATTCTCCTGGGTATCCACATCATCCACAAAATGCACTTTCCCGTCACTCGTGCGAACCCCATAGGTCACTTCTCGGGTTCTCACCACATGCAGGGCCGTTAATACGTAGTACATCTGACCCTCGCGCGCCACAATCACCCCAGAACCGGGATTCCATTCCCGTCTGGCTTCAATATCTCCCTCTTGCAATCCCTGACCTATCACTACCGTGGTTTGCGACGCCACAGCATTTACTTGTTCTTTTGTCAAGGCTTGCGCCGCCATCAACGGAATCGTGACCACCAGTGCGGCGGCGGTTCCTACCACACAGGCAGGTAAATGACCGGAAAACATCATCATAAAAATAACTCATACAGTGTAAAAAAAAAGTAAAAATAAGCAAGCATACTAATTATCTTGCATTCCCACTGAACCAATCCCCCATCACCCCTCACCCCTTTTGTCCTTTTGACCTTTTGACCTTTTGACCTTTTGACCTTTTGACCTTTTGACCTATGACAATTAACCTTTTGACCTTTTGACCTATGACAATTAACCCATGACAATTGACAATTGACAATTAACCCATGACAATTGACCCATGACAATTGACAATTGACAACATTAACAGATGCTCATTTTTTTAAAATTTTCCGGAATATCCCCTCCACTATGGGAATTTCTGACAAACTCTGCAAGTGGAACGACCTTGCGCCACAACTGGGTCGTTGAATCGAGCGCCGCGATCGCACAACCCGGGGATTCCCGGCAAGTTTTGTTTGTTGCACCTCCCTCCTGTGAGGGTTCGAGTTCCGATGCATTCTCCAAAAAGGAGTTTTATCGCATAAAAAAACAAGCGAGAAAGTTGGATCTTCCCCCCTTGTTAACCCCTACCTCCCATTATCGGGTTGGAAAATTGCCGAGCGAGACATTGCCTATTCATGGTAAATCCTTACTCACGGCTGATTGAGATTTATGGTTCTTCCGGTTGCGGATCGAACAGATTTTCAACTATCCGCTCAAAATCCGCATAGGCTGGGGGGAAAAATCCTGCAAAAAGTTCCCGATTACAATCAGATCTACCATGACATCGAGACCGAGCACCTCCCTCAAAAGTCTTGCCGGTTCGGCTCTATTATCTCCCGGAAAGCTAAATAAAAAATTATTGCGATTGCACCCCACTCGCGTATTGGGAACCGCGCAAACCACCATATTCCCTCGAACCCGTCCCACCGTCAGATATAAGCCCTGTAAGTCTCCCCCATTTGCCTGTAAAATTCCGTTGAGTCTGCGAGTCACCTCATTGCAGCGTTGCGCGGAAAGGTTGGTGAATTCTGTATGGTCTTGATTGGGCCAAGAAATTATGGCAGCAGAACGCCCGCCCTGGTTACTCACTGCTCGAATAGAATACCAATCCGAGGATTTCTGGCATTGAAATGAGCGGAGTTGGTTGGGCGATCGCGCTACACTGGATTGCGCGATCGCCATAGTAGCTGAAATTGCTATCAATCCACTGGCGATCGCGCGGCAAATGGGTTTCAGACTCATAATAGAATTCACTTTCCTCGTTCCACAGGTTTACATAAAAGAGGTGACATCTCGACTCTATTCATAACCGTGACTCGCAGACTCCTGATTGCTGACCCTGGCGGGCGATGGTCAATTTAAAACAGTTCATTGACTAACACTTCCAAATTCAGGTATGGCTGTCCCCCGGACTCCTGAATCACGTTCCCACTGCCCACAACCCCCGCACTGGCAATGCTGCGAAGCATTCTCGAGGGATTGCGGCGATTGTCTTGGTTCAGGGTAAACAACATATTTCTGCTATTACAACCCGATCGCGTATTATTCACCGCACACAATACCGCCTCACCATTCACAATCCCCGCCGTCATGTACAATCCACTCAGAGTACCGCCATTTTCGTCTAAAATCGCATTTAAACGGTTCGTCACTTCGTTGCAGCGTCTTTCTGGCGTATATCCAGAACTGCTAAATTCTTCCGTTTTCCAGACGATCATCGGATCGGAAACCGCACCATTTTTCCGCAGTGCTAACGTCACATACAAATCATCTGTAGAAATCTGGCACTGAAATGACGACAAATCGTTCACAGCCTGAGCCATTGTTTTTTCCGCACTCAGTAACGGAATCTGAGCGGCAACTAAACCAGCCACAGCACATTGGAATAACTTGTTGAGGTTCATGGTGTTCGTTCTCCTTAATCACTGGATAGATGGACAGATAGAATGACGTTTAAACCAGTCAAATTTATCCTGAATTGACCCTATTAATTCCTCCCCCATTACTCCCGCTTCGGTTAAAATCGATGAAGCACTCTTGCTTCCGATGAATATCAGGGGAACAATCCAGCCGATGGCATCCCAGACGGAATTGCCTTATTCGGCTCGGGTTCGGCTGGGATCTTCAGCCCAAGGCGCTTTGCTCGGGCACTCGCGCGACTCGGATGCCCGATAAACCGCTCGGAGACCCGCCAGCCATCCACTAACAACGACGGAAGATCCGGTAGAGAGTTTCGCGTTCCTTGGATAAGCCGGTAAAAAGACACTTTGGTATGGTTTTTCTACCGTCTTTCTTTATGTTATCTCCCTTTGGGATCGCCCTTGGCCGTTAAGGATGCTGTAAAGTCATCGATCCAATATATTGACGATTGTTCCCTAAATTAGAGGGGTTTTTCTGTAAATTTTCGATGAAGATTGCCCAATTCGAGGGCTTATGTAAAATTCCTGTAAAGCGCTCCCTCAGTTGGCGTTACCCTCAAAAAATCTACCCCATCCTAAACTTCATAAAAACCCTGACTTTACTATCGGCATTCCAGGTGCATCCTGCACCCGAAAGCGCCAAATCAGCCGATATAAGCCGGAAAGGTTCATTTTTGGCCGATCGCTCAAGCGGTCATTCTCGCGCCCGTCTCCTCCAACCCTCTGAAGGGCAAGGGTTACAATTGAGCGGGGGGATAAGTAATTCTACGGAAAAAAAAGGGTAAAACCCCTTTCCGGGGGTGCGGCGATCGCGTCTTGAAAAGAAAAGTCCGTGGTTCGCAGACTCTGCGTTGACCACGGACTCTCTGGTGCAACCTGCACCTTCGATTCAGTTGTTTTCCCCAGTAACTAGATGGCTGTTCTATTCCACAAACAAGGCTCGCGATACGGTAGATTCTGATTCGGATTTGGCGGTTTGCTCCGGAATATCCATCACCGGACCGTTTAATGCAATGCTTAACCGTTCGTTTCCTTCCCGAACCGGAGACGGCGAACTGGCGACTTGTTGTGGCGGGGGAGATTCAACCGTAGGCATAACGCTGGATAGGGCCGCCATGAATAATGCCGCGATCGCACCTCCTCCCCATGCCATTCTTCTGTGACGTCGGCGATCGACCCGCCGGAACACTTGCTTCGCTGTCTGTTCCGCCGTTTGCTCGGAGGCGGGCACCGGCAACACCTGCACGCCTTGACGGAGTTTCAACAGTTGGAAATACAACCGCTTCACTTCCGGATCGCGATCGAGCCACTCTTGCACCTGCTGTCGTTGGCTTACCGTTGCTTCGCCATCGATGTACGCACTGAGCAACTCAAACTCCACTTTCTCGTTCAGCCCTTCTGCATGCTTCGCCTTGCGCGCCTCCCATGCCCGTTCCATCTCCGCTTCAGCATCAATGCGGCTAAACACCTGCGCCACAAACGCTTCCACAGGTTTCTCGCAAACCAGCACCGGCATGTCATTCATCCCAGCGCGCAATTTGACCAGTTGCTGATAAAACTGCTGCATCTGTGGCTCGGTTTCCAGCCACCGTTCCACTTGCTCCACTTCCCCAGCACCCAA
>NZ_JAJENT010000940.1:0-392 GCF_035615515.1 Phormidium sp. CCY1219
GACTTAGCAATGTTTCAGTTTAATATCCAGCAATATCAGGAGGCATTATCTGGCTTTGAATCTGCTTTGCAGATAGCAGAAACCTTGGATGAGGATACTGGAAAAATTTATAAAATTGCCAATTCTCAGTATATGTTGGGGCGATGCTACGGGAGTTTAAAGCAGCCAGAAGTAGCAATTTCTTGGTATGAGAAAGCCGTTGAGTTGTATGTGGAAATTAAGGATACGAAATGGGCTTTATCGGGATTGGAATATCTGATTAATTTGTATCGGGAGTTCAAACAGGATGAACAGGTTATTGCCTCTTACCAGCGGCGGTTAGAGATTTTTCGGGAATTGGGCGATCGCATTGCGGAATACAGCTCGCTTTACGACTTAGCAATGTTTCAGTT
>NZ_JAJENT010000941.1:0-422 GCF_035615515.1 Phormidium sp. CCY1219
ACTGGAAAAATTTATAAAATTGCCAATTCTCGGTATATGTTGGGGCGATGCTATGGGAATTTAAAGCAGCCAGAAACAGCCATTTCTTGGTATGAGCAAGCGGTTGAGTTGTATGTGGAAGTTAAGGAGACAAAGTGGGCTTTATCGGGATTAGAATATCTGGTGAATTTGTATCGGGAGTTGAAACAGGATGAACGGGTTATCTCGTCTTACCAGCGATGGTTAGAGATTTTCCGGGAAACGGGCGATCGCGTTGCTGAATATAGTTGTCTATACGAGTTAGCACGATTTCAGTTTAATATCCAGCAATATCAGGATGCTTTATCTGGGTTTGAAGCTGCTTTGCAGATAGCGGAATCCTTGGATGAGGATACTGGAAAAATTTATAAAATTGCCAATTCTCGGTATATGTTGGGGCGATG
>NZ_JAJENT010000942.1:0-228 GCF_035615515.1 Phormidium sp. CCY1219
CCCACAGTTTCAGGGTGTTATCGTCTGATGCAGAAACCGCCCCAGTGCCGTCCGGGGTGATGGCCACTGCCATTACCAGGTCACTATGCCCGGTGAGGGTGGCCCGTTCCGACCCAGTGGCCAAGTCCCACAGTTTCAGGGTGTTATCGTATGATGCAGAAACCGCCCCTGTGCCGTCCGGGGTGATGGCCACTGCCCTTACCCGGGCACTATGCCCGGTGAGGGTGG
>NZ_JAJENT010000943.1:0-2568 GCF_035615515.1 Phormidium sp. CCY1219
CTTGGGTTTCGCCCGCTAGAAGGTGATAGCGATCGCTTCAATCAGGCGATCGCGCGCGCGACAGGCGCAAGAGACACTAAATCCGACCTTCTCGCGCTTTTGCTAAATCACCTGCTAGAGGTGTGCGATCGCCTCCAAATAGATCCGAAGGAAGCGATCGCAAGAATTTTTCAGAAATAACTGTTAGAACTAACAGTTATTTAGAGTCATTCAACTGGCGGAAGTTTTTCGATTGGGTTTTTTTGTTCTTCCATCAAACAAGCAATTTCATGGGGATTCAAATTATCCAAACAAACCATTTCCCGGGTGCCCTGCAAATCAATCAACCGACTGACATTTTGCGGGTCTTCGAGCATAGATGCTGCTTGTTCGATTACCTCCCAGTTGGTTCGTTCCGCCCAATCCCATTTCAGGCTATAATAGTTAATTGGCCTCAACACCCCGGTTTCATCGGGTTTCTGACCGGAATGCTTGACGAATTCGGGAATAAAAATTCCCTCGGCTGGCTCAATTCCCCGAGCCTGCACGGATACTACCAAGCGATTAAAGTCATTCAGGCTGCGCCCTTTAATGTAAGTTACCATCACCACATTATGGGGCATTTCTCCGGCTTCAGCCACGAACCAAATTTGTCCCCAAAGGGTGTTTTTTGTTTGGCCAAGATTGCCGAAAAATTTGCTAAACTTCAAAATAGTCATGGCTATTTTAGAGCCGTATTCTTCGTCGCCAGTCGTCCATTTGCCAGATTGGCAGTTATTGCGCAAGGCAAATGGCATTTCTGGCAAGATTAAAGCGTTTTCTGTTGGAGCA
Source organism: Phormidium sp. CCY1219 (assembly GCF_035615515.1). GTDB lineage: Bacteria > Cyanobacteriota > Cyanobacteriia > Cyanobacteriales > Laspinemataceae > CCY1219. The sequence goes on from NZ_JAJENT010000943.1 coordinate 811, forward strand.
CCAAAAACCGATAAAGTTGGTTTGCTGTTGTTGTCCATTTTCCTTTTTTTCCTCTTTTCTGTACTCAACTAGGGACTAAACCCTATCCTCCCATCTGCAGCTGGGAGGATGCGATTTAGTTAATTCCTACCAACAGAACGCCATACCTCTCCATTCCAACGAAAATGTCCTTTCGGTGATAGTATTTCTATTTTGTGGCCTTGATTGTGCAATCGTCGTGTTCGTTCGTTAATTTCTTCGTAATACACTGCCTGATCGGCAAATGAATTCGTATCGGTATTGTAAAAACTCCACAGGTCGTTGTTATTCCTGATTACTCGATAGGTGTACGTTTTTTGTGGAATTTTTGCCTTTTGGAGATTTATTGAAGCAGAAAATAAGTTATTCATATCTACTTCTTCGTTCTCTTCATTTTTGGGTTTTTCTTCCCAAAAACTACAATTTTTGTAATCCGAGTTATTTTTTAACTCGCGACAAGCACGAGCAATATTTTCCTCGGTTTGCAATGGATTTCCTTGGCTGTAAATTCTCCGATTTGAATAGGTAAATCTGTTGTTCGGTTGCGGATGTATCAATCCAAAGCAAGCGGTGATTCTTTGTTTGTTTGCCCGGTCCTCTACTTCCCCTAGGACCTTAAAATCGTATCCACTATCACCGCTTTCTGCTCGGAGTTGACAACCCGGAAAGGGGGAATATCCGTTGCAAAGTTGTACCAACTTTACGCTTGCTGGCTCTGCTTTTTGGATTTTTTGGGGATGTGCTGGGATTATTTGTTTCTCAAGCAGCTTTTTCGCTGCCTTAATTTGTTGAAATTCCGTTTGAAGCATCAGTTGATGCTTGCACCGGCCTCCAATTAATCCAGTGTTTTTCCGCCATGCCGGACATGTGCAGTCCTGTTCTGACGTAAAGTAAACTTGATTTTCTTTGGAATTATTGCTCCCTGAAAGTGGACGAACTTCATACACCTCCTGGCTGACTTTTTCGATTGCATAAATCGGCAATCCGTTTAGGCTACACCGCCGCGACATTATTCGATTGTCTTTTGTTTTGAATCGTACTATCGGAATGAAAATTTTTTCTTCCAATACTATGTGGCCACGATGCCACACTTTTTGATTTTTTTGCTCTACACTTAAACTTAGTGCTTGTTTGGAATCTTTCCAGTGTTTTATTTGATTCCACAAGGCACTATAATAAGCCTTGTCGCTTTTGAAAAAGCCGAAAACTACTTTTGCCATCGTTAATCTCCTTAGTCTACTTGCATTGATTTCATTGGATCCAAGTACCTTGCCCAATCTGTCTCTCCTGAAGCAAGGTGAAAAGGATCCTTATTGAATTTTCAAGGTTCTTGTCTTAACCACACTTTTATTATTGCACGGGGTCAGGCAAAAAGCAAGGGGTTGTAACTTTTCTTTACAATCTTTTTTAGGGAGACCCCGTGCTAGAATAGAGTAAGTACATGAGGAGGCTCCAATGGGAAGAGGAAGACCCGGGGGAAATCCTGAGCTGGAAAAATTCCAGTTTCAGAAAGGCGATCGCCCAGAGTCTTTGAAATCGAAGCTATCGATTTGGATCGAGCCATCGATGGTCGAAGCGCTCAAGCAAAATGACAACTGGCGCGATGAAGTGAGGCGGGCGATCGCGCAGATCGTCAAGCAGCGTGGGCAACTCTCGGAAGAACTTCGAGAGTATTACGGAATAGAAAATTAGCAATCTGCAAATATCACCTCCGTAATGGAGGTGATATTTTTTGTTCGT
>NZ_JAJENT010000944.1:0-1049 GCF_035615515.1 Phormidium sp. CCY1219
CCCCCACGGCGGCGGTGAGATGCCGTGGGGCAACCACAGCAGCGATTCCACCCCCAATCCAACCGCAAAAGCAAGCGAGGCCCAAGTGCCAGATCCTTTCCCGGAAAAGCAACGAGAGCTAGAACTTGACGGCTTTAAATCGGCTGGACAATCGGAAGCCGGAAACGAAATCCACAAGCCATCGGGAACCTTAACTGACCGAACGCAAGCAATTGACCGCGCCGCATACGCTCCGCGGCCCAAAATATTAAAATCCGACACGCTAAATACTTTTGCACGCGCACAAGCCGCACGCACAAACGCATCGACCCCGCGCTGGCAACCCACTGAAATCGGTACATCAGCTGGTACAGCAGCAATCGCCGCGGAAATATTATCAGCAGCGATCGCATCCGGCGATCGCCGCGACCCGGAAAATCCCACTGCCGAACTCCTGGCGATCGCCTCATGTGCTTCTATCGGCAAGCGAATAATCTCACTGGACATAGTACATCCTTAACTCGACTCCTTTATTATAGCACGGGGTCGGGCAAAAAAGCAACAGAAAAAGCAACAGAAAAAAAGATGACGAAAAAGTCAACACCAAAAACCAAAAAAACACAAAAAAAACCAAAAAAAACCCAAAAAACCCCCACAAAAGCCTGACCCCGTGCTATAATAAAAACAGGAAAGGAGGGGAGGAAAGGCGAGAGCCGAGGAAACCGAGGACCCACCGGGCAGGCCAAGGGGACCAGGCAGCAACCGAGCAACCCACCACCGGCACCAAGGCAACCGCCAACGCCCGGAAAGGCGGAAACCGAGGGAAGAAAGGGAAAGGGGAAAAGGGAACGGCACGGACGGGACCGAAAGGCAAAGGCGCCACCCGATAGGCCCAGCAACAGGACCCACACCCCCACCCACAAAAAACCCAAGGCACCGGGGAGCGAAAAAACGGCCAAGGCCACGGCCAAGGCCAACGCCCCCAAAGCCGCACGGGGACCCCCACCCACACACACGCGGGGACCCCCACCCACACACACGCGGGGACCCCCACCCACACACACGCGGGG
>NZ_JAJENT010000945.1:0-1241 GCF_035615515.1 Phormidium sp. CCY1219
CCTTTTAACGGCGCTTCTAGGGGGTCGTCGGTGAGGAAGGCAACGGCAATTACCCCCGTCAGTTTTTGGCAAAAGGCGATGAGTTCTGGGGTGGGTTGGGTCGGGGTGGAAACCGTTTCGCTACCGAAGAGGATGGCACGGTGGGGGAGGAGGTTACGGCGTTTTAGGGTTTTGAGGTGGCGGCGCAGTTCAGCGGGGGTGGCGGGTTCCGGGGGGTCTTCGTCGGGACAGGTGATTTCCCAAATCAGTTCGCTGAGGGTGAGGGCGATTTCCGGTTCGCGGGTTTCGTCAGCGAGGAGGTCGGCGTTGAGGCAATACAGGGGCAGGTGTTGCAGGGATTCCCAGGTGAGTGGAGAGGCGAAAGAGGGTTCGCCACTATGGGGGGTTTGTTCGGTGACTTCGGGATGGGGGGTGGTGGGGGGATTGTGCCATGCTTGGTAAAATTCGGGATAGGGGAGATTTTCGGCACAGTTCCAGATGAGGTTGTAGCATTCCTCGAATCGTTTAAAGTTGTTTTGGTAAACTTCATCGCCGAGGTTGTCTTTTAAGGCGGTGACAACTCCTGCATATTGTTGGGGTGTGGTGAGAATTTTCCCTAAAATCTTTGCCGCCCGCTTCCGAGTAGCTTTATTCTCAGTAGTGGCGAGAAGATTGACCAACGCCGCAACTGCTTCTGGCTTCCCTTGTCCGATTTTCCCTAAAATCTTTGCCGCCTGCTTCCGGGTGGCTTTCTTTTCAGCAGTGACCAGAAGATTGATCAACGCCGCAACAGCCTCGGGATTTCCTTGTCCGATTTTCCCTAAACTCTTAGCCGCCTGCATCCGGGTATCTTCATCCTCCGTGGTGGAGAGAAGATTAACCAAAGCAGCGATCACCTCGGGATTTCCAGGGTCGATGTTCCTTAAACTCTTAGCCGCCTGCATCCGGGTATCTTCATCCTCCGTGGTAGCGATAACTTTGACCAAGGCAGCAATGGCTTGAGGATTTCCTTGTCCGATTTCCCCTAAACTCTCAGCCGCCTGCATCCGGGTATATTCATCCTCAGTGGTGGAGAAAAGATTGACCAACGCAGCAATGGCTTGAGGATTTCCTTGTCCGATTTTTTCTAAACTCCAAGCCGCCTCCTCAAAGGTATCGTCATCCTCAGTGGTAGCGATAAGATTAACCAACGCAGCAATGGCTTGAGGATTTCCTTGTCCGATTTCCCCTAAAATCTCTGCCGCCTGCCTCCGAGTATAGTT
>NZ_JAJENT010000946.1:0-257 GCF_035615515.1 Phormidium sp. CCY1219
AGAAAGTTTGGGGAAAATTGGCGCGGGCAATCCACAGGCAATCGCCGGGTTAGTCAATTTAATCGCCGAGTCTGAATTTGAATTGACCCGCAGGCTAGCGGCAGTAAGTTTGGGGAAAATTGACCCCGGCAATCCACAGGCAATCGCCGGGTTAGTCAATTTAATCGCCGAGTCTGAATTTGAATATACCCGCTGGCTAGCGGCAGAAAGTTTGGGGAAAATTGGCGCGGGCAATCCACAGGCAATCGCCGGGTTAG
>NZ_JAJENT010000947.1:0-1613 GCF_035615515.1 Phormidium sp. CCY1219
GGCTAAAGCCGCACGTTCGTTTTTCCTCCCCCGGCTAAAGCACGGGGGTTTCCAAACGTATCGGAGGTTATCATGATAAAGATTACAGGAGGTACAAAGTAAGTGACGCCCGATAATAGCAAAGAAGAAGTCCGCACGCAAATAGACGCGATAAATATCCAGGTGGAACGCAGCGGCCACTTGACCCCGATCGCCGAAATTTCCCCGGTGGAAGTAGCGGGAACCAAAATTTCTCAAGCTACGGTGCGCGGAAGTCATCGCCTCGCCGAGCTAGACCCCCACATCGGCGACACCGCGATCGTGCGCTATCGGGGCAAAGAAGAAATGCCCGAAATTGTGGCCGTGGTGCCGGAAGAACGCCCCGCCGGCGCTCGCCCCTTTCACATGCCCGTCCACTGCCCCGAATGCGGCTCCCCCTTGGTAAAAGACCATAATGAGGAAACGAGCTGTATTAACTCATCTTGTCCGGCAATTCTCCCCGCAACCCTGCTCAATTGGGCCAGTCGCGATGCCTTGGAAATTAATGGGATGGGGGAAAAACTGATGCAGCAGCTCCTCGAGAGCGGATTGGTCCGCTCTGTAGCAGATCTGTACGACTTAACCGCCGAGCAACTGGTGAGGTTAGAGCGCATGGGGAAAAAATCGGCGAAGAATTTGCTCAAAGCAATTTCTAAATCTACCTCATTGCCCTGGTCGAAAGTATTATCCGGTTTGGGGATTCCCGGAATCGGTCGCACCCACGCTAAATTGCTCAGCGATCGCTTTTCTACCGTATCCGCACTCTCTAACGCCGATATGGACACGATTTCTTCCATCGAGCGCCTCGGTCCTGATGTGGCTCGCGCGGTCTATTACTGGTTCCGGATCGAAGCCAATCAAACCTTAGTCCAACAATTGTCCGCCGCTGGATTACAACTGCCCCAAGTGGAGTTACCCGAGGCGATCGCCCCCACAGTGACCCCGGAAACCGCTCGGGAGGAAATGGCACAACCTTCGCCCCCCGTGGCCACACAACCCCCACAACCCCCCACCTCCGAACCGCGATCGCAAGCCGACGCGGACGCGCCTCCTTCCGAATCCTTGCCATCCAACTTAGAACAACCCGCAATCCAGCAAAATTCTCAACTCCAATTAGAATTAGAGGAAACCCGCACTCGCTTAGAACAAGCAGAACGCAATTCCTCCGAACTGCACTCTCAACTAACAGCAACCCGCCAGCGCTTAGAGGAGACAGACTCCCATTCCTCTCAACTCAATTCTGAGTTAGAACAAACCCGAAATCGCTTACAACAGGCAGAAGGGAATACCTCCCAACTTGAATCCCAGTTAAATGAAACCCGCTCCCAGTTAGAGCAAGCGAATCAACGCGCTTCTCAACTGCAATCGGATTTAGAACAAGCCCATCAAACTGATTCTCAATTCCAATCTCAACTCGATGACGCGCGCTCCGAATTAGAGCAAACCAATCAACGCGCCGAGCAGTTGCAATCTCAACTCGATGACGCGCGCTCCGAATTAGAGCAAACCAATCAACGCGCCGAACAGTTGCAATCTCAACTCGATGAAGCGCGCTCCGAATTAGAGCAAGGCAATCAACGAGCCGAACAGTTGCA
>NZ_JAJENT010000948.1:0-329 GCF_035615515.1 Phormidium sp. CCY1219
AGAACCCGTGAGGCAGAACCGAAAAAATGGGCGAGTTTACAAAATCGGTTGGGTAATATCTACTCTGACGATGTTCCCGGAGACAAAGCGGAAAACTTGGAAACCGCCATTCGTTACTACGAAGCGGCATTAGAAGTCTATACCCGTGAAGCCTATCCCCAAGATTGGGCAATGGTACAAGTGAATCTGGGCGGAACTTATCGCAACCGAATCGAAGGAGACAAACTAGAGAACTGGCATCAGGCAATTGCTTGTTATGAAGCGGCATTACAGGTGAGAACCCGTGAGGCAGAACCGAAAAAATGGGCGAGTTTACAAAATCGGTTGGG
>NZ_JAJENT010000949.1:0-674 GCF_035615515.1 Phormidium sp. CCY1219
GACTTAGCAATGTTTCAGTTTAATATCCAGCAATATCAGGAGGCATTATCTGGCTTTGAATCTGCTTTGCAGATAGCGGAATCTTTGGATGAGGAGAGTGGAAAAACTTATAAAATTGCCAATTCTCAGTATATGTTGGCTCGATGCTATGGAAAATTAGAGCAATTCCATAATGCAGTAGAGAACTATGAGCTATCCAGGAAATCTTATCGGGAAGTCAATGATATCAAGTGGATGGCTGCTGCTTCTCATTATTTGGCTAATATTTATTTCTATGATTATCCCATAGAAAAAGCAGAAAGTATCGAACAAGCAATTAGGATTTATCAAGAAAATTTAACTGCTTACTCCCGTGAAACTTATCCCAAAAATTGGGCAATGACTCAGAAGACTTTGGGTCATGCTTACTCTAAGCGCATTCGCGGAGATAAAGCGGAGAATTTGGAAACCGCAATTGCCTGTTATGAAGCAGCATTAGAAGTCTATACATGTGAAGAGTATCCCAAAGATTGGGCAATGGTACAATTCAATCTGGGCGGAACTTATCGCAATCGAATCGAAGGAGACAAACTAGAGAACTGGCATCGGGCAATTGCCTGTTATGAAGCGGCATTACAGGTGAGAACCCGTGAGGCAGAACCGAAAAAATGGGCGAGTTTACAAAATCGGTTGGG
>NZ_JAJENT010000950.1:0-274 GCF_035615515.1 Phormidium sp. CCY1219
ACGGATTCTCGGGGAAAGGAATTACAAGTAAAGCAGCAAAATGTTTGCATGTGAGTGCTTTTGGCACTCTGGAACAAGGGTAGGTAGGGTGGGCATTGCCCACCCTACTCTGGAACAAGGGTAGGTAGGGTGGGCAATGCCCACCCTACGGTTGTATCCCGGTTTCCTTGAGAAAGTGAATCGAAAATCTGTCGGTAGGAGGATACGGATTCTCGGGGAAAGGAATTACAAGTAAAGCAGCAAAATGTTTGCATGTGAGTGCTTTTGGCACTCT
>NZ_JAJENT010000951.1:0-33872 GCF_035615515.1 Phormidium sp. CCY1219
TCGTAGGGCTTAGGCTGGTCAGCTACCTAAAGTCAGGGGCTAGAAGCCCCGTCTCTTTAGAGCGGGGTGCTGACTTGGCTGCTCCTGATTGACGCCCTCCGGGTTTAGCAACCATTGAGTTGTTCTACTCGAGGGAGTCGAAATTCGTTCTTTCTATTTATATCGCATTTTTCCAGTTTTATAACCAGTTTTTACAATAATTAACACAATTGCTAGTTTTTAGTGTTAACTCGGGGCGCGTCGGCAGGGGAGTGCAAAACTCGATACGCCCTCCCAGCGCCCGTTATGGGCGTATATCCGAGAATGAGCTTGGCCGAAAATGGCCCCAAAGCATCGAGAAAATTTCGCAGTTAAAGGGAAGCGAATCCCTCGGGAGAGCGATCGCTCCCCCAAAGGTTACAAAATATTAAAATATCGTTAAATAATCGATTGACAAACCGGGAGGGTACCCCCATCAGTTATAATACAAAAATTCGAGCGGAGAGGCTCACGAATCTGCGAGAGCGCCCTCTCCAATCCTTGCGAGAAACCTCACCCCGGCGATTAAATCCTCAACCAACCATGAATCAGAAGTTATTGTATAGAAATTCCCTGGCGCTTTTGTACCAAAAGTATCCAGAAGCAGCGGCAGCCCTCGCTTGTGGCATTCTCCTGTGCGGAGGATGGTTAGCGCTGCACTTCGGCGGGGTCGGAGTCGCCCTGTTACTGTTAAGCGCCGGCTATTGCATCGGCGGCTATCAAAGTGCGAAGGAAGGACTCGCCACTTTATGGGAAGAAAAAGAACTCGATGTAGATTTACTGATGATCGTTGCCGCCTTGGGGGCGGCGGCGTTAGGATTATGGCAAGCAGACTACTTCTTAATTATCGATGGAGCGGTGCTGATTTTGATTTTTGCGATTAGCGGTGCGTTAGAAGATATTGCCATGCAGCGAACCGATCGCAACATTCGCACCTTGATGGCGGTGACGCCGGATACAGCGCGGGCGATCGTGGGCGGAGAAGAACGAGAAATCGCGATCGCACAGTTACAAATCGGCGATATCGTCTTAGTCAAACCCGGAGAACTGATTCCCACCGATGGTGAGATAGTAGAAGGAAAGGGGTCGGTGAATCAAGCCCCAATTACCGGCGAATCGTTACCGGTAGATAAAACCATCGGCGATCGGGTCTTTGCCGGCACCTTAAATGGCAATGGAGTCTTGCGCGTCAGCGTCGATCGCGCCCCAGAAAGCAGCCTGATTCAGCGCGTCATTCGCTTAGTCGAACAAGCACAAACCGACGCCCCTCCCTCCCAAGAATTTATCGAGGCATTCGAGCGAACCTATGCTAAAGTTATTGTAGCGGTGGGATTGCTGCTCGCGTGGGTGCCGCCGATTTGGTTTGGCTGGAGCTGGGAAACCACCATTTACCGCGCATTAATCTTTTTAGTTGTCGCCTCTCCTTGTGCATTGATGGCATCAATTATGCCTGCCTTACTCTCCGGAATTGCCAATGGAGCAAGACAGGGAATTTTATTTAAAAATGGCGCGCAGTTAGAAAAAATCGGCACGGTAAAAGCAGTGGCATTTGATAAAACCGGAACCCTGACCACTGGCGACATTCAAGTAAAGCGAATTATCCCCGCCAGCGGATACTCGGAAAGCGAAGTATTGCGCTTAGCCGCCGCCTTAGAATCCTGTTCCGAACATCCCATCGGTGAAGCGATCGCCAGTACCGCCAAAGCCCAATCCCTCTCCTGGGAAGCCGCCACTCAAGTGCAAGCGCAAACCGGGCACGGGATTTCCGGAGAAGTAGGCGACGAAAAAATTTGGGTAGGAAAAAGCAGTTTTTTGCGCGATATCGTTCCCGAATTGCCTCAAGAATTGTGCCAAAAAAGCGCCTGTTTAGAATCCGTTGGACAAACCGTAGTTTGGGTAGCAAAATCCGGGAAAATTATCGGCTTAATTTCCCTCGCCGACACCCTGCGCCCTCACGCCCGCCCAATGATGAAACGGTTAAAGAAACTGGGCATCCAACAGATAGTCATGCTCACCGGCGACAACCAACAAACCGCCAATAGCGTCGCCAGAGAACTGGGCATCGATCGCTTCTATGCCGACTTGCTTCCCGAAGAGAAACTCACCGTTATTCGACAGCTTCAGAAACAGTATCAAACCGTAGCAATGGTGGGAGATGGGATTAACGATGCTCCCGCTTTAGCCTTAGCCAATATCGGCATTGCAATGGGCGGGGCGGGAAGCGATGTTGCCTTAGAAACTGCCGATATCGTGTTAATGGCAAATCGGCTAGAGAAACTCGATCGCGCCATTGAGTTAGGGCGTCGCGCCAATCGGATTATCAAGCAAAATATGGCCTTTGCTCTCGGGTTTATCGCCCTATTGTTAATCGCCAATTTTGCCGGGAGTCTCAACATGCCCCTGGGGGTGATGGGACATGAGGGTTCTACTTTGTTAGTCACTCTCAGCGGATTGCGCTTGCTGAAAAACTGGGACTAAACTCCTAAAAAGCGGGCGATCGCCCGCTTTAATTCGTTATCCACCGACGGCGATTTTAACTCTTACACAAAGTCCCCAATCGCCTCCAATACAGCAGCGGGATATTCTTCGTGCATTCCCAAAGAACCGGGACGCACTTCTGACAGCACTCCCGGTAACTGCGTCAGGGTTTGCATTTCGGTTCTCGACCCCGAGGGAACGCGATCGCCGATAATCACTTTCACCGGCACCGGTAAGGGTTGAAAGTATCCGAGAAACTCGGCGCGATCGCTTGCCGGATCCAGGGTGCCGGTAACAAAAGCCACCGGTGCAAATCTACCCCCCGCGTGTTGGGTATTCTCCTGTTTCTGCGCGATAAACTCCGGGGTTAAATGTGCCTTATCCACAAACACATGCTGTTCGTACATGAATTGCAAAAAGGCCGGTTGGGTATTGAGATCGTAAAGCAAATCGCCAAGAACCGGGGTGCGAACCATTTCTCGGACAAAATCTCGCACCGGATCCGGCACTCCCATAACCCGCAGGGGACCGCGCCACGTGGGGGCGACTAACACCACTTTGTCTACCCGTTCTGGCTGCATTTTCGCCAGTCGCATGGCGTACCCGGAAGCATGACCCGCCGCTACAATCGCGATCGGGCGATCGAAGGTGGATGCAACGAAATCCGCCAGAAATTGATGGTATAATTGCGGGCAATAGTCGAGGGCGGGGCGATCGGAGTCGCCAAATCCCGGCCAATCTAAGGCCACCACTTGAAAGCGATCGGATAATCCTGCGGCAATTTCGCGCATTTCCCCGCGACTGGACACGGTACTCAGCGCCGGAAGCAACAGCATCGGCGTCCCTTCTCCCCGCGTTTCGTAAGCAACCGCGATCGCTTGCTGGTTCCAGTGCCAAACATACTTCTGCTTCGTCCCCCCAATGCTAGTATAGCTGGAAGCTACGTTGGATGGCGTTGATTGCGTGGTTCCGGTCTTCGTCATAATTGCTCAAACAAAACTCGATTACGGCTATCTATTATCTTATCTCATATCCGCTCATTCCATAAGTCTGAAAAATCCCCTGGGTCAGGGTAGGGCTAAATGCGGACTGAGCTGCTCCTACGCGGGCTAGTTTCGATGGGTAATCCACCGGACAGGATATAATCCACCGGAAACCCATCGAAAAATCGCCTTAATCCGGAGAATTTTCTCGGACTTCTTGCACGGTTAAATTCAGCGCTTCCGCAACTTGTTCCACGGTTAATCCCATTGCTAATAACCGGGGAATTGAATCGCGGCGCGCCCGTTCTGCATTTTCCGCCCGTTGGCGTTCGGCTTCGGCCCGTTGGCGTTCGGCTTCGGCCCGTTCGGATCCGGTGAGCAAGAGATTCCCGCGATCGTCCCACCAGCGCAGCCACAGTTGGGTTTGGTTTTGATAGCTACCGTGCCACAACCCCAATTCTACCCCTAAAGGTTCGATCGCATAGTGTCCGCGATCGTTGGGAGACATTTTCTGATAAGAAAAGCCATTGACTAAGCGATAAACTTCTAACTTGCCATTGTTAATTTCGTAAATCCCGTAGTAGGGAACTTTCACGATTTGTTCGTAAACCCAGAATTTTCCCGGTTTGGTCGGTTCTCCCGTTTCGCCTCGTCTTAATGGGGTGCGATCGCGTTCTGCTTCCCCATTTCCCGAAGCAAATTCTAAGGCAATTAGCGGCGAAATATATTCTCGCCACAGCACATAGGAACGGCGAATTTGACCGTCAAGTTTTGGGGGAACATTGGGAACGTAGAACCAATCCGGGGCCTCCGCTCCTTTTTCCGGGGGGTCGGTTTCGCGCCAATAAATGCCGCAATCTTGCCCGATCGCATATTGTCCGTCGGGATGAATGCGTTGCAATACTGGCCCGAGGGAATCGGTGAGCAAAATGCTTTGTGGATGCTCCTGAAAGTTTTTCACAAAAGTACCATCCGACTCGGGTAACTGAGTGTGGTCGGGAAAGGGAGGGGGTAAAATAGTAGGGTCAAGGCTTTGGGTCATGGATTTCCTCCTGATGGGTTGCCTTGTCAATCCGATTTTATCAGTTTAGCACCAGGCATGTGGAAAAAACAGAAGCGCCAGCATTAGGAAAAGATGCCCTTGGTCGCCGATTGGGTATTGCCCCTCGGTCTGACAAGCGATCGCGAAAAACCGAGTGCCTTTTTTTTATATTTTAAACTATAATTAAACCAGAGCGGTCTTTGAAAAAATTCTGTAGTTTCGCAGAGACGCTAAAACTGAGGCGATAGTCGGAGAAGTGTGTATGGTTTCCCACGCTAAAAAAATCGTTTACCCCGACAGTGACGGACAGCCAATCGCAGATAACACCCTTCAATTTCGCTGGATTGTGACCATCACAGAAAACCTGAAACTGCTGTTAGGCGACAATCCGGATGTTTTTGGAGCCATTTGCGCTGGTATCCGGTGGAAGGAAATAACAAACTTACGCCCCAGACCTGTTGGATGTAACCGCCAAAAACCGATCGCGGGTCTCCACGAGCGGTATTTTTCAGGAAGTGAGATATATAGAATTTTGTAGCACTTTCATCCATAAAAAAATGGCTGACTAAAAAGCAGCCAAATCATTTTGCATATCGAATGTAGGGAGGGATAGTTTCCTGAAGTTCCCAGCATCCTCTGGGAACCCCAGTCAAAGGAATCTCGATATCATCCCATGATTTGACAACGGCCTGGATCGGGTAAGATGTTAGCGGAATGTGGGGGGATGACGAATTAAGGTGAGAAACTCGTGACGAGTTTTCGGATCTTCAGCAAATAGACCCCGCATGGCACTGGTAACCGTCCAAGAACCCGGTTTTTCTACGCCGCGCATCACCATGCACATGTGGGTGGCCTCCACCACCACAGCAACCCCTTGAGGTTTGAGCAATCCTTCGATCGCATCGGCGATTTGTGCGGTTAAGCGTTCTTGCACTTGCAAGCGTCGCGCATACATTTCACAAATTCGGGCAATTTTAGACAATCCAACCACCCGACCTTGTGGAATATAAGCAACGTGAACGCGACCGAGGATCGGCAGAATATGGTGTTCGCAGGAGCTAAAGATATCGATATCCCGAATCAACACCATTTCATCGGTATTTTCTGTAAAAACTGCGCCATTGAGCAATTCGTCAAGGGACTGATGATATCCCTGGGTTAAAAATTTTAACGCTTTGACCATTCGTTTAGGAGTATCGACCAATCCTTCGCGATCGGGATTTTCTCCCAGTCCAATCAGCAGCGTTCGCACTGCCTGAATCATTTCTAATTCAGATACCTGGGATTGAATATTCTCTGAAACAGAAGAGCGCACAGAGGCGGCAGACATTCCATTGGGAAAACTAGATAAACTCATTAGCTTACTGTCCATAAAAAACCGTAAAAGTTAACAACCAAACCCCAGGAGATGGCCAGGGGATTAAGCCATTCTTTTGGATGGCGACTCGAATCGGGCATCGTCAGGGTTTAAGGCGAATGCAGTGAAGAAGTATTTTGCAAGACCATTGCTTTTTGTTGTAACTTCTTAAATATATTGTAAAAGCCATTAGACCGAGAGGGGGTTAAACTGACAGGTAAGCCAGTTTGGTGAATAAAGCTAGGGGATAGGTTGATAATTTCTGTGGGAGTTAGTCCATTTAAGCCTTCGATTAACAAGGCGAGCAATCCCTTAGATATCTGAGCATCGGAATCTCCTTGAAAATAGATTTTTCCGTTCTGGAAGTAAGCGGTAATATAAACTTGGGAAATGCAGCCAGGGACTTTGTTTTCTGGACTTTTGCCTTCTTCGGGAAAAGGTGGTAGATGTTTGGCGTACCACAGCAACTGTTCGTAACGCTTTTTGACATCGGAGTGGCGCTGAAAGCGTTGGACGATTTGAGCTAGTTTTTCTGGTAAAGGTGCAGACATGGCAGAGATTTTCTTAACAAATACAACAGGGTTGGGTTTAGGTTTGATGCGGAGAAGAAAGGCTTAATTAGGCCAAGAGCGGGCAAATTTTTGACCGGGATTGGATTGAGACCAAATGAGTAATTCTCCGTTAGCACCAGCAGCGGCGAGAAATTCATTTTTGGGATGCCATGCTAAACAGGAAAAACCATCTGGCGCACCGGGAAGCATTTGCCACACCTGTTCTGCATCGTACCAGATACAGACTTGACCGTCCTCGGCGGCGGAGGCGAGATGAAACGTTTGCGGTTGAAAGGCGATCGCCTGAACCACGTCGAGATGTCCGCTTAATTCCCAACCGTCCCATCCGATACTTTCGTCGAACTGCTTTTCCCAGATTGTCACTTGTTCCGCACTGGCGATCGCCAGCAACGGCGCACCAAGTGTAGTGGGTCGATCGGACCAGGCCAGTTGCCGCACTTTGCCCTCAAACCCGAGCATACTCCAAGAGTCAGGATTGCTGAAAGACAGCACAAGCACCGAGTTATCGAGATTTCCAGCAGCAAGAAACTCTCCATCTACAGACCAAGCGATCGCCACTGATGCTGACGGTAGATCTAAGTGATAAGGCGACTTGTGCCAATCTCGCCGATCCCAAACTTTTACCCCTAGATTGCCGCCGATCGCCAAATATTCTCCACCGGGTTGCCAAGCGATCGCTAAAATGCTAGAGGTCTCAAAATTCAGCCTCGCCAGATTTTCTTTTCTCCCTGCATCCCAGACGATCGCTTCGGATCCCACATTAAATGCGAGCCAATTTTCTTTTGGACTCCAGCATAATTTATCGATCCAATTCCCCCATTCTAGAGTGGCTATTAATTCCCCTTCTTTTGCATCAACTTGCCAAACTTTTACCTTTCCCTCTTGTCCACCTGCTGCGACAAACTTTCCATCACCGGAAATCGAGATACAATCCATCGACCCCCCGGTTTTATCTTGCAAGTATTTCAACGATGGCTCCGGGAAATTGTCACATACTACCACCTCACCCGCTGCGGAAATTGCCGCTAAAAATTTTCCGTCTGGCGACCAAGTTAAACCAGTCACGTAATCGGATAACATAGCTTGCCAGTGTTTTCGCCAAGGAGGCGAAACGCCGATTTTGGGTTGCTTATCTTGTCCTAAACTAAACAACTTTTTAGCCCCTCTTCTAATTGGATTTTGTTCAATTCGCGACCGATAAATACCAGTTCGTTTTTGCGGGTTTCTTGGGGTTTCCACCGTCGGTCACGAGCGCCATCAAATAACATATGCACCCCTTGGAACACAAAGCGATCGTCTTCCCCAGCCAGATGGAAAATTCCCTTCATCCGAAAGATGTTCTGCCCTTGATTTTGCAACAATTCCGCCAGCCAGTTGTTGAGCTTCTCTCCATCCAATGCACCGGGTTCTACCAGGGCGATGGAACTCAAGGTTTCATCATGTTCGTGGGCGTCTTCAGTTAAAAAATTTGGAGCGATTTCCAGCGCTCGATTGAGGTCGAAAGCGCTGACTCCCAGGAGGGCATTCATCTCCACTTGACTCTGGTGAGTGCGATAGATTTTAGCGAGTGCATTTATCCTTCGGATTCGCTTTTCTAGTCTGACTAATTCTTCTTCGTTAGCTAGGTCAATTTTGTTAATTAAAATGACATCAGCAAAGGCGAGTTGCTCCTGCAATTCGCTGCTTTCCCAGTGCTGCCAAATATGTTTGGCATCCACCAGGGTCACTACTGCATCGATCGACAGGCGCGATCGCAGATCTTCATCCAGAAAAAAGCTCTGAATCACCGGTCCGGGATCTGCCAGTCCCGTGGTCTCGATCGCAATCCGCTCGAATTTGTGGCGTCGCTTCATTAAATTACCGATAATCCGAATCAAATCGCCGCGCACGGTACAGCACAAACAGCCATTGTTCATCGCGAATATTTCTTCATCGGTATCGATGACCAGTTGGTTATCGATACCCACCGCTCCAAACTCGTTGACAATCACTGCCACTTTTTTGCCATGTTGGTGGGTGAGAATGCGGTTGAGCAAAGTGGTTTTCCCACTCCCGAGATAACCCGAGATGACCGTCACGGGAACTTTATTCCTCTCTATCGCTTGCACTATATTCGTCCCTCCTTTACTAAAAGGATAATCATGGTCAATCAGAGCGTATGGCAAGGAAAATACCAAGTCTCGGATTTTCCCGAGGTCTATAAGATAAACAAAGGGCGCGCCGGGATTCTGGCGAAAATCCAGGGCACAATTATTGCAACATCAGCGCCACTTCTGGAGCAAAATAAGTCAAAATCAAATCTGCACCTGCCCGTTTCATGCTCGTTAAAGTTTCTAAAATCACTGTTTTCTCATCGATCCAACCCTGTTGAGCCGCCGCTTTAATTAACGCATACTCGCCACTCACATTATAAGCCGCCACCGGCAGATGAGTGGATTGTTTGATTTTGGCGATAATGTCTAAATAGGCTAAAGCCGGTTTGACCATCAAGATATCTGCCCCTTCAGCAATATCGAGCGCCACTTCTTTCAATGCTTCTCGGGCATTTGCCGGATCCATTTGATAGGTTTTCTTGTCTCCAAATTTAGGTGCGGAATCCAACGCATCGCGAAACGGGCCATAATAAGCCGAAGCATACTTCGCACAATAAGCGAGAATTGCCACATCAAAATAACCTTCAGCATCCATTGCCTTGCGAATCGCTCCGACTCGTCCATCCATCATATCAGACGGTGCTACAATATCCGCACCGGCTTTGGCATGAGAAAGCGCTTGTTTGACTAACACTTCGATCGTGGGGTCGTTGAGAATCTGACCCTTTTCATCTACGATTCCATCATGGCCGTAGGGGGAGTAAGGATCCAAGGCGACATCAGTAATTACCAGAATTTCGGGCCGGACTTGTTTAATGGCTTTTACCGTGCGCTGAACCAGTCCGTCTTCATTGTAGCTTTCCCTGCCATTTTCGTCTTTTTTCGCTTCAGGAATCACTGGAAATAGCGCGATCGCATTGATTCCCAGCTCCGCCACTCGGGCAACTTCTTCTTGTAATAAATCTACTGAGTAGCGGTAGCATTGGGGCATTGATGGAATTTCCACTTTTTGCCCCTCCCCTTCCATGACAAATAGAGGATAAATCAAATCCCGGACACTCAGGTGAGTTTCCTGCACCATGCGTCGCAAAGTAGGGGTGCGACGCAGGCGACGGGGACGCGGAAATATCAATCTTTGTCCTTGAGAATCAGCGGGCATTTTGCTTTCTGGAGAATGGTTTTTTTTAGACATGTTACTTGGGAAATTGTAATTGGCATTCATTTGAAAATTTCACTGAATCATTATACAAAATTTTAACATTTTAACTGTCCGTTAAAGCCTTAATAGTTTGTCGGGTTGGCAGTTCGAGAACAGATGCGGGATTGGTACCTCTGAGAGTGGCGATGCCCACCCTACCCTCTGCAATTATTTTTGCACGAGTACATAATATCGAGCAATATCGCCAGCATTAGAAGACGGTTAGGGCCAGTGCAGAATTCAAAAACCTACAGAGCGGTTTTTAGCTTTCAACTGGGTTGCGAGACTCAAGCTACCAGAGGCGACGAAAATCCTTTTCGAGGACCATAATAAACCGTTTTAAACTCGATTCCGCCGCTGTTTGGATTGAAAAGGGTATAAGTAGCTTGTCCTGGGATGCGTCCCACACGACCCACGCCGATCGCTTGACGAGGATTTGTTTGCATCACTGTTGATTCGGCTTCACTTCGGTTTAATGACGCGAGAGTATCTCGAACCGCTGCGCTTTCAATTTGATACTGAAACGTTAATCCAGACCGACCGCAAAACAGAGAATTTGCGCCGATTCGCATGAGGCGATCTAGAATAACTAAAGGGGAAGTATCGGGGGTAATTTCATCATCAACCCCCAGGGTGCTACCGTGAATCAACAAACAATCGAGTTCCAAGAACCCAAACTCAAGAGAACGAATCCACTGTAGGGTCGAGCGAGAAACAGAATCCCACAGTAACTTGACAGTTGGATAGCCAAACCCTTCGATTAACTGGGTGGGTTCTCCAGTGCGTCCGAGTCCGTGTAAAATCAGACATTGTTCTTCCCACCATCCCTGACAAACTTGCGGTTGCCGTTCGCCGCTGCGGGGATTTATGATGCGTTTGACTAACCGATCGCAGTCCGGATGCGGTCCGACGACATCGCCGATAATATAGAGATTTTCTACTGAATTATTCTGTCTGTGAATATCGGATAGCACCGCTTCATAGGCAGCCAAATTCCCTTCAATACCGCTTAAAATTGCCCAATTCATTAAGAGTCTCCAGTGCAGATAGCCTCAACTTCATTTACCGCTCGCAAATGTGGGTGGGATTATCGGCGCGTTCGGCATATTCCAGACCCTTAGCCAACCGCCACGCAAAAATTTTCGGGAGTCCTTTTTCCACAATTGCCGCACAGGTTTTTTGATAATCGTAGCTGACTTCTTTGAGAGTTACTCGTTCGGTATCGGTATCATAAATACAATAGGTAGCGTTCGGTCGTCCGTGACGCGGTTCCCCTACGGATCCGACATTCACGATGCGTTTGAGTGGGGTGGTGAAAGTTTGTCCTTGTTGGTCGTGATTTTGGGTGATGCGAATTTTTAATTCGCCGGCATCGAGGGTGCGAACGTAGGGAACGTGAGTATGTCCGCAAAAGAGAACATCTGCCTCGGTTGAGAACACTCGTTCTAGAGCGACAAAAGCATCCATATCGGGCAACAAATATTCGTGAGGACTGTTGGGACTCCCGTGAACGAAGGCGAGATTATCTTGACGCAAACTGTGGGGAAGTTGAGCGAGAAATTCGCGATTTTCTGGAGAAATTTCGCGATCGGTCCATTCGTGGGCTAGTTTGCCGCGCCTTTCGGCCAAAACGGAGGGATAGCTACACTCGCAGGCGTTCAATCCTTCCACAATATCTTCATCCCAGCACCCGGCACAAGTGGGAATATTTAAGCGGCGGATACGTTCGATCGCTTGATTGGGAAACGGACCATATCCGACCAGATCCCCCACACAAAAAATCCTATCCACGGATTGCCCCTCGATATGGGCTAAAACGGCGTCTAAGGCGAAAATATTGCCATGAATGCAAGAAATGACGGCGAGTTTCATCACGTAACCTCCTGGGGAAGTTGTAAGTTTTCTTTGATTTGTTCTTGGGAATAAGCGATCGCGGCATCAGAAAGACAGAAATCTTGCAAAGTGCTAACGATCGCTTCTCGATCTAAACCTTCTCCCACCACTTCTATGCCGCTGAAGCGATCGGGTCTTCCGTCTAACCACAGCGGTAAATCGAGCGCCTGAAAATCCACCGCCATGCCATCAGCAACAAAATTGCCGGCAATGCATTGACCGTCAGCCAGTTCAAAAATGCCTTTCACCCGGCTCACCTTCCCATAAGCACCGTGAGTGAGTTCGTACCAAAATACCTCCAAACTCGGCGGATCGAGAATCTCTCCGGTGAGAACGCCGCGAACCATCTCCAGTTTCTCTCCGGAAAGTTCGCTTCTCGGGACAAAGACGACGCGATCGCTCCAATCCTCCCAGGGACTATTTTCCACCCCTTGAGGAACAATGGCAACCCGATCGCACTGATATCGCTCTAAAACCGGGGCGATCGCCTCAAAGTCCAGATGAAATCCTAGCTCGATATAGGCCACCGCATTTTCTGCCAGTTCCAACAATTGGGACTCCTCCCCCACTTTCAAGATTTGCACCTGGGGAAAATTGGCACTTATCCACGTTGGGTCGATGGGCAAAGTGTCAGAACCGGGGCAAAAGTACAGCACTTTCTCCCCTCGGGCAATCTGTTCTCGAATCCAAGTGGTTTTCCCCACACCGCACGGTCCAGCCACAGCAGTAATCATTCCTTCTCCATAAAAATGATAATCGTTCTTAATTATAGCAGACAAGCTGTAGGGTGGCAAACAAGTTGCCCACCCTACCCGTGAAGGTGGTGCGTAAGTCCTGTAGTAAAGACCCTCCCGACCATGAAGCTCGTCCATCGAACCCGCCAAATCCCGTTAAAACAGAAAAATCGTTCGCAGATTGCCGATCCAAATCGGATCGTTATCCGCATCATGTTCCGGATTGACGATCGCCAAAAAACCCGGTTCGATCGCGATTCCCGGAGTCATCTGATACCGATAAAACCCCTCGAAATGAAACGAAGTATCCTCATCCGACTCTCCACCGTCATTATCCGTCACTTTTGGCGGCTGTCCGAGGACGATGCCGGCGCGCGAACCGCGATCGTCCAAATTGGGAGCGGCTAAGGTCACCGCCCAATTAAAAATCGTTGCATCATCCCCCTGGCGAACCCCAACCCCTTCATCTTCAGCACGAGCCAGGGTCAAACCCGCCCATCCGCCGAGAATCAAGTGAGAATCAATCCCCACAGAGGTTTGCACGCCGAAATGGTCTGTAGAAGTTGCCGTTTGACCGAATGGCCGATTTGCCAGTTGGCTGCCGATCGCCCCAGAGACCGCCACCTGCGACCCTGGGGCGTAGGATCGCACGTAAGTCACCCCCACTCTGAAGCGATCGCTCGGTTCAAACGCCACCTGTCCGAGTGCCGCAAAGCGACCGTCAAATAAGCCATTTCCCCCAGTCGGTTCGCTGGCATTGGGGGCGAGATATCCCAAAGATAAAGAAACCGCCGAATTCGGTGAATAAGTCAGGGTCAAGCCCGACCCGCCCAACCCTTGGCGATAAATCGGATTGAAGCGGCCAAATCGAGAAAGCGCCCCAGTAATTTCCGGAGTAAAAAACTCATTAAAAGTCGGCACATTTGCATTAAATCCCCCGCCAACTGCATCCACATTCACCCGCCAGTTTTCCCCCACCGGCAACCGATAAAACATCTTCCCCAAAATAACCGAGCCATTCGTATCCACATCAAAAGCCAACCGAGTCATATTCGTTCCCGTCACCTCTCCCCCCAGTCTAGCTGAATTGGCAGAAACCAAAAACATTTTCAACATATCTTTCCCGGTAAAACTGGTATTAAAAATCAACCGAGACCGATAATCCAACGTCGTATTTGACTCCACCGATTCTCCCGAATCATTGGCTTTTTCGTCCCCCAGTGCGCCGCTGAGAAAAAAGCTAGCTTCGCCGACCAATTGGGTAGTAGCGGAAAACTGATTAGCGGCCAAAGAATCCGTGCGAATTTCTAAAGCATCGACGCGACCTCGTAATGTTGCTAATTCGGCGGAAAATTCGGCTTGCAATTTGCGAATGCGGGATAAATCTTCTCCCTCCAAATCAGCGGCGCGGTTGTCGATCGATTCGGCGATCCGATTGAGACAGAGATTCAAACCCGCCGCAAATTCATAGCGGGTCAGGGGACGATCGCCCTGATAGCGGTTGTCGGGATAGGCTAACAAGCAATTGTACCGTTGGGCAAGGGACTGTAAAGCAGCAAACGCCCAGTCTGTGGGTTGAACGTCACTAAGATCCGACACCGAGTTCACCTGTTCCAGGGGGGAGGGGGTTTGCTGGGACAGGTGAAGGAGGTTCGAGGGTGTCAGCGAGGCCCTCGGACCGCGATCTGGGGAAGACGCCGACTGCGCCGATCCGGGCACCGGAGTCGAGAGGAACAAAGTTGCCGCGATCGTCACCGTGGCGATCGCGGTTCTGCTTGATTGTTGCCAGAGCACCCAAAATACCATCTAATTTCCTCACACTATAAGGTTATCCCCAAGCCCATCGGCTTTGGATCCAACAAAGAGGGAGTCCATCGGCGATCGCCTTTTTTTAGTGGGCATCGCTGACGACTCCTTTTTATAGTATGATAATCATTATCAAAATAAAGTCAAGGAAAATTTCCGATGAAAATCCAGCGATTGTTTTGGATCCATCCCTCCCGACGGGGGAGTGGGGAGAGCGAAACCCAGTCCCCGCGCCGGCAAAACTCAGTTGCCCCTAAGCTTGCGAGTACGGGGAGGATGAAACCCTGGCGGGTTGCGATCGCCGTGCTGTGTTTTGCGGTGGTGCCCCTGGAGGGATGCCAACAGAATCCAAAATCGGAATTGAGAGCGCAAACGGATCCATTAGATATCGCCGTCAGCATTTTGCCGCAGAAATACTTTGTCCAGCGGGTTGGCGGCGAAAACGTGAGGGTGAATGTCTTGGTGGAACCGGGGGCTTCGCCGGCAACCTACGAGCCAAAACCCTCTCAGTTGCGGGCGTTGAGCGAGGCAGAGGCGTACTTTCGCATCCGCGTCCCCTTTGAAAATGCCTGGATGGACAAAATCCAGGCGGCTAACCCGCAGATGCGGTTGGTAGATACCACACAAGATATCGAGCGGATGCCGATGAGCGCCCATTCGCACCACGGATCCGGGGGTCATCAACAGGATGCCAATCCGGATCCGCACGTATGGCTCTCACCCGCATTAGTCAAGATCCAGGCACAGACAATTTACGATACCTTGGCAGAACTCGACCCGCCGAGACAAGCAGAATATCGACAAAATCTAGAACGGTTTATCGCCGACATTGGGGGACTCGAAGCCGAAATTCGCGCCTCCCTTGCCAATTTGCAGCAGCGGAAATTCATGGTTTTCCATCCCGCGTGGGGTTACTTCGCCCGGGAATACGATTTAGAGATGATTCCCATCGAGATTGGCGGTACCGAACCGAGTGCGGCGGAGATGGCACAGTTAATCGCACGGGCGAAACAGGAGAATATACAGGTGATTTTTGCCCAGCCTCAGTTTAGCACCAAAGCTGCCGAAACGATCGCCAATGAAATTGGAGGGGAAGTGATTCTCATCAATCCCCTCGCCCCGGATTGGCTGGAGAACTTGGGCGCGATCGCCAGTACATTCTCGCGGGTATTAAGCGAGGGGAGATCGACCATTCGCGTTGGAGTGTTACCCTTTCCCCGCCAACCGCGTCCCGTAGCGATGAACATTCGTTAGGGGAGTCAGTTATGCAATTAGCACAAAAAGTCACACCCAACTCCGTCGGCCAACCCGCGATCGCGATCGAACATTTGTGGGCAGGGTACGATCGCCACCCAGTTTTAGAAGACATTACCCTAGAGGTCAACCCTTTAGACTTCATCGCCCTGAGCGGACCGAATGGCGGCGGTAAAACCACCCTTATCAAAGTGCTGCTGGGGCTGCTCCAACCCATGCAGGGGGAGGTTCGCATTTTGGGAAGGAGCGCGAAACAGGGGCGACGATATATTGGTTACGTGCCGCAAACCGTGGAATGCGACCGGGATTTTCCGATTCGGGTGTGGGATGTAGTGCGAATGGGACGACTGGCAAAGCGTCGCTTGCTGCATCCCTACAATCGGCAAGACGATCGGATTGTGGCGGAGTGTCTGCAACAGGTGGATTTGTTCGATAGGCGCGATCGCCCGTTTGGCACCCTTTCCGGAGGACAGCGCCAGCGAGTTTACGTAGCTCGCGCCCTGGCGACCCAACCGCACATCCTGCTGTTGGACGAACCCACCGCCAGTGTGGATGCCTGCGGGCGGATGAAGATTTACCGCTTGTTACAACAACTCAACCAGTCGGTAACGATTTTAACGATTTCTCACGATTTGGAGGAAATTGCGCCTTATGTGAAGACAATGGGTTATCTGAATCGCCGATTGTTTTATGACCCGAAAGCGATCGAAGACCCGATCGCCTCCTCCGTCCGAGACGCAAATATCCAGGAGAGAACAGAGCCATGATGGAAGCATTACAGTACGATTTTATGCGAAACGCCTTATGTGCGGGAGTGTTAGTGAGCTTAGCCTGCGGCATCATCGGCACGTTTGTGGTGGTCAATCGCATCGTGTTTATCGCCGGCGGAATCGCCCATACCGCTTACGGAGGCATTGGTTTGGGGTATTTTTTTAATTTTAATCCCCTGCTAGGTGCGGTGGCATTTAGCACGATCGCCGGGTTGGCAATGGGAATCGTGCAGCGCCAAACTCGAGAGCGAACCGATACCACCATCGGCGTGATGTGGGCAGTGGGCATGGCAGTGGGAATTATCTTGGTGGATCTGACGCCGGGATACAAGGCGGATTTGATGAGCTATCTATTCGGGAGTATTCTAAGTGTTCCCACGGGCGATTTGCAAATCATGCTGGGGTTCGATGCGATCGCGATCGCCCTGGTGGTGTTGTTTTACAAAGAGTTAGTGGCGATTTCGTTTGACGAGACCTTTGCCACGATTCAAAATGTGCCGGTGAATGGGATATATTTCTTGCTCCTCGGGGAGATCGCCTTGACGGTGGTGATGATGATGCAGGTGGTGGGATTGATTCTGACCATCGCGTTGCTCACCATTCCCGCCGCGATTAGCACTCAGTTAGTGAGAGATTTAAAACAGATGATGGCGATCGCATGTCTTTTGGGGGTGCTGTTTACTTTCATTGGGTTATGGCTGTCATATACCCTGAATTTGACCTCCGGGGCCACGATTATTTTGGTCTCCGGTACGGCGTATCTGTCGATCTTAGCGCTGAAGTGGCGATCGCGTCGTTCTGCCTGTGGGTCAATTGTTAAGTAAGAAGAGCCAAATTCTCACGCTATGGATTGCTATCCACCGAAGAACGAACAAAAGTTAGAGTAACGATGAACGAAAATTCTGCCTTGATTCCTTGCGAAATCGACATTGCGATAATTGGCGCGGGGCCACAGGCGCTGACCCTGGTGGCTCATCTGTTGCAAAAGCGCAAAAGTATGCGCCGTCGGTTTGTGGTGTTTGACCCCAGTGGGGGATGGTTGACCCAGTGGTGTCATCAGTTTGCGGCGCTGGAAATCCCGCATTTGCGGAGTCCGGCGGTACACCATCCGGATCCGGATCCCTTTGCCCTGCGTCGGTTTGCCCAGACGCGCGATCGCGAGTTATTCCCGCCTTACGATTTGCCGGGAACGAAGTTGTTCCAGGACTTTTGTGAGAAAACCATCGCCCGGTGGCAGCTTGAAAATCGGGTAGTGGCGGCAAAAGTGAGGCGCATCGAACCCCTCTTCGGGAAGCGGCGCGATCGCTTTCGCTTGGCGTTAGAGGGGGCGAAAAGTGAGGTAATGGCGCGACGGGTGGTGCTGGCCACGGGAGGCGGTACGCCGCATTTTCCTGACTGGGTGAGTCGCATCCAAACGCCCTATCCGAGCGATCGCCTGTGTCATTCCCATCAGATCGATCTGCGTCAATTGCAGTTGCACGGAGAGCGGGTTTTAATCATTGGTGGCGGGTTAACGGCGGGACATCTGGCGATCGGCGCATTAAAGCGAGGTGCGAAGGTGATGTTAATGATGAAGCGCCAATTGCAAGAAAAACTATTTGACGCCGATCCGGGATGGTTGGGACCGAAGTATCTGAAGGAATTTAGCCGGGAAGCGAATTGGGTCGCACGTTGGCGTGCGATCGCCTCGGCGCGCAATGGGGGGTCGATGACGCCAGAAGTTGCCACTCAGTTGCGACGGGAATCCCATCGGGGAAATCTGGCCATTTACGAGAGTTGTGAAGTGGTAAGTGCCCGGTGGGAAAATCGTCAATGGCGGATTATGTGCGATGATGGTGCAGTGTATGAATGCGATCGCATTGGGTTGGCCACCGGTACGCGGTTGGATGTGGCCGCCGAACCGTTATTGTCGGAAGTTTGCCAAGTATATCCACCGGAATCGGTCGGGGGTTTGCCCGTGTTAGATGAGTATTTGCGCTGGCCGGGTTGCGAGTTATTCGTCATGGGTGGATTGGCGGCTTTGCAGGTAGGGCCAGTGGCGCGAAACCTGGCTGGGGCGAGGATGGCCAGCGATCGCATTTCGGTGGCTCTGACGAAGCCGAGTTTGAGGCGATCGCTCGGGGGAAATTATACTTTAGCCGCCAAGTAAGAGAACGCGATTACCTCAAGTTAGGACGGGGCACCGCCCTGTTCTAACTTCCTAGAGTAAATTACCGATTTATTCAACTATAGCAAGAATAGTTAAAAAAATTAGTCCGCGTAGGCTTTTTTCCCTTGCCACGGTGGGATTTCAATCCCCCGTTTCTTCGATCGCCCATTCAGCGGATTTCAGGTTAGACCTCGCCCCATGTTTGATAGAATTCCTTGCCCGCCATGACAATCCCTAGTGGTGGAGGGAACTGCTACAAGAGATTAGTTTTCACGTAAACCCGATCGCAGCGCGGGGTTTCGACCCCGGTGGCGGGTTGATAGCCACAGCTTTCATAAAGCCGCACCGCCTGGTGAAGAACGCTGGCGGTTTCTATCCAGATTTCTTGAAAATTGGCCGCTTCGATCGCCCGTTCGAGTTGTTGCAATAAAAAGCGACCGAGACCGAGACCTCGCACCTGGGGTAACAGATACATTTTTCTAATTTCTGCTGCATTATTGCCTCGGGCGATGGGATAATAAGCGGCGGTTCCCACAATTTTGCCGTGATGTTCCACCACCCAGAATTCCCCGCCGACTTTCTGATAGCAGCGTTCCACATTTAAGACATCGGAGTCTGCGCCGGTGGGTTCCCAAGGGAGACCATATTCAGCTAAAACCCGGGCGATCGCATCAGCCGCCGCCGCGCGATCGCGAGGTTCCCAAGGGCGAATTAAGAACTCATTATATTGAAGTTGCATCAACTTGGCAATTCGGGACGATCGATTAAATTGTAAGCGATTTTGGCACCGGGGAGAACCGCCCCCGAGAGACTTGCGGATTGCCCGGGGCGATCGCCGATCGGGGTGGCCTCCAGGATCCCTAGCGATCGCCGATGGTGGGGAACCTCTCGGGTTTCCCTGGGGTTAACTGCGCCTGGAGTTCCCTCCGGGGGGAGATGCCCGGAGACCATCAGCGATTTCAACCTCGGCTGTGTTCCCGCGCTTTGTTAGCAGAATCGAGGGGAGAGAAACCAACAGAGGCTCCCTTAGACTAACACGATCGGCTGATTTTAGTTTTCCATCCTTTTCGCCCGCCCATATTTTTGATAAAATTCACACAGGAATGAGAGGGCGTTTTTGATGGGACGAACCATCTGAGGAACAAACTGCAGCGGCGATCGGGGTCAGGGAGGAATGTCCCGGCATTTCTCGCTCCCTGAGCAGCGATCGGCAATCGGCGGGTAGGGGAGCAAAAGGGTCTGACTTCACCGGGCCGTTGTTGGCGACCCCACAACCGATTGCGTTGTAGCAGGTAGGGGGGTTACAAATTATCCACTATCCCTAGAATGAACGGGTTAAATGTATCCAGAATAATCCCCTTTCCGGTTCGATACCGATTGGCTTAATTTTAACATAATTTGCCACCCAATTCAACGGTAAAAGTTGAGAGTCCAATGAGCGATCTAAAAATGACCACGGCTGCCAGCATTTTAGTAGTTGACGATACTCCGGACAACTTGAGCTTGTTAACGCGATTGTTGACCAAGCAAGGATATAGGGTTCGAGGGGCGAGGGAAGGTGGCATGGCAATCGAAGCCGCAAGAGACGATCCGCCGGACTTAATTTTGCTGGATATTTTAATGCCCGGGTTGGATGGCTATCAAGTTTGCGAACGGTTAAAAGCCGACGAGAGAACCCATGAAATTCCGGTAATTTTTATCAGTGCATTGAGCGAATCATTTGATAAAGTCAGAGGATTTTCCGTGGGAGGAATTGATTATATTACGAAACCATTCGAGCTGTCAGAAACGATGGCGAGAATCGAGATGCAATTGAGGGTGGGTAGGTTGCAGAGGCAGATTGCCAAACAAAACCGTCAATTGCAACAAGAAATCAGCGATCGCTTGCGAGCGGAAGCGGCGCTGGTAGAGAGAGCAAACACCCTACGCGATCGCAATGAAATTTTAACCCAACTGGCAAAAAACCCAGCCCTCAAACGGGGAGATTTAAAAACTGCAGTGCAAGCGATTGTGCAAGCGAGTATCGAGAACTTGAAAAGCGAACGAGCCAGCGTGTGGTTGTTCGACGAAACGCGCAGGCAATTGCAATGCATCGAGTTATTCCCACGCCATTCTCGATCGCACGATCGAGCAGGGGAAAGAAAAGTCGAAGATTATCCGAGATATTTTCAAGAATTAGAACGAGGAGTGGCGATCGCCGTAGGGGATGCCCGCCAGGATCCGCGCACCCGAGAATTAGAGACGGGAGCGTTAACGCCAACACAGATCCCCGCGAGACTCGACATGCCGATATATCTTGGGGGAGAAACCGTGGGGGTATTTTGTGTAGAACAGTGGGGAGAAACGCCTCAGGAGTGGACGGAAGCAGACCTGAATTTTGTGCGCTCTTTAAGTGAGTTAGTGTCATTGGGGATAGAAGCGCGGGAACGCGAGCGAGCGGAACGGGCGCTAGAGAACGAATTGCATCGCAGCAAACTGCTGCGACAAATCACCGAACAAATTCGCGCGCAGTTCGACCCGCAGCAAATTTTTGAAACCGCCGCCACACAAATCGGGCGGGCATTTCAAGTGAATCGCTGTTCCATCCATACCTATTGCGATCGCCCGCAGCCCAAATTATCCTTAGTCGCTCACTACGCCGAGAAGGGGTACGAACTGTTCCACAAGTTAGAGGTACCCATCGAGGGCAATCCGCACCTCGAGGTCATGTTAGGGGAAGATCGAGCCATTTGCGCCGAGGAAGGGGGAGAGAGGGAGCAAGCGGGCTACTGTTGGGAAGCCCAATCACTGCTGAGCGTTCGCACGTCATACAACGGGCAACCCAACGGAGCGATCGGCTTGCACCAGTGCGATCGACTGCGCCAGTGGAGTGCAGAAGAGCGAGAACTGCTCGAAGCGATCGCCGCACAACTCGGAATCGCGATCGCCGGAGCGCAACTGCTCGATCGCGAAAAACAGGCTTGCGCCGAACGCGATCGGCAAAACCGACAGCTTCAGCGCGAAATTAACGAACGTCGCCTCACCCAAAAAGCCTTGGAACAAAGCGAACAGAAACATCGCGCCCTCGTCGAGACCTCCCAAGACCTGATTTGGTCGATGGACATTCGGGGACGCTATACCTTTGTCAACCCTGCCGTGGAGCAGATTTATGGCTATTCTCCCGCCGAAACTCTCGGGAAAAAATATACCCAATTTGTCAGTGCCAAGCGACTGAAACAAGATAGAAAAGCCCTGCGAAATTTGTTAGGGGGAACCCCGTGGGTGAAATACGAAACCACCCATATTGCCAAAGACGGCAGCGAAATCCACCTCATTTTTAATGCCATTCCCCTGCGAAACAGCGAAGGGCGCGTCATTGGCACTACAGGCACCGCCACCGACATCAGCGATCGCCTGCGGTCCGAAATTGAAATTCTCCGCAGCAAAGACTTACTCGAATCGATTTTCAATGAATCTGCCGATGCAATTTTTCTCGTCAATCCTGAGAGCAATAAAATTGCCGACTGCAATCGCCGTGCGGTAGAACTATTTGAAGCACAGGGGAAAGAAAATCTCATCGGGTTGGAAGAACACAGCCTGCAAAAACAGCCTTTTTCAGCCGAAAAAATAGCGCAAATCAGCACAGAAGTGAGCCGGGAGGGTTGTTGGAGTAGCGAACTGGAATACATCACGAAAAGCGGCAAGACATTTTGGGGAAACTTAGCCATCAAACCGATCCGAGTGGCGGGGCAGGAAATGACCCTAGTGCGCGTCACCGACATCACCGATCGCAAACAAACCGAAGAAGCCTTGTTTTCCATTGTAGAAGGAACCGCCGCCACCACCGGCAATGAATTCTTTTCCTCCTGCGTGCGCTATCTCGCGCGAGTGCTGCAAGTGCGATATGCGGCGATCGCCGAACTCATCGATGAAACCACATGTCGCTTTCGCACTTTAGCCTTGTGGACCGGCGAAACCTGGGGAGAAAACATCGAGTACCACCTCAAAAAGACATCCGAGGAAGACCTCACCTCCCGGGAAACCCCTACCGCCCTTCATTGTGCCGAAGCATTCCTGTTGCACGATGGCGCATCGGACCACTTAAGGGTAGAAAGCTTTGTGGGAATTCCATTACTCAACTCCGAGGGAAAATACATCGGACATTTAGCGGTGTTCGATATGGACGTCAGGGAGAACAACTCCGGGAGAGAATCGATTTTGACAATTTTTGCAGCGCGTGCCGCCGCCGAATTGGAGCGACAAAAAGCGCAAATTGCATTAGAAGAAAGTGCCGAACGAGAACGAGCGATCGCCAAAGCCCTGCGACGAATGCGGCAAACCTTAGATTTAGAACAAATCTTCAGCGCCACCACCTCCGAACTGCGGCAAGTCCTCAACTGCGATCGCGTCGCCGTCTATCAGTTTAATGCCGACTGGAGCGGTACATTTGTCTGCGAATCCCTGGGCAGCGAATGGAAACCGTTAGTGATAAAATACCCCGAAAACGGCTCGACAATCCGCTACACCATTAACGATGAAAATTGCACGATTATCGAATGGAAAAGCGCCTCAGAAAGCCTCGAAGATACCTACTTAAAACAAACCCAAGGCGGTGCATACGGGCGCGGCGCGAACTGCCTGGTGGTGGAAGATATTTACGCCGCCGAATTTGAACCCTGTTATCTCGAACTCTTAGAATCCTTTCAAGCCAAAGCCTACATTACCGTACCGATTTTCTGCGGCAAAAAACTCTGGGGATTGCTCGCCGCCTATGAAAATAAAAGCCCTCGGCAATGGAAAGAAGCCGAGGTTAATATCGTAGTGCAAATCGGCATTCAACTGGGGGTGGCGCTCCAGCAAGCTCAACTCCTGCAACAGACCAAGCAGCAATCCAACGCCCTGCAACAAGCGGCCTATGCTGCTGATGCGGCGAACCGCGCAAAAAGCGAATTTCTTGCCGCTATGAGTCACGAATTGAGAACCCCACTCAATGCCATTCTCGGCTTTACGCAACTGATGAACCGGGACATAAATTTATCCCCAGACCAGCAAGAAAAACTGCGGATTATCAATCGCTCCGGCGAACATTTACTCGGTTTAATTAACGATATTTTAGAAATGTCGAAAATCGAGGCGGGGAGGACGACTTTTAACCAAACCAGCTTCGACCTGTTAGCCTTGCTCGAAACTTTAGAAGAAATGCTGCACCTGAAAGCGAATGCGAAAGGATTGAGGCTGATTTTCCAGCGAGGAACCAACCTGCCCCAATATGTCAAAACCGATGAAGGAAAATTGCGACAGGTTTTGATTAATCTGTTAGGGAATGCGATTAAATTTACCGAAAAAGGGTCGGTGAGCTTGCGCGTTCGCGTGGGAGAAGGGGAAACCAACCCCTCGGGACTGCAGGAACAATTCTCCGAACGTCTTTATTTTGAAATCGAAGACACCGGGCCGGGAATTTCCCCAGAAGAGCGCGATCGCCTCTTTGAACCCTTTGCCCAAACCGAAATCGGTGAAAAATCCAACCAAGGAACCGGGTTGGGGTTGCCGATTTCGCAAAAATTCGTGGAATTTATGGGCGGCGAAATTACACTCAGCAGTACCCCGGGCAAGGGGAGTATTTTTTCCTTTCATATCGCGATCGCCAAAGCCGATGCTAGCCAAGTGGAACACAAGAAACCCCGGCGCAAAGCGATCGGCATCGTGAGCGATCGCACCTATCGAATTTTAGTGGTAGACGACGCTTATGAAAGCCGTTTGTTGTTAAGCACCCTGTTTCAATCGATTGGATTTCAAGTCCGCGAAGCCGAAAATGGGCGAGAAGCTGTGGAATTATGGCACAGTTGGCAGCCACAAGTTATCTGTATGGATATGCAAATGCCCGTGATGGATGGATATGAAGCCACTCAAGCCATTAAACGCAGTCCCGGCGGTGAAAAAAGCCTGATTATCGCTCTAACCGCTAGCGCTTTTGAAGAAGATCGCAAGCAAGTTTTGTCCGTGGGTTGCGATGAATTCGTCCCCAAACCCTTTCGCGAAGAACTCTTGCTCGAAAAAATAGCCGATTGCCTCAAAATTGCATATGTTTACGAATCCGACAATTGCCAAGCGCAAAAGGAAACTTCTGATGAGCTTTCCATTTCCCCCGATCGATTGCGGGAGTATGTGTCTCAAATGCCCCCCCACTGGGTCGCGCAAGTTCATCGCGCCTCCTGCTTGGGTAGCGACGATCTGATTTTGCAATCCCTCGAACAGATTCCCCCAGAACTGGATCCTTTGGCAACGGCACTGACACAGTTAGCAGATAATTTTCAATTTGAAATCATTATGGAACTAACGCAACCGGAGGAGGGATGAAAAAATACCCCGTGGTGTGTCACCCTAGATACATCCACTACAGTAAAAATGCCGAATCTGCAAGGGATATTCCATCGGATGAGAGCCGCTCAGTTCATCATTGACGGAAATCGTCTCCCGGTGGCCGAAAAAGCTCTAAACTTAAAATAGTTGTTTATCGTGATTTATCCGGATATTAGATGAATTTTATTCAGGTCGATCCTTCCAAACATAACATTCTCGTTGTTGACGATACCCCCACCAACTTGCGGTTTTTAGCAAAACTCCTCAACCGCGAAGGGTATAATGTTTATAAAGCCTTAAACGGGCAAATGGCGCTGATGGCTTGTCAAACCGCAAGCTTCGATCTCATTTTGCTCGATATAATGATGCCGGATATGGATGGTTATGAAGTCTGCCAAACCCTAAAAGCGGATCCGAAGACTTGCGAGATTCCCGTGATTTTTCTCAGTGCCCTAGATGATGCCCTGGATAAGGTGAAAGCATTTAGCATCGGCGCTGTGGATTATATCACGAAACCGTTTCAATTTGAAGAAGTTTTAGCCCGGGTTCAATATCAACTGGCGCTCAAGGCAGCAGAAGCAGAAATTCTCAACCTCAATGCGGAACTCGAACAGCGCGTCAAAGAACGTACCCGTCAGCTCGAATCTACCAATGAAGCCCTCAAAGAAGAAATTGTGGAACGCAAGCAGTTGCAAATTAAGTTGCTTAATATGGCTCTGCACGATCCGCTGACGAATCTGCCGAATCGCGCGTTTTTGATGGGGCGCTTAGACGAGGCGATCGCCCGCGCCAAACAACAGGAAGAGTATCAGTTTGCGGTGCTGTTTCTCGACTGCGATCGCTTTAAAGTGATTAATGATTCCCTCGGTCATTTTGTCGGGGACGAACTGTTAAGCGCCATCGCCCGTCGCCTGGAAATGTTGTTGAGCGAAGCCGATACCCTGGCCCGTCTCGGCGGCGACGAATTTGCCATCCTTTTAGAACAGGTCAGCGATATCGGCATGGCCACCGACATGGCAGAAAATATTTTGCAGTCCCTTTCTAACCCGTTTCAACTGTCGCGATATGAAGTGTTTATTAATGCGAGTATTGGGATTACTTTAGGCGATCGCGAAGATGACAAACCGGAATATTTATTGCGCGATGCCGACACCGCTATGTATCGCGCAAAGGCATTGGGAAAAGCCCGCTATCACGTCTTCGACCCAGGAATGCACCAAGAAGCCCTGCAGCTTTTAGAGCTAGAAAACGATTTGCGAAGAGCGGTAGACCGGAAAGAATTTATCGTTTGTTATCAGCCAATCGTTTCTCTGCAAACCGGCACTATTTCTGGGTTTGAAGCATTGGTGCGCTGGCGACATCCCACCCGGGGCATAATTTCGCCGGCGCAGTTCATTCCCATTGCAGAAGAAACCGGTGCGATCGCCGAGATTGACCTTTGGGTTTTGCAGGAAGCTTGCGATCGGCTAAAACAGTGGCAGATGCGCTACCGCCGCAGCACTCCCCTCACCGTCAGCGTCAACCTTTCCGGGCGCTTGTTTTCCCAAACGGATTTAACTGAAAAAATTGCCACCATCCTCACTCAAACGCAACTGAACCCCAAATACTTAAAACTAGAAGTCACCGAAAGCGCTTTAGTGGAGAATCCAGACCGCGCTATGAAACTGATTCAGAAACTCCAATGCAGCAATATTGAATTATGCATCGATGACTTTGGCACCGGATACTCTTCCCTGAGCTATCTGCATCGCTTCCCTTTTAATACCCTCAAAATCGACAAGTCTTTCGTGGATCGCATAGAGCAAACCCGGGAACAAGGGTTGGTGATGGCGATTATTCAGATGGCTCATACCCTCGGCATGAGCACGATCGCCGAAGGCATAGAAACCTCCTCCCAATTCGCCCAACTCCAACAACTTCACTGCACCTTCGGTCAGGGTTATCTTTTTGCTAAACCTTTGCAGAGTTCAGCCGTTTTAGAGTTGCTGGATTCTTCACCCCAATGGCGATCGACACCCACAGGGGGAAAAATCACATGAATCACCATGCAGACGAACCGCTAAAAGGCAATATTCTCATCGTTGACGATACACCGGATAACCTGCGCCTGTTATCCTCCATGCTGCAAAATCGCGGCTATCGGGTTCGCAAAGCCTTAAACGGAAAAATTGCCCTGATGGCTTGCCAAACCTTACCCCCGGATGTCATTTTACTCGATATTAATATGCCGGATATGAATGGCTACCAGGTTTGCCAAGCCTTGAAATCAATGGATAAAACTTGCGAAATTCCGATTATCTTTATTAGCGTTTTAGATAACGTTCAAGATAAGGTCAAAGCCTTTGAAGTCGGTGGCGCGGATTACATTACCAAACCGTTTCAATTTCCGGAAGTCGAAGCGCGGGTGGAAAACCAACTCAACCTGAAGCGCTTGCAGAAAGAACTACAGGAAAAAAATCAATTGCTTGAATTGCAAAATGCTCGACTGCGCCAGGAAATCGAAAAACGCCGCCACGCAGAAGATGCTTTACAACAAGCTAACCAGCAGTTAAAGGAATTGGTCTGTGTGGATGGCTTAACTCAGGTGGCCAATCGGCGGCATTTTGATGAATATTTACAAAAACAATGGCAGCGATCGCAGCAAGACTGTTCCCCCCTTTCTTTGGTACTGTGCGATATCGATTTTTTTAAAAATTATAACGATACCTTCGGTCATCTCGCCGGCGATGCTTGCTTGCAGCGTGTGGCAAAAGCCATTTACCGGGCGGTGAACAGACCCAACTATTTAGTCGCCCGTTATGGCGGCGAAGAATTTGTGGTCATTCTGCCCGCTAGCAATATTCGTAACGCTTTGCGCGTCGCGAAACGCATCCAGCACGAAATACAGCAACTCCACATCCACCATCCCGCTTCTGCTGTCAGTCCATTCGTGACGTTGAGCCTCGGAA
Organism: Phormidium sp. CCY1219; assembly: GCF_035615515.1. Lineage (GTDB taxonomy): Bacteria > Cyanobacteriota > Cyanobacteriia > Cyanobacteriales > Laspinemataceae > CCY1219. The sequence continues at coordinate 27,635 of NZ_JAJENT010000951.1, forward strand.
TTGCCAGTACCATCCCCCGCGATCGCGACTGCTTAAATGACCTGATCCATCGCGCCGATAAAGCCCTTTATCGCGCGAAAAAAGAAGGCCGAAATCGCTACTGCATTGACCTGCTGCGATCGCCCCCACGCGACCCCCAACCCTGCATTAATCCCCCCTTTCCTTGCGATGGATAAATTCCCCCCCCGATACTCTCCTTTTCCCCCACCTCCAGTCTCTCTCTATCACCCCCTAACTGTGAATTCTCGGATGTGGATACAGGGTGGAGAGCAATTCGCTTTCTACATTGGCTAATTCCTCTAACCGCGCTGTCACGATGTCTCGCTCAAAATACGTGGTCGCTAAAATCCAATACGCCCCATAATGTCTCGCCTCCGATGCCATCAAACTGCGATAAAATTTCGCTAATTCCGCATCGGGACAATGTTCCCCCAGCAAGCCCAATCGTTCGTGACTGCGCGCTTCAATCAGTCCGTAAACTAATAAGAAATCTAAAAATCTCTCGGGTTCGTTGCGGCGAATTTGCGCTTTTAATCCCGCCGCATAAGGGGGCGCATTTAACGGCGCTAAGGGAATACCCCGCTTCTCGAGATGCTGGTTGACTAATTCAAAATGCTCCAGTTCTTCTCTGGCGATCGCGGTCAGCATTCGCACCATTTTCTCGTTCGACGGGTAGCGAAACATTAAATTTAACGCTACTCCCGCCGCTTTTCGTTCGCAGTGAGAATGATCCAGCAAAATTGTCTCTATATTGTCGATCGCTAACTCCACCCACTCGGGCAATGTCGGTTGCTTGAGAAATTTAATCGTTTGCACGGTTGCAGCACTCATCTGGAATTTGGCATCAAACCTTCCCATCCCCAAGGGACAGTTTGATTCTATCTCAAATTCCTCCCCAAGCGGCATCCGCGATCGCTTTTTTTATCTTTCCCCTCACCCTCTCCCCCCACGAGGCGCGATCGCCATCATTTGCCCCCTTGCTTAACCCGGTTGTCTCCCCGTCGCTGGCGTAAGTCTAAAGGTTCAATGGTTTCCGGAACGCCGTTTTATTACCATATTTTTCCAAACATGTCAATCCCAATCAAACCAAGCCATCCGGAAGTATCTGCTGGGGTGTGGTTCGCCGCCTACTTCGCCTCTGTCTCTCTACATCTTCTCGCCGCCTTTTGCTGGGTACAAGAGGTGAAACGCGCCGATCGCCCCCCGACCCTTTCCGATGCGATCGCCGTTCACTTAATCGAAATCTCCGCCGAAACCCCTTCCTCCCCCCCACCCACACCGGAACCCGAACCGGAACCCACACCGGAACCCGAACCGGAACCCCCCACCCCGCGCTTCACCACTCGTCGGGAAACCTCCGATTTCTCTCCCAAACCCCCACCCCCACTCTCCCCAGCACCATTAATCCCTCCCCCACCAGCGCCTGCACCCCCACTCCCCTCCCCAAGAGAACGCCTCACCTCTCGTCGCGAACTCTGGGAACCAGACCTAATCCCGAACCTCATCACCCCGGAACTCTCCCCCCAACCCGAACCAGAACCCACTCCGGAACCAACTCCGGAACCAACTCCCGAACCAACCCCGGAACCAACACCGGAACCGATACCGGAACCAACTCCCGAACCAACCCCGGAACCAACTCCGACTCCGGAACCAACTCCAGAACCAACACCAGAACCAACACCAACTCCCGAACCAACACCAGAACCAACACCAACTCCCGAACCAACTCCAGAACCAACACCAACTCCGGAACCAACTCCCGAACCAACACCAACTCCCGAACCGACACCAGAACCGGAACCCCTTGCTAATTCCTCACCCGCGCCAGCGGAACCCACGGAAGGGCAAGAGACAGAAACGGGGTCAAACACCGAAACTGGGGTCGGGGTGATGGCAACGCTGACAAACGTTCGCCTTGCCAATCATGGCAGAGATATTCCCGATCGCGCCGCCCAGGTTATCGAACAGCCCCCCGAGTTTTCCGCGATCGTCTACCCCTCAAACCGACAAAGCCCAATTACGGAAGAATTGGTGTTAACCTTATTAATCGACCCCACCGGTCGCGCCGAACTGCTCGCCGTCCAACCAGAGGCGGTGGGTCAGGAGTATTGGGACTTCGCCCTTCGCATCACTCGCCAGTTGAACTTCACACCTGCCGAAACTGCAGGTCAGCCGGTGGCTTGCTTGCTAGAGGTTTACCTCAAGGTGGAGCGCCTGTAAAAAAAAATTTGCCAAACCGCTTGTCAAACCAGAAAAGTATGTTATTATTGTTAATGCTGGCGAGAAAACGCTGCGCGGGCATAGTTTAGTGGTAAAACCATAGCCTTCCAAGCTATTGATGCGGGTTCGATTCCCGCTGCCCGCTTTCCACCGATGTTGCTGGGACTTCAAGTCAGCAGGCGATCGCTTTTTCCGGCATCGTCATCTCCACTTGAGAAAACCACAAACGAGCATCAAGATTTCATCGCCATCCATAATCGCGATCGCCTCAGAAGTAGCGTCTAACTGATGCTCTCCCCTGGTTTTCACTCTGCGGCAAACTCTTATCTTATGCCCCTCCAACTACGCCCAGCGGTGAAGTCACAAAACCCTATCCAATAAAAATATGCCTCTTTATCGGGCAAGCTTGACTCCCTTAAATTTAGAGCGTTTCAAGGGGATTTTATCCTACTTCTCTCATTTCAATGCTACTGGTAAAATCAGCATTAGATTTAGCGGGGGGTTTTGCAAGTGATTTCGGCTTCAAAGGGTATTTGGATCGGAAAAAATAAGTAAGCTTTCCCTACCTTCAAAACCGGCCCACTCAAATCTTCTGCAATTTCTAATTTGCGATCGCCCAAGTCTAGGCAATCCGGCTGCTTAATTGCCAATTGACAATATAAGACGAATTTACCTGTAATTTCACTCCGAGGGCGGCCCCGGAGGAGGATCCAGGCAAACTGGATTAGGGGGAAAGCAGATAAAACGGCCCCTCACATTTGCCCTTGCCCTCGCATCGAGGGGGGAATTCACCCAAATGGAGTAGGCAAACCGCCCGAGGTGAAGATATGCTATAAAGTATTGCGAATTGTTAAAATTTGTTAAGCTAATGTTTATTAACCCGGTTGCCACAGCCAAACTGAAAGCCTCCCTAAAAGAGAAACTATTTTTCGGAAACGAACCCACCCCAGAACTGATAGCCATTCTGCTGGTGTATTTTGTCCAGGGGATTTTAGGGTTAGCCAGACTTGCCGTCAGTTTCTTCCTAAAAGACGAACTGGCGTTAAGTCCGGCGGAAGTGTCGGCCTTGATGGGTATAGCAGCTTTTCCGTGGATTGTCAAGCCCCTATTCGGATTTATTTCCGATGCCTTTCCCATTTTCGGCTATCGCCGACGGCCTTATATTGTGTTATCCGGACTGTTGGGTGTCCTCTCCTGGGTCAGCATGGCGACAATCGTACACACGGGGTGGGCGGCGACAGCGGTGATGCTGCTGAGTTCCCTGTCAGTGGCGGTGAGCGACGTGATTGTAGATTCCCTGGTGGTAGAGCGCGCGCGAAAAGAATCGCTTTGCGACGCGGGTTCCCTGCAATCCTTGTGCTGGGGGTCATCAGCAGTGGGCGGGCTGATTACCGCCTATTTGAGCGGTTCTCTGCTGGAAGCCTTTAGCACGCAAACGGTGTTTTTGATTACCGCTACCTTTCCCTTGCTGGTGTCTGGAGTGGCGTGGTTAATTGCGGAAGAACCGGTGCGCGACGCTCATCAGGGGTTGAGCAACGTGAAAGACCAAGTGAAACAGCTCAAAGGTGCGATCGCGCAAAAATCCATTTGGTTGCCCACCGCCTTTTTATTTATCTGGCAAGCCACCCCCTCATCGGATTCCGCCTTCTTCTTCTTCACCACCAACGAATTGGGATTTGAGCCGGAATTTCTAGGGAGAGTGCGACTCGTCACCAGCATCGCCTCCTTACTGGGGGTGTGGTTGTTCCAGCGCTTTTTGAGAAGTATCCCCTTTCGCACAATCTTCAGGTGGTCAACCGTGCTTTCCGCAGTGCTAGGAATGAGCGCATTGCTCCTCGTCACCCACGCCAACCGGGCGATCGGGATAGACGATCGCTGGTTCAGCATTGGCGATAGCCTGATTCTCACCGTCATGGGACAGATTGCCTATATGCCCGTATTGGTACTCGCCGCCCGCCTGTGCCCGAAAGGGGTAGAAGCCACATTATTTGCCCTGCTGATGTCCGTAACCAATTTAGCCGGACTTCTGTCATACGAAGAAGGCGCACTGTTAATGCATTGGTTGGACGTGACGCAAACCCAATTTGATAACCTCTGGATATTAATTACGATCGCCAACCTCAGCAGTTTGCTGCCCCTCCCCTTCCTCCACTGGCTTCCCGACGGTGACAACAGCGATCGCACCTCCACCAAAGTCTCCCCGGTTTCCCCACCCGAATCCCAGCCCTCCGTAGAAAGCCTGCAAGCATAACTCCCACCCAGGAAGGATGACAAAATCACCCTCATCCTTCCCGGTTGACAGCCTCAGATAAATCCGCTAAAAAACAAAAAGTTAAAATTTGTAAATTCAACGCAATATGCAAACGAAAGACCGCCTTTCCTCCACCCAACCCAAGCGCGATCGCCCCTACGATCGCGAAGACTGGAAAAAAGGTTACGAATCCCAACCCAACGAATATGACTACTGGATAGACAACATCGAGGGAGAAATTCCCCCAGACCTAGAAGGCACCCTTTTCCGCAACGGTCCCGGCTTACTCGATATCAACGGGCAGCAAATTCATCACCCCTTTGATGGCGATGGAATGATTGCCAAAATCGCCTTAAAAAACGGTCGCGCCTACTTCAGCAATCGCTACGTCCGCACCGAAGGCTACTTAAAAGAACAGCAAGCCGGAAAAATTCTTTATCGTGGCGTTTTTGGCACCCAAAAACCCGGCGGATGGCTGGCCAACTTCTTCGATTTCAACATCAAAAATATTGCCAATACCCACATTATTTACTGGGGCAATAAACTCTTAGCATTGTGGGAAGCCGCTCAACCGCACCGACTCGATCCAAACAGCTTAGAAACCATCGGCATCGACTCCCTAAACAATGCCTTGCAACCGGGAGACGCCTTCGCCGCCCATCCCCGCATCGACCCCCATTGTGAAGCTGACGGCGGCGAACCTTGTTTGGTGAATTTTTCCGTAAAACCCGGACTGTCTACCACCATTACCATTTACGAACTCAATCGCGCCGGAAAAATGGTGCGACGCCACGCCCATTCCGTGCCAGGATTTGCATTTTTGCACGATATGGCCATCACGCCAAATTACTGCATTTTCTTCCAAAATCCCGTCAGCTTTAATCCTTTACCATTCCTGCTGGGATGGCGCAGTGCCAGTCAGTGCTTGCGGTTCAATCCCCAAGAACCCACCAAGATTATTTTAATCCCCCGCAACGGCAAAGATACGGTAAAAATTTTAGAAACCGAGCCTTGTTTTGTCTTCCATCATGCCAATGCATGGGAAGAAAACGGCGAGGTGTTTGTCGATTCGGTGTGCTACGATTCGTTTCCCTCCCCGGAACCCGACGCGGATTTTCGAGAAATAGATTTTGATACCATTCCGGCGGGACAGTTGTGGCGATTTCAGGTGAATTTAAGCCGGGAAACCGTAACCCATCAAACCCTAGAATCTCGCTGCTGCGAATTTCCCACCTTGCATCCGCAAAATGTGGGACGCCCGTATCGGTATTTATATATCGGCACAGCCCACGAAGCGGCAGGAAATGCACCTTTGCAAGCCATTTTAAAGCTCGATTTAGCCACCGGAAATCGGCAGCTTTGGAGTGCAGCGCCGCGCGGTTTTGGCGGCGAACCGGTGTTCGTGCCCCGTCCAAATGGCACCACAGAAGATGATGGCTGGGTGTTATTGTTGATGTACGATGCGGCCCATCATCGTTCGGATTTGGTGATTTTAGATGCGCGGGATTTGGATTGCGGACCGATTGCGCGATTGCATTTAAAACATCATATTCCCTATGGGTTGCATGGGAGTTTTACTCCGGAGTGCTTTATCCCGCAAGGGTAGGTAGTTAGGTAGGGTGGGCAATGCCCACCCTACGGTTGTATCCCGGTTTCCTTGAGAAAGTGAATCGAAAATCTGTCGGTGGGAGGATACGGATTCTCGGGGAAAGGAATTACAAGTAAAGCAGCAAAATGTTTGCATGTGAGTGCTTTTGGCACTCT
>NZ_JAJENT010000952.1:0-260 GCF_035615515.1 Phormidium sp. CCY1219
CGACGCAGTTGGCGACGGGACAAGAGCGCATCTTTAATCGCTTGCCCGCGATGGGTAAGTTCGGCAGCCCAAAGCACCTGCAAGTCTTTTAAGATCGCCAAACCCGTCACTTTCGATCCTGGATCGATTTTCACTCGGCAGGGTTGGGGAGTCTCCTCGACGGTTTTCTTAAGGACGATCGTGAAGGGAAAACGACGGTAGATGGCCGCTTTCCGAGCCTTCAACAACCGCCGTGCCGTGCCGGGAGAGCAAGGCGTTAG
>NZ_JAJENT010000953.1:0-211 GCF_035615515.1 Phormidium sp. CCY1219
TACAGTTTTTTTCCATCCCTACAGTGGAGAGTTGGACTGGGGATAAATAACTATTCCGGTTAGCGGTACAGTTTTTTGCACCAATAGGGCATTGGCGGCGAAATAACTATTCCGGTTAGCGGTACAGTTTTTTCACCGATAGGGCGCTGGTGGCCAAAAAAACTATTCCGGTTAGCGGTACAGTTTTTTTCCATCCCTACAGTGGAGAGTT
>NZ_JAJENT010000954.1:0-722 GCF_035615515.1 Phormidium sp. CCY1219
GTCCTCTTTAGAGGACTTGCGCTATAAGCCAGGGACTTTAGTCCCTGGCGGGTATTGTCGCCAATACCGAATCTAAATGCCCCCCTTCCCTATTTTCTAACCTTTTTCCCGGTTTGTTGTCACCCGATTGGGGGATGCTGGCAAATTCTTCGATTCTGTGCCTGAATCGACGAAAAAGACGGGCAATCGCAATCTCCCCTGGGCAATGCCACAGCAATGCCACGGCGGTCAATTGAAACCGCGCCGAACCAGGCAAAGCGCGAAGCTATGCCCGAAGGGCTATAGTCCGCCGACGCGGACTATTTTTTTGACAGCTATTCGGGTTGCGATATAGTGTTGCAAATTTTACTCACAATATAACCCACCCTCAATAACGATACAATTGCCGAAATGCAAAAGCCAGTATATTTCATCCCTACCCACGGTGGTTCTCTATGGAAATTAACCGCACATCAAATCCACCGCATCTCCCGGCAACGACCAAAACCCTTCTCAAATCGAAACTTGACCGGAAGGTGTCTCAATCCCCTCCAATCCCACAAAATGCACCCCCCCCAAGCGATCGCCCGCCACCACCGTCACCCCATCCGGCGCAACGGCACAGCAAAATAACGCACTCTCGCCACTAAAACTCGCCACGACCTCCCCAGTGGCCAAGTCCCACAGTTTCAGGGTGTTATCGTCTGATGCAGAAACCGCCCCAGTGCCGTCCGGGGTGATGG
>NZ_JAJENT010000955.1:0-304 GCF_035615515.1 Phormidium sp. CCY1219
AAAAACTGTTGCGTTCGCCTGATGGTTATTTCCCCAGCAGTCCAATTCAGGGCTGGGAAAAACTGTTGCGTTCGCCTGATGGTTATTTCCCTGCTACTACTCCAGGGCTGGAAAAAAACTGTTGCGTTCGCCTGATGGTTATTTCGCCAACAGTCCAATCCCGGGCTGAAAAAAAACCATTGCGTTGGCTTAATGGTTATTTCCCTATCACTACTCCAGGGCTGGAAAAAAACCATTGCGTTGGCTTAATGGTTATTTCCCTACTACTACTCCAGGGCTGAAAAAAAACGGTTGCGTTGGCTTA
>NZ_JAJENT010000956.1:0-5773 GCF_035615515.1 Phormidium sp. CCY1219
CCTCCATTTCCCCTGGCTCTCATCCCGACGCTCACCAAGCACGGGTAGAGCGCGGGGCTTCCCGCCGAGAAGCTAATAATCCGCCCTATACCACATTTTTAACTCGTTCCCAGGCTCCAGCCTGGGAACGCCGCTCCCGAGGCTCCGCCTCATCCAGTGGTTAGACCCAATAATCCGCTCAATACCACATTATTGCCAATTTGTCAACCCCTAAATTGAGGAAAAGTTAGGTTAATCTTGTCCCGAATCAGGGGAGTGCAACCGAGGTTGCAGCGATCGCCAATGTGGGGACAAGATTTTGCTAGCAGGTCTGTAGTGGCAAAGGGGATTAACTGGCGATCGCCTCTTCTTCCTGGGGGTCGCTGGGGGGACGAGAGTAGCGGCGATCGTCATAGTACCAGCCGCGACCGTCTCCCGAGACTCCATTGGCCACAATGCCGAGTACCTTGGTGTTAGAAGTTTGTAATTCCTCAATGGTTTGCAAAATTGCCGGACGTTCGGTTTGACCCATGCTGACCACCAGAGCGAGGCCATCGGTAGAGGCCGCCAGCATTTTGCCATCCACCACACTGAGCAGAGGAGGGGTGTCATAGATGACCAGATCGAACAGATCGTGCCATTGACGCATGAGGTTTTGCATTTTGTCGCAAGAGAGGATGCGGATGGGGTCAGGGGGGATAGCGCCCGCCGGGAGGACAAAGAGATTCGGGTCGCTTTGCGATCGCACGATCGCCTCATTCATATCCAGTTCCGTAGCGATGACCTGAGTTAAGCCCGGTTGATTGGGTAAGCCCAAACAGTGGTGAACCTGAGGCCAGCGCAGGTCAGCATCCACCAGTAAAACCCGCTGACCCATTGCGGCGGCGGCTTGCGCCAGATTGACTGCCACCGTAGACTTGCCTTCAGCCGGTGTTGCCGAAGCGATCGCCAGCGATCGCACCGGTTTGCCTGGAGTCAGGAAGCGCAGATTAGCATTGAGCGATCGGAACGCTTCCACAAAGGCATAATCGCGCGGATAATCCATCGCCGCCTCACCCTGAGAATCCATCGGCGTCACCTCCACCGCACTATCGCTCACCGGAATCGACCCAAGGATGGGCAATCGAGTCGCATCTTTCAGTTCGTCAGAACTATGGAAGACATTATCCAACCGCTCAGCCAACAATGCCGCCCCAAATCCCAGCATCAAGCCCAACATTGCCCCCAGAACCAGATTCCGGGGCAGACTGGGGGACACCGGAATCGGGTCTCCCTCTTGATTGCGCGGGATATTCGGCTCGGAAATCACTTCCCAGGGGATTTCTTTTTGCGCCGCATCCACCCGCAACCCTTCTCGTCTGGCTAGCAGTTCGTTGAGAGTCTTGGTCGCCACCTGTAATTCCCGCTGCAAGTCCGTGTACTGACGAATAATGATGGGAAAATTGTCCCGATATTCGCTTAACATTTTCGCCGCTTGGTTTAGCACTTGCGTCCGCACCTGAAGCACCTGCACTTGGCTGCTAGCTTTCACCATTTCTTGAATCAATCCCGTGCGGACCGAGTTTTGGAACGGCGCTTGGGGATTGCCCGTATTTCCCGGTAACTGTGCCCCCAACACTTCCGAAGCTTCCCGACCCAAGAGCAGTTCGATTTTTTGTCGTTCTTCCAGCAGCACTTGAAGTTGCGGGGAAGTCGGGGTAAAGCGAGTGGATTCTTGAGCGATTTTATTTTCTATTTCTTTGAGGCGATTGAGGCGAGCTTGGTAGGTGGGGGCTTCACTGAGAACCGAAGCAGCGATCGCTGTATCTTGCTCCAGCCCGATTTTTTGCCGCAGGGTATTGTAAAGCTGTTGCTGTTGAGCGAGCTGAGATTGAGCCTCTAGCAGTTGATCGTCAATTTTGGTAATTTGCTGCGCCAGTTGTTCCCCTTGAATCTGCGGCTCGATGAGATTGTACTGCTGCCGAAACTTCTGTAATTGTTCTTGCAGACTATCCACCCGCTGTCGCAACTGCGGAAGCTGGTCTTCAATAAACTGAATCCCCTGACTGATATTGCTCTTGCGGTCTTCTAAACTGTATCGCAGATAGCCATCTTTCAGGGTTTCCAACACAAACTGAATTTTTTCCGGTTCCGAATCCCGGTAACGGATTTCGATTACCTTCCCAGCCCCTTGCAATTGCTCTAGAGACAGAGGCCCTTCCTTGCCTCCGACAAGACCATTGTACTCTAATTCGGGATAGCGGGACTGGAGCTGCTGAATCAAGGGTTCCATCAGCTTTGGACTTTGTAACACCGTAATTTGGCTTTCATAATCCAGTCCTCCCCCTTGTCCCTGAAGAAAACTGGCACCTAAACCCCCAGCCATTCCAGACAGACGAGAGAATTTATCGTCGTTACTGGTGACGGGTTCGACTAAGATTTGAAACTTCCCTTCATACTCCGGCGTTTGATTGGAAGTCCAGAACCAAACACCGGCAGTCACCACCGACGCCACCCCCAGGATGACAAAAGCGCGGCGACGAATCACAGCAAATAGCTGTCCGAGATCCAGTTCTTCCTCATCTGGATCCTGGACTTCAGCCATATAAGGTACCGACACGAATTGAGGCTGGCTGTTGTTGGGGTGAAGTGGGAACGGCTGAGGATTGGGTGCGGTCTCCATCTCGATCTCTTGGTATGGTGTGGTTATCTGTATCCTAGCAGGCGGGTAAGACCCTTGTGTGTTCTTGCCTTCTCAGGTGTCTCCACTGGGGGGCAAGGGTAGAGAAAGTAGTAGGGTGGGCAATGCCTACTATCCCCTTCATTTCAAAGACATAGCGGTGTATTGCCCAAGTCGTGAAAATTTTAGAACAGAACGTTCAAGAATCGGAAGATTCCGAAAACCGAGAACACCGGACTGGTGACATCGCCAATCGTCTGCCCGATCGCGCCCAAGCGATCGCCGAGCCTCGTGAAGCCCGATCGCCCTACCACCACCACATCATTATTGCGGAGAATCGGGTTGGTTTCCTCATCCAATCCTTGGGCAAAATCAATCGGAATCGCTTGTCGCGACACCGTACCATTCGGGTTCAAGCGGATCAATTCCACCTCATCGGTTTCCGCCCGCTTGTTGTCAAAGCCGCCAGAAGCCAGAATCGCTTGGTTTAACGAAGCATTCGGCGGCAATTGGATAGTCCCGGGGTTTTTCACTTCCCCCACCACGTTAATTTGAATCCGGTTGGGAGAGAAACTAGCGGCAGCAATTTGCGGTGCTTCTGCCAAATCGATATTGCTTGCCGTTTGCACCACAATCGTATCCCCTTGTTGCAGGAGAATATCTTCGCTTAAATCCCCATCATCTAACAGTTCCCACAGATTCACCTCAATCATTTGCTGCGTGCCGTCCTTGCGTTGTCGCAGCACTTGGATTTGGCGAATATCTGCGGCGGGAGTGATGCCCCCGGCAATTTTAATCGCGCGCGTCACCGTGGGCAGCCCCACTACTGCGCCGCCGGCAGTGGGGGCGGCGAGGGTTTGCTGGTCGCCGGTGCCCGACACGTCAGACCCCGCCACCGTATAGGTTCCCGGACGGTTCACCTCGCCAACCACCGCAATGTTCAGGGGTTGTGAAGTATCGGCGGCAAAGTTAGCCGTAGCAATGCGAGCCACTTCTAAAGGATTCGGGTTTTCCGCCGTGGGCACCTCGATAGTATCCCCTTGTTGCAGGATGATATCTTCACTGAAATCCCCTTGTTCGAGCATTTCCCAGAGATTCACCACCAGGGTTTGAGACGGACCGGCTTTCGGACGACGCACCACGCGGATTTGCCGAATATCTGCCGAAAGGGTGACACCGCCTGCGGTTTGCAGGGCGCGGCTAACCGTGAGCAGCCCGCCACTTTCATCCACCCGGCTCACGGTGTAGGAACCCGGACTGGCCACTTCTCCAGACACGGCAATATTCACCGGTTGACTGGCCTCTCCGGCAAAACTGGATTCGGCTAACAGGGAGGCTTCGGCGGGGTTAAAGCCGCTTCCGGTAGGCACGACGATGGTATCCCCTTGTTGCAGGATGATATCTTGGCTGAGGTCTCCTTGCTTGAGCAGCGCCCAGAGGTTCACCGGGATGATGCGCGCCGCACCAGCTTTTGGTTGGCGCAGCACTTGAATCTGGCCAAGATCCGAGGATTGGGTAACGCCGCCTGCGGTTTGCAGGGCGCGGGTGACGGTGAGCAGTCCGCCGCTTTCATCCACCCGGGTGATGGTGTAGGAACCGGGTTGCCCCACTTCTCCCACCACGGCGATATTCACCGGTTGCGAGGGGTCGCCGGCAAAATTGGATTCTGCTAACAGGGCAGATTCAGCGGGATTGAAACCATTGCCCGTGGGAACGTAAATGGTATCGCCTTGTTGCAGGATGATGTCTTGATTGATATCGCCGCTTAGGAGTTGCCACAGGTTGACGGACAGAATTTGTGCCGGACCGGCTTTCGGTTGTCGCCGCACTTGAATCTGTCCCACTTCTGCAGATTGGGTGACGCCGCCGGCGGTTTGTAGGGCGCGGGTTAAGGTGAGCAGTCCGCCGCTTTCATCCACCCGGCTGACCGTGTAGGAACCCGGACGGTTGACTTCTCCCACCACGGCGATATTTACCGGTTGCGAGGCGTCGCCGGCAATACTGGCATCCGCCAGTTGACGGGCGGCGGCGGGGTTCAAGTTGGGGTCGGGGGGAATAAAAACGGTGTCCCCATCGCGCAAGGTGATGTCTTGACTGAGGTCTCCTAGCTGGACTAAGCTGGTTAAATCCAGGGTAATTAGTTGCGCCGGTCCGCCCCGCTGGCGGCGCAGGAGTTGGATTTGCTGGATGTTGGCCGTCGGCGTAATGCCCCCAGCCCGTTCGATCGCGCTGGTAATGGTGGGCCGTTGATTGGCTCCTTCTTGATTCATCGAAAGGGTGTAGGAGCCAGGTCGCCGCACTTCCCCCGAGATACCCACCTGTACCGGACGTCTTGCGAGCAGAGAGATGGTGAGGAATTCCGGGCGTTGCAGGTAGGGGGCATAGAGGCTTCTGAGTCGAGTAGCGGCTTGTTCCAAGGTCAGCCCTTGCACAGAGACTCTGCCCACTAGGGGTAAATTGAGGGTGCCATCCACCAGCACCAGATGCTGACCATTTTCGCCGCTGTATTCCGGCACGTTGAAAATATCGATTTGAATTCTATCTCCCGAGCCGAGGGTGTAGGCTTCTTGTAGGGGGACGCCTTGGGCGAGGAGACTCTGAGCTGGCTTCGGTGACGGGGAGGGTGCAGCGATCGCGCCTGTGGATCCGCTGATGGCCATTAACGCCGAGAGGCTCAAACTGGTAACGGGAAGGGTAAGGATGTGCGGCGACCAGCGATCGCCAAACCGGTGATTAGACATAGAAGTTATTTATTTATAATTGGCAACAGTATTGGGGAGACCCGACGAGCGATGGCTTTGCCGAGGAATGGGTTACAGTTCCCTGGCGACACACCGTCAGGAACACTCAATCTATTTTATCGTTGAAACGCTGTAGTTGACCGGAGAGCGATCGCTCGGAAAAAAGCCCCCCGCACCCTAGAAGGGTTTACTCGTTCCCAGGCTTACTCGTTCCCAGGCTTACTCGTTCCCAGGCTCAGCCTGGGAACGGGCCTCTTACTCGTTCCCAGGCTCAGCCTGGGAACGAGCCTCTGGAGGCTCTGCCTCCTGCTAGAAACAATATCGCGTCCGGAGGAATAGTTTTAAAAAGAATTGCCTGGGAACGGGCCTCTGGAGGCTCTGCCTCCTGCTAGAA
>NZ_JAJENT010000957.1:0-291 GCF_035615515.1 Phormidium sp. CCY1219
TGGCGGGTCCACAAGCGCAGGGTGTTGTCCTCACTGCCACTGACGATGGTCTCCCCGTCCGGGCTGAAGGCTACGGCGTAGACCGAATTCTGATGGCCGCGCCAGGGTTCGCCGATGGGTTCCCCCTGGCGGGTCCACAAGCGCAGGGTGTTGTCTACACTGCCACTGACGATGGTCTCGCCGTCCGGGCTGAAGGCTACGGCGCTGACCGAATTCTGATGGCCGCGCCAGGGTTCGCCGATGGGTTCCCCCTGGCGGGTCCACAAGCGCAGGGTGTTGTCCGAACTGCCA
>NZ_JAJENT010000958.1:0-1549 GCF_035615515.1 Phormidium sp. CCY1219
GCCGGATGAGGTGAAAGTCTCATGTCCGGTTCTGAATGGGAGGTGAGGGTTGCGAAGCCCTCATCGACCCCTAATACCTGTCGCAGTCATGCTCCCGCAAGAAAAGCCAAGGCGCGATTTCAATCAAGCGCTGTTTATAGCGGTTCTCATAGTGGTGCGGTAAAGAATTTCTCACCGATTCGGTGCATTGGCGGTTGGGACAGATGAGAGTTGCCTACGACATTAATTTGAAATCCGCTATAACTATGAAGTCATCCAGCTAAATCGGCTCCACTGGCAAACTTTTCGGGACCGCAATAACGCGATCGCCTGTGCGCTAATGGTCAAAATGCAGATGGAAACCGCCCAACAACCCTCGGTCAAGCTAGAATGTTTGCGAATGCTCAATCCCCTGGAACTCGATCCAGCTCGCACCCAGTTAATTTCCGGATTTATCGATATCTACCTGCGACTAAATCCAGAAGAAGAAGCCGCATTTCAAGAACAGTTGAGTGCCATTTTACCAATAGAACAGGAGGAAGTTATGGAAATCGTCACCAGTTGGATGGAAAAAGGTATCGAACAGGGCCGCCAAGAGGCAATGCAACAAGAAGCTTTATTGCTGGTTCAGCGTTTACTGAATCTCCGTCTCGGTACGATTTCTCCCGAGTTATATTCGGCGGGGCAACAGTTATCAAAAGTGCAGTTAGAAGCATTAACCGAAGCGTTGCTGGATTTTTCCAGTGAAGCTGACTTAGGTGCTTGGTTGCGAAACCATCGCACCACCGATTAAAGCCGTTGAACGAATACCTTGCATCCCTCTGATTAACCCAACAATCGCCGGTAAACCAATTCCCCGGCGAATCCCTCACCCAATCCTCACCCCACCGGATTGTTCATCAATCCAAACCACCCCACTCCACCCTCGCATATCCCTGCTTTGCTTTGACACCCGCCAATTGGTGCAAACTGGCAGCTTTTCCTTCCCAGTTGCCGGTGCGTTCCTCCAGTTTTATCGCTTCGGCGTAAAGTAACATCGCCTCCTCCAGTTGCCCTCGGTTGGCGCTCAGGGTTGCCAGTGGGTGCAACATCGTCGCTTTCTGCTGCAGGTTGTCCATCGGTTGGTTCGGTTCCCTCCATTTAGTGTGAAAAAGCGCTTTCCCTCACTTCCCGATTCAAAAAAATCGCCGCCCGGATGTCCCCTGCAGTTGCTTCCATACCCACCCGGGAGGGCGTAACCCGCGATACTCCAGTGTGGCATCACCCCCTCCATTGTGCCATTTTCCTACCCCAGTTATGGCGGGCCTCCCGCAACCTTACTGCTGCTGTAGCTGCTGCACCTGTGCGATTGTTTCCCGCACTTTCTCCGCTTCGGGAGAACGCAGATGCTCTAGGATGGCGAGAGACTCCTGCATATAATTCAAGCCCGTGGTAAAATCACCTTGGATTGCCAGTAGTTGTCCGAGGTTAGCCAAACTCGCCGCTTTCCCTTCCAAGTTGCCGATGCGTTCGCAGAGTTCCAAGGATTCGGTGAGAAGGGCGATCGCCGCCTCGTTTTCCCCAAGCTGTC
>NZ_JAJENT010000959.1:0-1447 GCF_035615515.1 Phormidium sp. CCY1219
CAAGGGGGGCCAGGGGGGATACCCCCCCCTTTCCAAGGGGGGCCAGGGGGGATACCCCCCCCTTTCCAAGGGGGGCCGGGGGGGATACTCCCCCCTTTCCAAGGGGGGCCGGGGGGGATACTCCCCCTCCCTACGAGTAGTAATCACCATGCGGGCCGATTTTGTCGGTCAATGTGCCGAATATCCCCAACTGGCGCAACTCATCGAAACCCAGAATAAAATTGTTGGCCGAATGCAGGAAGCAGAGTTACGCGAAGCCATTGCTAAACCCGCCGAGAAAGAAGGATGGACCATCCCGGAAGACCTGCAAAACGAGATAGTGAAAGACGTGCAGCAGTCCCCGGGAAGCCTGCCCTTATTGCAATACCTCCTGTACGAACTGTGGGATTGGAGAGATCGCCGTTTAACGGTAAAAACCTACCAAGACATGGGCGGCGTACTCGGAACCCTACAAACGCAAGCGGATAAGGTTTATAACTCCCTCGACCCAGAAGAAAAGACCGTCGCCAAGAGCATCTTTCTCGAACTCACCCAACTGGTAGAAGAGGACAAACCCACCTCCAGACAAGTCCGCAAAACCCGGTTAACCGACTTACCCCCCTCCCCAGAAAAAGTAGAAACCGTACTGGGGAAATTAGAAGACGCCCGCTTAATCGTCACCAGCGAACTGCAAGCCAGAGGGAACAACGGGGATACAATCAAGGTAGTGGATGTCGCCCACGAAGCCCTAATTCGCAACTGGAACACCTTAAAAGACTGGCTAAACGACAACCGGGAAATCAAGCGTCAAAGAGACGAACTCAAAGACAAAGCGCAAGAGTGGGAAGAAAAAGGCAAACGCCGAGAAGGGTTGTTGCGGGGGATAGATTTATCTGATGCAGAAGCATTTGTGCGACGCTATGGGGAAACCGGAATCGCACGAGAGTACGTGCAAAAAAGCATCCGAAACAGACGCATCACCAACATCCTCAGTATTGGCACCGTTGCCACCATGTTGACCGTCGTCACCGGACTCTGGCTGAATGCCCAACGCCAAGCCACCATCGCCAACTTGCGGGCCAACGCCGCCCAGGCGCAACAGTTGCTCACCACTCCCCAACCGTTAGGGGGGGTAGTCCTGGCCATCCAGGCTACGGGCGAGAGTCAAGACCAATTGGGGCGAGTGATGAGTTCGGTGCAAAGTAGCTTGCTGACCGGCATTCAAACCCTCCGAGAACACAATCGCTTCCAAGGCCATCAGGATTCGGTCTACGCCGTGGCCTTCAGCCCGGACGGGGAGACCATCGTCAGTGGCAGTGGGGACGGTACCCTGCGCTTGTGGACCCGCCAGGGGGAACCCATCGGCGAACCCTTGCGCGGCCATCAGAATCGGGTCTGGGCCGTGGCCTTCAGCCCGGACGGGGAGACCATCGTCAGTGGCAGTTGGGACGGTACCCTGCGCTTGTGG
>NZ_JAJENT010000960.1:0-273 GCF_035615515.1 Phormidium sp. CCY1219
ACAAAAAGCTTCACCAACCCTTCCATTGCGCCAAAAAATGCGATCGCGCAATTCCCCACCGCAAAGCCCTAATCTCCTAATCTCCCTAATCTCCTAATCTGGGGTCGGAAAATTGTTGCCGCCAGGGGTTGACAAAGCAATCCCCATCGGGTATGATGATACAGTAGGCCGAGGCAGGGCTTATGTGCAATGCTTGGCTTGCTTGGTCAACCCCGCAAGATGAACAAAAAGCTTCACCAACCCTTCCATTGCGCCAAAAAATGCGATCGCGCA
>NZ_JAJENT010000961.1:0-13366 GCF_035615515.1 Phormidium sp. CCY1219
GGCTGGTCAGGTGGTTAGAAGTACAAGCCCCTGGCTTTAGACATGGGGTTGGTTTCTACGGAGTCCCTGACGGTTTTGCTTGCTCTGATGGCGGTTGTTGCCCATATTGTCGCCCGCGCCATTGGGTGGGCGTCCTTCGGGCAGAGAGAAAAATTCGCACCACGGCGAGGGGGTCGGCGAAGGGAGATAACCAAAACATCCAGGCGGCGCGTTTCCCCGGGGTGCGATCGTAGGAAGGGGCGATCGCCAAATTTAACCCAAACCGAATCGCCAACAACAATACATTCAACCCCAGCAACACCATCGGAAAAAACCCAGATAACCCCCCACTTGCCGTCAGCAACCCAAACCCCAGAACCACCAACATCGGCAACCCTTGCACCGCAGACAAAAACCACAAATCGCCCCAAGTCTGCCCCACGTCCGAGGCATCCTTCAGGTCGAGACTTCTGCCCCATTCTTTCCAGGTTTGCGCCGCCCCTTCGTACATCCGCACCTTCAGCAGCTTCGCCCCATCCAGAAACCCCACTTTAAACCCGCGTCGCGCCAGGTTCCGGGCGAGAGTCACGTCATCGCAAAACGAGCCACAGGCGCTGCGATATCCCTCCACCTGCGCTAACACTTCCCGCCGACAGAGAAAACATTGCCCATTGGCCATCACTCGTTCCGGATCCGGGGCGGTGGTATTGGTCGGACCAAAGCGATACACCAGGGTCATCAATAGCGCCGGTTGCAGGAGCATTTCCCCGGGATAGTTGAGGAGAAACTGGGGCGAGAGAGAAATCAGGTCGTAGCCTTCCGCCTCGCCGGTTTTTACCACACTCGCCACTAACCCCGGATTGGGGATGGTATCGGCATCAATGCCTAAAAACCACCGACTGCGCG
Source organism: Phormidium sp. CCY1219 (assembly GCF_035615515.1). GTDB lineage: Bacteria > Cyanobacteriota > Cyanobacteriia > Cyanobacteriales > Laspinemataceae > CCY1219. The sequence continues at coordinate 886 of NZ_JAJENT010000961.1, forward strand.
GGGAACTGTGCAAAAATCCGTGGTGCAGCGCCCAAGGACGTCCCACCCACCCGGGGGGTAAGGGGTCGTCGGCGATTAAGCGAAATCGCGGGTCTTTTTTCGCCGCCGCTTTCACTAGGTCTGGGGTGCCATCGGTGGAATGGCTATCCACGATAATGATTTCCCGGACTTCGTAGCTTTGTTGGCTCAAACCGACCAAACAGGGACTCAGCCGATCGCGCTCGTTTAAGGTGGGCACCACCACACTCACCGCCCCATATATCTCTTGCGTCGCGCTCTGAGGTGGGAGGGGAGGACGACGAAATGCTCCGGGCAACAAACGCGACAGCAAAATCGCCGTGGCGGGTAGCTGCAACAGAAGCAAAATGACCGATAAAATATAGATTGACAAATGACTTCACCCAATCGAAACAACCCGGATATTTTTTACCATAAAACCGAGAATTCGGGCGATCGCTTGCTTTTACTGGCTTTTCTTCTCCCGGGCACTCCCCCTGGCAATCCTCTGATTGAGGACAATTTTTATCCGAGACTCGCGGCGTTGAGCAAAAGCGCCGCGATCGCACTGTGTACGGCTAACACTTGTTTCCGGTTAATGGTTCATTATGCAGCACCTTCATGGGTAGGGTGGGCAACTTGTTGCCCACCCTACAGGTAGTGCTTAATTGGATAAGATGCGGTTGTCCTATGGTTAAAATTTTCACCCCTGTGGCGATTCAAGCGTGGGTTTGTAGCGTCACGATCGCCTGGGTGGAGGAAAAACGCGGCAATGGGTTGGCTATCGAGTCAAAACGAATCGGGTCGGTGGGTTTCATTCCCGCGATCGCTGGCATCTCTACGCCTCGACCCTCGGAAATGAAACTCCCCGACCCCAAAAATCAAAGGTAAATCTAGAGCAGTTTGAAACCATCTGGGTGGCAAAAGCGCCACAGTCCCAACACTGTCCATTCTCCCTAGTCGTTTTCCCAATCTTCGCGACCCATCAGATCCCCGATGCGATCGCGCAGTAAGTAGTTGTGTTTCTCTAATTCGCTTTCCACAAATGCCCATTCACGTGCCGGAATGTGCTGACAGAGGGTGTAAATCGGTTGTTGTCGTCCGACGATTCCCTTGTTCACCAGATTTCGCGCTTCTTGTTCGATCACGTCGATGGAGTAGGTGATGGTATAGGTCGTTGCAGTCATGGTCATAACCTCTTGAATTTAATGTCTCTGTTGCCTTGGATGATTAGGCACCCCCCAGTGGGATGCTCGAAATTTTCAGGGATTTTTATATTTTCTCAAACACTGGGTAGTTTTCTTTAACGATTTGTTACGGTCTATACAGCAGGATTTTTCATCTCGCTGTAGTCATCCCCCCTTTATCTTAGTCAAAAGTTGAAAATTATGCATCTGACCCTTGCGCGATTTTTGGTCTCTCGGAGCGAAGATCCCAGGCATGTCACCCCTCTTGAGGATGAATTTAGTAGATTTTCCGGGGATAAATCTGAAGCTGTGAGGGACTTGGCGGGATTTTGACCCTTGCAATCAATTAGTGAGAAAAAATTTTGTCGCGCCGCCCCGCCCCGGGGGTAAGAATCCCCCAGAAGACTCTGGCGAAAACTCGGGAGGTAATCCTCCCTCCCGCGCCCTGGTATTTAGGAGAGTTCTCTTCCAAACAAGGTTTCTAAGGCGATCGCTTGCGCCGCACTCATTTGCCCGTAAGAAAACACATAGGGAATTTCTGGGGGCAGGTCGGGTTGCAACTGCTTCAGGACATATGGACTACCATAGATCGAGATCGCTTGCAATTGGCCGTTTCGTAATAATTTCTTAACCCATTGATAAGCGAGACTTGTCACTCGCGCCGGTCCGCCAAACGGATTCCCGCGAATGAACATTTGTAGCAATGTTACGCTGCTGTTATCTTTCTCCAGTTCTGGATTTGAGGCGGTATTGCAATCCACCAGTTGGAGTTTGTATCCCAAAGATTGGGGAAAGGCGATCGCTGGCGCTGCTTTATTTAAAAAAGCACAATTGATAATATCGTCTACGATTAATAAATTTCTTAAATGTTTTTCTCCCCCAGGTGACTGGGGTAAGGGCAAGGATCCGCCAACTTGCTGGGATTGACGCAAAATCTTTTCGGCGCTGGCCATTATCTGGGGTGCAGACAGCACAGAAAGTCGCTCTGGGGAAGCAGATACCACCTGCGCCTCGGGGAAAAGTTTGCCTTTCGCCTTCCAGATGCGTTGCACGGATTCGCGGATTCGGGTTTCGGAAATGCGCCCCGCCCTCACCGCTTCGCAAAGCGCCCGAATCGCACCCACCGGATCCTCGGGCATCAGTAAAATATCCGCACCGGCCTCTAATGCTAAAATCGGCGCTTCGTTAGCTCCATACCGTTTGGCGATCGCCCCCATCACCAGCGCATCAGTGACGATTAATCCTTCAAACCCCAATTTTTGCCGCAATTGTCCGGTAAGAATCTTCCGCGACAGGGTGGCGGGTTGTTGCGAATCCCAGGCGGGAATCAGCAGGTGGGCGCTCATCACCGCATCCACGCCTGCAGCGATCGCGCGGATAAACGGCGGGAGTTCTATTTGTTCCAGTCGCTGTATGGAATGGGGCAACACCGGTAATTCCACATGAGAATCTACGCTGGTGTCCCCGTGACCGGGAAAATGTTTGGCGCAGGTTAACACCGCAAATCCCTGTTGTCCGCGCAGAAATGCTGTGGCGAGTTGACTCACGGTTTCTGGGGTTTCGCCAAAGGCACGCACGTTGATTACCGGGTTTTGCGGATTGTTGTTGACATCCACTACCGGGGCGAGAACCCAGTTTATCCCGATCGCCTCCGCTTCCTTGGCGATCGCCGCCCCCATCTCTTCGGCATACTGTAGGGCCAATTCCGGTTCATCCTGGGCAATCTCCGAGATCGCCATCGGTGGCGCAAACCAGGTGGCACCGGCAAAGCGCTGACCCACTCCTTCTTCAATATCGGCGGCAATTAGCAGGGGATATTTGGCCAGGGATTGCACCTGATGCGATCGCAGCATCAAATCCCCGGCACTTCCCCCAACAAAAATTACCCCGCCGATACCTAAATCTTCCAGTAAATGCCGCAAGATGGCCATCGGGGGTTCCCAGTGGGGATATTCTCTTTGGCGATCGAAAAGGTGCCCAGATGCTCGCACCACGAACAACTGAGCTACCATTTCTTCCAGGGAGAGGGTTTCAAAACCCGGCAATGCCGGGATGCTGAGAGAATGCGTCACAGATTATGCCTCGGATTGAGAAGAGTCGATTTCGTCTCCACTATCCATCGATTCGGCAGATTCTTCCGCTTCGTGGTGCTTGCGCTCTTCGCTCAGTTGATTGAGCAGGGATAAGATTCTCGTCCCGCGCTCGATGGATCGGTCTTCTAAAAATACCACTTCTGGCGTGCGACGCAACCGCACTCGATGCCCCAATTCGCTGCGAACGTATCCGGTTGCGGATTTTAATCCTGCCATTGTCTCGGCCCGCGCTTCATCGGTTCCGTAGATACTGACAAAAATTTTCGCATGTTGCAGGTCGCGCGACACATCCACATCGGTGACGCTGACCATTCCTGCACCTACGCGGTCATCCTTTATGTCACTGAGCAACATTTGGCTGACTTCGCGCTTGATCAGGGAAGCTACTCGGGAAACACGACGATCCGTAGCCATAAGTTTTCGCTCCCTTACTCGCGTTTTACCGGTAGGTTCAGGCAAGATTGCTCTTGCACCTACCTCTGTTTAGTCTAGATTCACATCCCCGGTCTTTGCCAGGGAAGATTCCCGTAACCTCCCACATTGAGGGGAAGTTACGGGTCCGGTATTCCTCGTTCGGGATGGCAGGGGTATGCCGATCGCCTCTCGGCTATCGCGCATTTTCCCTTACACGGCACTCAACCCCAACATGGCTCTTAAGGTGAAACTGATAAAAATAAAGCCGGCAACGAAAAAGCTGACTAAGGCGATCGCCGTTACGGGTTTCTCAAACCAGGGTTTTAGCCAACCAAACAGGGCAAAGAAAATGCCCAAAACGATGGTGACGAAGTAGCGCGGGTAGCGAAGGACGTTATCCCAAAAGTCTTCAAACATAGAAATTCCGATGCGACACGAGTGGCTAGGTTTCTTGCGTATTCTAACTCGTCCCATTGCCAGCCCTCCCTATCCACCTCGGGAAAACTTCCAAGGGTGGCGATCGCTGCGCTCTTGCTTCCTCCCAGAAAATTTCTTTTTTCTCTCTTGATGGCTTGACAAATTTATTATACCATGATATAGGGAAAAAATATCTCCTGATTCGAGATTTTTTGCACGCCACAATCAAACGCGGGAAATAATTAAAAAAAATCACGCGATCGCTACCCCCATTGCTGGAGAATTCTTTATGGTTCTAAATTTCCTCAACCAATGGAGGCATAGATGTCCTTCCCTGACCCACTCCGTTCGCAAAGTCCCCTTGCGAACGGTGTTGATTGTCCCGTTCGTATTGCAAATTGTCGGCGCAGTGGCACTGGTGGGCTATCTCTCCTATCGCAACAGCCAACAAGCCGTGGAAGAGATGGCGGAGGGACTGATGGTGGAGGTCTCAAAGCGAATTGGCGATCGTCTCGACAGCTATTTAGAAACCCCCCAGCAAGTGGTCGCCGCTAACCAGATGGCCGTCGAATTTGGGATAGTCAATCTCGACAATTTCGAGCTGATTCGGCAAGAATTATGGCAACAGATGCAATTGTACCCCTCCCTGTCAAGCAATTACTTCTTAAGCGCTGAGGGAAAATTTATTTATTACGGACGCGCAGTTAGTGAAGTTTTTCAAGACGAGCTAGAAAAACATATTGGGGAAAAATTCCCCCTCGGCACCCTTTGGTTCGGCGAAACACAAAACAGCGATCCCACCCTTCGAAGATACTACCTCGTTGACGAACGAGGTCAGCTAAAACAACTTTTTCTTCAAAGCCCTACCGATTACCGCAGCTTACCGTGGTATATCGATGCTCAATCCAGTAAAGAACCAACTTGGTCTTCGGTTTTTGTATATGAAAATGCACCAGTAGTGGCTATTGCAGCTATTGCTCCAATACAAGATAAAACCGGACAATTAAAAGGTGTTTTTATTTCGGATTATCCCTTATTTGAGGTAAGTTACTTTCTCAATAAGCTCGATTTTTCTCCATCGGGGCAAGCATTTATTATAGAAAAATCTGGGAAATTAATTGCAAATTCTGCACTGGAAAAGCTTTATTTGCAAACGGAATTAAGGAATATAAAACGATTTGCAAGTAAGGAAAGCAAAGACGATTTAACCCAAAAAATTAGCCAACATTTATTTCAAGAATTTAGAGATTTAGAGAACCTTAAACATCCGTACCAATTAATTTTAGAAACGCAAAAATCTGGATTTCTCAATTTTCCATTGGTTGAACGTATCTTCGTGCGAGTCGTGCCCTATAGCGACGAGTATGGTTTGGATTGGCTGATTGCGATCGCCGTACCCGAATCCGATTTTATGCGTCAGATTCACCACAATACTCGCATTACCATTCTCCTGTGCGTTTTTATCTTAATTCTCGTCACCTGCACTGGCATTTTCACCGCCCAATGGATCGCGCAACCTATTTTGCGCTTAAATACAGCAGCAAAACAATTAGCAGCAGGCAACTTTGATGCTAAAATTTCCGTCTATCGTACCCATGAAGTGGGTCAACTCGCTGCATCTTTTAACCAAATGGCAGAGTCTCTGAAAACCTCTTTTCAGCAGCTTAAAGCTAGCGAAGATAAATTTGCCACCTTTTTAGATACGGTTCCCGTGGGCGTCTCGGTTTTAAATCACAAAGGCGAAATTGTGATGGTGAATAATGCGGGAAAAAATATCCTGGGTCAAGGGGTAAAACCCAATGTCTCCTTTTCAGACATATCCGCCGCCTATCAAGTGTATGTGGCGGGCAGCGATCGCCTTTATCCTACGGAACGTTTACCCGCTTTTCGCGCCTTCCAAGGGGAAATCGTTTTCGCTGAGGATATTGAAATTCATCGCAGTGATGGCGCAATTATTCCCCTGGAAGTTCGCGGAACTCCCGTCTTTGACAGGGAGGGAAATGTCCTTTATGCGATTAATGCCTTTGTGGATATTACCGAACGGAAAAAAGCTGAGAAACTGCTCGCCGATTACAACCGCATTTTAGAAGCGCAAGTGGCAGAAAAAACTGAGGCACTACAGCGCAGTCAAGCGCAACTCGATGCTTTTTTCGCCTCGGCTTCTGTCGGTATGGCGATTGTCGATCGCAACTTGCGATTTGTTAGAGTCAACGAACCTTTAGCGACAATTGATGGCATTTCTGTCGCCGAACATATCGGTAAATCTCTGGATGAAGTCGTTCCGGAATTAGCGCCAAAGCTCACTCCTTTGTTTCGGCAAGTTTTGGTTAAAGAAACTCCTATATTCAATGTGGAAATTAGTAGCGAAGTTCCTTCTCGCCCCGGTGTGAAACGCTATTGGCTGGTTTCTTATTTTCCCGTCATGGGTGGTGAAGATACCCTGTATGGTGTGGGCGCAGTTATCGTGGAAATTAGCGATCGCAAGCACCTCGAACTGGCATTGGAAGCCTCTGAAGCGCGACTCAATGATATTCTTAACAACACCGTAGCCGCAATTACTCGGTTACGCGCATTTGCCGATGGAACCTGGGACATCGATTATATTGCCGCCGGCTGTTACCCGGTTTCTGGCTACACCCCTGAAGAAATTAAAGCCGACAAAGACCTCTGGGTTCGACGCACTTTCCCAGAAGATTGGCAAAGAATACAACCTCAGGTATTTGGTGATATTTTTGCCGAAAAAATGGGAAACTACGAATACCGATTTTACCATAAAAATGGCAGCCTGCGGTGGCTTTCTCAAACCAACAGTTCCCGGTGGGATGCCAAGCAAAATTGTTGGCTGGTAACGGTTATTTCTCAGGATATCAGCGATCGCAAGCGCGCCGAAGCCGAATTAGAACGCGCTAAAGAAGTCGCTGAATCTGCTAACCGCGCCAAAAGCGCCTTTCTCGCCTCCATGAGTCACGAACTCCGCACGCCACTGAATGCGATTCTCGGCTTTGCTCAACTTATGCAGCGCAGTTCCACCCTCCTCCCCGAACATCGCAATCATATTGCCATTATCAACCGCAGTGGAGAACATCTGCTAACGTTAATTAATGACCTGCTCAATATGGCCAAAATCGAAGCGGGGCGCACCACTTTAAACGAACATGAATTTAACCTGCATGGCTTTCTCGATAACTTGCAAAAGATTTTCGCCCTAAAAGCTAAAGATAAACATTTGGAATTGGTTTTCTCTATTAATGCTGATTTGCCAAAATGGGCGATCGCAGATGAAGTCAAATTGCGACAGGTTTTAATCAATTTACTGGGTAATGCCCTTAAATTTACCGATGTCGGAAGGGTGACGTTGCGCGTCTTTCCCAGAAGCAGCGATTTGTCCCCAACCTCGCCACCATTGCCCTCAACTCAGCGCCAAACTAAAGTTAATATCGCTTTCTCTGTAGAAGATACCGGTCCGGGCATTCCCGAAACCGAATTAGAAGATATCTTTCAGCCCTTTTTGCAAACCCGAACCGGCAAGCAGTCTCAAGAAGGTACGGGATTGGGATTGGCGATCGCCCGCCAATTCGTCCAGTTAATGGGCGGTGAACTGTCTGTCAGCAGTACCCTGGGACAAGGAAGTTCTTTCTCGTTTACCATTCCGTTAACTGTAACTGAATTTACCCACAAAAAAACTCCTCTCCCACCCCCCCCTCTCGCCATTTCCCTCGCCCCCAATCAACCTAGCTATCGCATTTTAATTGCTGACGATCGCCCGGATAACCGTCAATTGTTGGTTCAATTTCTCTCTCCTCTCGGGTTTGACATTAAAGAAGCGAAAGATGGCGCAGAAACCCTAGAATTATGGCAAGGTTGGCACCCCCATGTTATCTTGATGGATATGCAAATGCCCGGAATCAGTGGGTGGGAAGCCACTCGCCAGATTAAAGGGAAAAAACCATCCCCCAACGGCAATTTTATCCCCGGCGAAAACCTCCCCCCTACCCCGGTGATTATCGCTGTTACCGCTAGCTGTTTTGCAGAAGACAAACACGCGACGATCGCCGCCGGATGCGATGATGCGATCGCCAAACCCTTTAAAACCGCAGATATTTTATCCACCTTGCAAACTCATTTGGGGGTCAGCTATATTTACGAGTCGGAAACTCCGCAATCTCTTCCGGCTTTAACTGACGATAATCAGTTACATCCCACAGAAATTTTGGTGTTATCTACAGAGTTAATCCAACGCATCGAACAAGCCAGTATCCGCGCTAAATTAACTCAGCTTTATGGCGCGATCGCTGAAATTAAACCCGCCCATCCACAATTAGCCGCCAAGTTACAACGCTTAGCCGATGCATTCGACTATCAAACTATCTTAAACTCCATTGCAGACGCTAAAAAAAATCTGCCCTCCGACCCGAAATAGTCCGCCAATCTAGCCCATTATTTGCCTGACTTTATTCCCTCGCTTCAGATAGCTAACCGTGACTCACCTACAACTTCTATATTAACGGGATTATTATTTTTTTGTGTGGCCACATTTGTAGACCGCTATTGACAAAAGGTCATTTTTTTTGCCAGAATACTCATGTTATGATGGGGATTTGTGGCTATATATATGGCGGCACAGATTCCCATTATACTATGGTATCCCTCAGCCCTTGAATTGTCAAGGGTTAGAGCGGATTTTTTTTCGGCAATTTTTTCCGCGATCGCCCCGCTTTTTCCTTGACAGATACACTATTTTTTTTTAAGCTACTAATGCTATGATGGGGTATTCTTTGTCTTTATAAATAAGCACAATATCCCATTATAAACTATTACCCCAAAACCCTACCCTGTCAAGGGGTAGAGGCAATTTTTTTTCGCCCCGGAAATCGCGCCGATCCGCCAAGTCAAACACCGAGGGCGTTAGTGTCGTTAATCGCCACACCTGCTTCTACAATCGCGCTGATAACGCGAACCGGGGAACTTACAGACACCTAGCCAGTCAAGGGGGTGACGGTAGCCGCAACCCGCAGCTTTCCCAGTCCGTTCCCAGGCGAAACCTGGGAACGAATCCAAACCCAACGAGTCAGCCTATAGAAGGAGAAAGTCCAAAACCAGAGCGTGGATAGTCGGCATTCTCCATCAGGCTTCACCGTTGCGGTAGGGTCGAGGCAGTTTACAGGCGAGACATGACCTCCCGGGCGGCTTCTAAGGTGCGATCGATATCCGCTTCCGTATGCGCCAAAGAGGTAAACCCAGCTTCAAACTGAGAAGGCGCTAGGTAAATACCCCGTTCTAACATCCCGCGATGGAAGCGACTGAATTTCGCCAAATCAGACTTTTTGGCATCTTCATATTGATGCACCGGTCCGGGATTGAAAAACAACCCAAGCATAGCGCTAATTTGACCCCCGCAGACATCATGTCCGCATTCTTTCGCGATTTGCAACAATCCGTCGCTCAGCTTTTTGGTAATCTTGTCCAAATAATCGTAAGTGCCCGCTTTATTAAGCAATTCCAGGGTCTTAATCCCCGCCGTCATCGCCAGGGGATTCCCCGAAAGGGTACCCGCTTGATACATCGGACCCGATGGGGCGACCATTTCCATGATATCGCGACGTCCGCCATACGCCCCCACGGGCAATCCACCACCGATAATTTTACCCAAGGTGGTTAAATCTGGGGTGACGCCGAATTTCTCCTGCGCCCCGCCATAGGAAATGCGAAAACCGGTCATCACTTCATCGAAAACCAGCAGCGCGCCATATTCTTGCGTCAGCAGGCGCAATCCTTCCAGGAAACCGCCATCGGGAGGAATAAATCCAGAGTTACCTACCACGGGTTCTAGAATTACCCCGGCGATGTCATCGGGATTTTCGGCGAATAATGCTTTGACCGCTTCTAAGTCATTGTAAGGCGCGGTAAGGGTGTTGCTTGTCGCAGATTTCGGTACTCCTGGGGAGTCGGGTAGTCCTAATGTCGCTACGCCAGAACCGGCTTTCACCAAGAACATGTCGGCATGTCCGTGGTAGCATCCTTCAAATTTAATCACTTTTTGGCGTCCGGTGAAAGCGCGCATTAACCGCAACACCGCCATGCATGCCTCAGTTCCAGAATTGACAAAGCGCACCATTTCGATGCTCGGTACCGCATCCACAACCATTTCGGCGAGCACGTTTTCCAGAACGCAAGGCGCGCCAAAGCTGGTTCCTTTCTCTAAGGCGTCTTTCAGCGCCCCGATGACTTCCGGATGGGTATGTCCGCAAATCGCCGGTCCCCAAGTTCCTACATAGTCGATGTATTGATTCCCGTCTACATCCCAGATGTAAGCGCCTTTGACTCTATCGAAGACGATGGGTTGTCCGCCCACGGATTTGAATGCTCGCACCGGTGAACTGACGCCCCCAGGCATCAGTTTTTGGGCGGTGGCAAATATTTCTTCCGATTTTGCAGTGGTGAAGCTGGTTGTAACCAAAGTTCTCTCCTTTGCTGTAGGCTTAACCGTTGACTCAATTTAGAATAAGGGTCAGCGGTGATTAAGCATCATGGCAGAAGCTATAATATCCGATCGTACTCCTCTAGTCGTCCGCAGGGCTAGTGCGAAATGTTAAATTATTCTTACTGCCATAGAACATGCGCGTCTTAGTGACAATTCCTCATGTTTTCAATCCCCAGGGGGGCGGGGGCTATGCCTCGTTAAGCCCCGATCCCCAACCGAGGATTCAGGGGTTGAGCCAATGTCTTCAAGCGTTGCATGAGGTTTATGATAGTCGATCGCAGTTTTATTTTCAATACACTCACCAGCTTCATACCTTCAGCGCCAATCGCCAAAGTTCCGCCCAGCTTTCTATCGTCATCTGTACCACCCAGGGGTTACATCTGCTGGATAAACTTCCGGTGGATCCCCAGTTGTATCGCCACCGCGAAACCCTCTGTCACCCCATGTTTTTGGGGTTCGAGTGTCACCAGGTCTTAAAGGAACATCTCGGCTTGTACGATTATTATTGCTATCTCGAAGATGATATCATTCTCCGCGATGCCGATTTTTTTAAGAAGCTACGCTGGTTTAACGCTCAAATTGGCGATCGCGCCGTCCTCCAACCCAATCGCTATGAACGGATCCGCGATCGCCAGGGCACCAAAAAATTTTATATTGACCCGGAATTGGAATTCAAAACCGGCAAACGCGATAATTTCGCGCACTATTTTAATGATAATCTAGTGTTGACGGGCAAGGTAATGGGGGAACCCGTCACCATTAAGCGGGCGGAAAATCCCCACTCCGGTTGCTTTTTCCTGAATCGCCCCCAAATGGAGTTCTGGGCGCAGCAACCTTATTTTTTGGACCGCGATGCTCGCTTTTTCGGTCCGCTGGAAAGTGCGGCGACTTTAGGTATCGCTCGTACTTTTCGCGTCTATAAGCCTGCGCCGCAAAATGCCAATTTTTTAGAAGTTCAGCATTTTGGGGATGGGTGGAGTCGAAAGATCAAAAATGTTAAGTTCTGGTAAGGGTTATGTCTCAGGTTGAAAGGGCTGTCACGCAATCTGCAATTCCGGTGGAAAACATTCGCTATAACGAACAAGGATTGGTTCCGGCGATCGCGCAAGATTATCTCGACGGTACCGTGTTGATGATGGCGTGGATGAACCGCGAATCGGTGCAAAAAACCCTGGAAACCGGGGAAACTTGGTACTGGAGTCGATCTCGTCAAGAATTGTGGCATAAAGGCGCTACCTCTGGATACCTGCAAAAGGTGCGATCGCTACGCTACGATTGCGATAGCGATTGTTTGTTAATCGGTATCGAGCAAATCGGCGATATTGCCTGTCATACTGGCGAAAGAAGTTGTTTCCATCAAGTAGATGGCGAAATCTCTCCCCCGCCAGCCAATACCCTCTCTCAGGTTTTTCAGGTCATCTGCGATCGCCGCGACAACCCCACAGAAAACTCTTACACCGCTAAACTTATCGCCGGCGGCGATAATAAAATCCTCAAAAAAATTGGCGAAGAAGCCGCAGAAGTAGTAATGGCTTGTAAAGACAATTCCACTGAAGATATCGCCAATGAAGTAGCCGATTTGTTCTATCATACAATGGTGGCTTTAGCCTATCATAATGTGGATTTGCGTGAAGTTTATCGCAAGTTGCAACACCGTCGCCAATAGAAGATTCCCTTCCTAATTTAGGTGGAATTCAACCCACCTAACTCCCTTACTTTAGGGTCGGAAAATTGTTGCCGCCAGGGGTTGACAAAGCAATCCCCATCGGGTATGATGATACCGTAGGGCGAGGCAGGGCTTATGTGCAATGCTTAGCTTGCTTGGTCAACCCCGCAAGATGAACAAAAAGCTTCACCAACCCTTCCATTGCGCCAAAAAATGCGATCGCGCA
>NZ_JAJENT010000962.1:0-1275 GCF_035615515.1 Phormidium sp. CCY1219
GTTTAGGCTGGTCAGGTGGTTAGAAGTACAAGCCCCTGGCTTTAGACATGGGGTTGGTTTCTACGGAGTCCCTGACTCGCCAGCCTTTATCCTCGATTTTCCCCCACAACAAGACCCCCGCAGGGCATCTGAGCGCCAGTAGGGATCCTCGCTGATGATTTCAAACCCTGAACTGATATTCAGTTCAACTTTCGCTTTCTTGTGCGTTAACCACATCGATTCGTTCGAGTTGCCAGAGGATTTGGTTCCCTTCCCGCCGCACCCGCGAAACGATCCAATTGCGCCAAGGCCAATGATCGCCGCGACTGGTCACGGCGCTGGCATTAACATCCATCAGATCGGCGAGTTCGGAACTGGTGATTAGATAGCCTTTAGCGGCAATCCGATCTGCGATTTCCAGGGTCTCCATTAGGTACTGGAGTTGGGTGACCCTCACCTCACGGGGCAAGTTGTCGAGTGATTCTGTATTGGAATGGGCAGTTGTCTCCATAAAAGCCAAATCCGAGGTCAGAAGGTCATTCATAAGTTGGGAACATTGTAGCGTTTTGGTTGCCAGTTCAGAGACCTCCGGGGGAGGGCAGTTGCACCCCCATCGGAAACTCCCGGCTCCCAACGCCTGGGACTAGAGCGATCGCCCGTCTCCCAATGCTCTCCTTATTCGTTCCATCGTTCTCTATAAAGATTGCCTTTGTCAACTGGGATCTTCTGCTTTTTTCTGCAAATTGAGTCTAGATCTAGACCAGAGCGCTATTTTTCAGTGGCTTTTTTATTTTTCCGGGAAGCCCTTACGCCTCCTCCCCTGCATCCCCGCGCAAGGGTTCCCCGGTTCTGAGGCGCGATCGCTTGCCTGCCTTTCCGGTGGGGTGTTCGATAAGCTTAGCTGATTTTTTGATAAGTTTTTTAAATTCATTCACCCCCCTTCCCCAAGGGTGTCCCGGTGCGAGGTCGATCGCTTTCTCGGGGTCGGGTTGGGGCAGGTTGGGCCGCGATCGCCTTTCTCGTACTCGCGATCGAGACTCCCCCCAATTCTCAATAGATGGGCTTACTCTGCCTCTCAGTGTTGAGCAGCATCGGTTGGATTTTTAAACCATTTTGGTCTCAATCCCTGACATTTCCAGGATTTGCCTGCAACTGTTTGCACCGCAATAACTATTGCGCTCATCGGGATAGTTTTTCCATCCCTGGAGTTGGACTAGGCATAAAAAACTATTGCGCTTATCGGGATAGTTTTTCCATCCCTGGGGTTGGACTAGGGATAAAAAACTATTGCGCTTA
>NZ_JAJENT010000963.1:0-17766 GCF_035615515.1 Phormidium sp. CCY1219
ATAGCGCAAGTCCTCTAAAGAGGACTGGTACGGGGTAAGGGAAAAACTGGCGGTGGGGAGGCGGAGTCTCGGGGGGGCATTCCCAGGCAAATGACCAAGAACCAATAACCAATGACCAAGGACAAATGACTAATGACCAATGACCAACGACAACCAAGGAGAACTGTAGTGGGAAACCAAGTCAGTCAGCGAGGAAACTCATCCGGGTTAGTGGGGTGGGGGGCTTGTCCGATCCATCCGCCGACTAGCCCGAATTTATTGCAGGGGGTAGCAGAAGCCAACTATCAATTACTGACGATCGCGGATTACGATACGGCCATGAATCGCACCTTAGAGGTATTGGGGATGGCGGCGGATGTCGATCGCGTTTATCTTTTCGAGCATCATGCCCACCCGGAAACCGGGGAACCGGCGATTTCTCAGCGGTTTGAATGGGTCAGAGGCGGCATCGAAGCGCAAATCGACAATCCGATCTTGCAGAACCTCACCTATATAGAGGCGGGAATCAGCCGATGGTATGATGCCTTACCGCGCGGGAACTTTATCGGCGGCACGGTGCGAGATTTTCCCCCCACGGAACGGGATCTGCTCTCCCAGCAGGATATTTTAGCATTGTTGGTGGTACCGATTCAAGTCCAGGGAGAATTTTGGGGATTTATCGGATTTGATGATTGCCAGCACTATCGCCAGTGGTCCACGGATGAAACCACCGGCTTGATGACCATTGCTGCCAGTATTGGGCTGCGCCTGGAACGACAGCAAACCGACGAAAAATTGCAGCGAGAAAAGGTGCGATATCTCACTGCCTTGCAACAGTTAGCGGCAAACGTACCGGGGGTAATTTATCAGTTCCAACAGTTACCCGATGGGCGGCGGTCGGTGCTATTTGCCAGTAGCGGATGTCGCGATTTATTTGAATTAGAACCGGAAGCGATCGAAGCGGATTTTAACTTACTTGCGGAGTTATTGCATCCAGACGATCGCGATGCTTACGAGCGTTCGGTGATGAAGTCAGCGCAGACATTAGAACCTTGGCATTGGGAAGGCAGAGCGATCGTGCCTAGCGGTAAAACCAAATGGATTAAAGGCATGGGCAGAGCCAGAAAAGAGGGAGAGAATTTAATCTGGGATGGAGTATTAATGGATATCAGCGATCGCGCTCGCACCCAGGAACAGCTAAAAGGCAGTGAAGAACGATTGCAGAGCTTTTTCAATGCTACTTTTGAAGCGGTCATCATTCATCAAAACGGAAAAATCGTAGACCTCAACCCAGCGGCAGAATTTTTATTTGGCTATACCAGCCGCGACATTCTCGGGGAATCGGTGTTAAAAATCACCGCCCCCGAATCGCGAGATTTAATCACCGAAAAAGTCAAATATCCATCAGACGAACCTTTTAAAGCGATCGCCCAGAAAAAAGATGGCACGCCGTTTCACTGCGAAGTGCGAGCCAAGACAATTTTCTATCAAGGAAATCCGGCGCGGGTAGTGAGCGTGCGGGATATCAGCGAGGTAGAAAATTCCCTGGCGGCCCTGCGAGAAAGCGAAGCGAAAAATCGCGCCTTGCTCGATGCCATTCCCGATTTAATTTTTCGCTTTAGTGCCGATGGCACATATCTGGATTTCAAAGCGGATAACCCGAACGATTTAGTGGTCGAACCCCGGGAAATTATCGGCCAAAAAGTGGAAGACTTACTGCCCGAATCCGTGGCGAAACTATTTCGGCATTATCTAGAGCGCGCGATCGCCACTCGGGAACCGCAAATATTCGAATATTACCTGCTGCATCCCACTCCAGAAGGCAGCCAACAGCGGCGAGATTGGGAAGCGCGAGTGGTGATGTGCGGGGACCGAGAAGTGCTGGCGATCGTGCGGGATATCAGCGATCGCAAACATGGGGAACAACTCCGCAGCGAATTAATCGGATCTTTGCAACAAGCGCGCGATCGGCTACAAGCGGTATTAGACGCAGTACCCGGTTCCGTCGCCTGGATTTCTGCGGATTTAAACTATCTCGGCGTCAACCAATATCTGGCGCAATCCTTCCAGATGTCCCCGGCAGAATTTGTCGGTCAAAATATCGGCTTTATTAACTTCACCGCCGAATTTAACGAATTCGTCCGCGACTTTTTTGCCAGCAACGAACCCGAAGCATCCCAAGAAGTGCAAATCCTCACTCAAGAGGGCATTTGCGATTACTTAATTATCGGCCAAAAATACAATCGCGGCGAAGCTGCCGTATTTGTCGGCTTTAATATTACCGAACGCAAAAGCATGGAAGAAGCCTTGCGCGTTTCGGAAGAAAAATTCTCCAAAGCCTTCCGTTCTTGTCCCGATGCGATGACTATCAGTAGTTTGAAAGACGGGCGCTATATCGATGTCAACCAAAGTTGCTTGCGGATTTTTGGCTACGAACGCGACGAAATAATCGGTCGCCAGGAGGAAGACCTCAACCTGTGGGTAAACCAACAAAATAAGCAGGAATTTATCGAGAGATTGGAACGCTACGGCTCGGTGTATAATTATGAAGTCGAATTGCTTACCAAAGCCGGGAAATCGCGGGTAGGATTGCTCTCTGCAGAAACGATTGAATTTGACGGCGAGCCTTGCGTTTTGGGGGTAATGAACGATATTACCGAACGCAAGCGCGCCGAGGCTCAGTTGCGCGAAAAAGAAGCGCAATATCGCAGTATTTTTGAAGCCACCAGCGATGGGTTGATGATTACGGATCTGGAGGGATATCCGGTAGAAGCCAATCCAGCAGCTTACAAAATGCACGGCTATTCTTACGAAGAATTTCTGGCACTTTCCCCGGAGGATTACGTGCATCCCGATTATCATTATTTGATTGCGAAATTTCTCGAAACCCTGAAAGCCGGCGGGGAATATCGCACCCAGTCGGTTCATCGTCGCAAAGATGGCACGGGGTTTTATATTGATGCTTTGGGTACCGGGTTTATTTATAAAGGAGAGCCGCATATTTTGGGCGTGGTGCGCGACATTACCGATCGCGTGCGCGCCGAGGAAAAATTGCGCGCTTCGGCACAACGCGATCGCCTGTTGGGAGAAATTGCCCTGCGAATTCGGCGGTCCTTGGACTTACAGGAAATTCTCAACACCACCGTGGCAGAAGTGCGGCACTTTTTACAAGTCGATCGCGTCTGTATCGGTCAATTTGACGGGCGTTCCGATGGGATTATCGTGGCAGAATCGGTGGCGGAAGGGTACAAATCCCTGGTAGGAGCTGTGACCCCGCGCGATATCTATGTGAATAAAGTCAAGGAATTTTTGGCGGTTCCCGTGCAGGTGATGAACGATACCCGCACTGCTGATTTATCCCCGGATCTGAAAGAGCATTTTCGGGAATATCAGATTAAGTCTGGGTTGGCGGTGCGAATTGTGGTGGGCGATCGCTTGTTTGGGTTGTTAGTCGCCCATCAGTGCGATCGCCAGCGCCAGTGGCAAGCATCGGAAATTGAATTGCTCGAAAGACTGGCAACACAAGTGGCGATCGCCATTCAACAAGGTCAGCTTTACCAACAACTCGCCGATTTGAATGCTAACTTGGAACGACAAGTGGAAGAGCGTACCCAAGAATTGCGCCAAGCAGTGCGCGAATTGGAGGAACTGCACCAGCTCAAAGATTTATTCTTACATGCCGTAACTCACGATTTGCGAACCCCCGTGATGGGCACTTTGTTGTTAGTAAAAAACTTGCTGCAACGACAAGAGAACTCCCACAATCCCCAAACCCCCATCCCGGTACCGCGATCGACCCTGGAACGCACTATCCAAGGGTGCGATCGCCAGTTAACCTTGATTAATTCCTTGCTGGAAGTTCACGCCAGCGAAGTGCGCGGCGTGGTGTTACACCGAGAACCAACCCAACTGCAACCCCTGGTGCGATCGCTCACTTGCCAGTTGCATCCCCTCTTGGAGAAAAACGAGGCTACCCTCACCACCCACATCCCCGACGACTTGCCGACAATCCATGCCGATCCGGCACAGTTGTGGCGGGTGTTTGAAAATGCGATCGTCAATGCTCTCACCCATAACCCCCCAGGGGTGCAACTCACCATCACCGTAGCGGTAGAAGACCCGCAAATTCGCTGCGCGATCGGTGACAATGGGGTGGGCATGACCCCGGAACAATGCGAAACCTTATTCGAACTCTACGCGCGCGGTCCGAATGCCCGACGCTCTACCGGTCTCGGTTTGGGCCTCTATCTCTGTCGCCAAATCGTTACCGCACATGGCGGCGAAATCGGCGTCAACAGCACCCCCGGTGAGGGGTCTACCTTCTGGTTCACCTTGCCCCTCTCCGATTGACTCTCCCGCCAATGGCTTTTTATCTCGCACTCCTGCCAATCGGGCTATTTCTTATTCGGCGATCGCACCGGAATTTCGATGATAAATTCCGCACCTTCTCCCGGGGCGGAAATGCAACTGAATTCTCCCCCATGTCGTTCCACCACAATGGAATAACAAATCCACAATCCCAATCCCGTACCCGACCCCACCGGTTTGGTGGTAAAAAACGGATCGAATATCCGCTGTCGCACGCGATCGCTCATCCCCATCCCGTTATCCGCAATCGAAATTTTCACCGTATCATTCGGCGTACTTTCCGTGCGAATGCGAATGGTCATTTGGGATTGGTCATTTGTCGTTTGTGCTTTGTCATTTGAACCTGTTACCAATGACTTTTGCCCAGTGACAAAGGACAAATGACCATTGACCAGAGAGTGCAAAGCATCGATCGCGTTACTGAGGACGTTCATAAAGACCTGATTGAGTTCCGAGGCATAACAGGTAATTTTGGGTAGATTGCCATAGTCTTTCACTACCTGAATCGCCGATTTGCCGTTGGTTAGTTTGAGGCGGGATTGCAAAACCAGCAGGGTAGATTCGATGCCCTCGTGGATGTCTACTGGTTTCATTTCTGATTCATCATGGCGGGAGAAGTTCTGCAATCCTCGGACGATTTTGTGGATGCGATCGGCTCCGTTTTTGATAGAGGCGAGCAGATGTGGCAAATCGCGGGCGATAAATTCTAAATCGATCGCCTCCATTTCTTCTTGTATTTCTGCCATGGGTGTGGTATAATGTTGTTGGTATAACTGAATTAGATTCAGCAAGTCTTCTACATACTGGCCGGCATATTCGATATTGCCATAAATAAAGCCGATGGGATTGTTGATTTCATGGGCGACGCCGGCCACGAGTTGCCCCAAACCGGACATTTTTTCGGTTTGAATCAGTTGTGCTTGGGTGCGCTGCAGTTGTTGCAGGGTTTGTTCCAGTTCGGTTGCTTGTTCGCGCAATTGTGCTTCGCTGCGGCGCAAGGCTTCTTCGGTGAGTTTGCGCTCTGTGATATCTTGAATCGTGCCGAATAATTTAATCACCCGTCCCGCTTCATTGGCAGTGGTTTTGATTTTGGCCGATACATAGCGGAAATGGCCATCGGGTCGGATAATTCGATAGTCCAATTCGCGATCGCACCCGGTTTCGATACACTGTTGCACTGTAGTGAACCAAAACTCCAAATCTTCGGGGTGAATTAACTGCTGATGCTCTTTCAATGACGGAATCGGAGATTCGCGATCGAGTCCTAAAATACAATACAACTCCTCGGACCAAGTGATAGCATCGGCAATCACATCATACTCGTAACTTCCCAATTTGGCAAGTCTTTGCGCCTCCGCCAGGGACACTTCTTTAGCTTTTAATTCCCGGGTGCGTTCCTCAACTTTCACTTCCAGGGTGCGGGAATACTCCTCTAATTGTTGTTTGGCGTTCGCTAAAGAAGTATAAAGCATGGCATTTTCCAGAGAAATTGCCGCTTGTGCCGACAACACCCGCAAAATTTCCAGTCGTTGCGGGGTAAACGCCCCGGTGGTTAAATTGTTTTCTAAATACAGAACTGCGATCGCTTTTCCGCCATTGACGATCGCGCTGCACAACGCCGATTTTAACTGGCGTTGGGCGATATAGGAATCTTGAGTAAATTGTCCCTCGCGCGCGGCATTGCTCAACACCACATCGGAGCGAGTGCGCTCCACATATTTTATCAAATTTAACGGCAAATCTTCGTACTCTTCCACCGGAATGGGTTGCTCTAAATTGGTGGTTGCATCCACGGAAGCTGACGCCGCCACTAACAATTTTCCCGAATTGACTAAAATCAATACTCCTTTTTGCGCTCCGGCATTTTCCAGCAGGGTATTCATCAAAGAGGCGAGTAATTTATCCAGGACAATTTCGCTAGCGATCGCTTGGGAGGCTTTCATCACCGTGGTCACATCTAAAGTCTGCCGTCGCCCGGTTGCTCTGACGCGATTTTCAGCAAGTTTACCCGCCTCCATCGACTCCATCTCCAGGTAAGGAATAGCCAACAACTGGGGATAATTTTCCTCTAACTGCTTGACTTTACTAGAAGCTCCCCATTTCAAATAGCAAGACCAGGATTCCTGCATATAGGCTTTAGCAATGGTAATTTTGCCCAGTTGGCGATAAAATTTGGCAGCCAGTTCGTTACCCAGGGCTTCCTCATTCAGGTACTCGTTTTTCTGGGCTAATTCGATAGCGCGATCGTACTCGTCCATCGCCGCTAATTTATCCCCTTGCAGGCGATATCGTTCCGCTTCCACTAAATAATATTTATGGGCGTAATTCATCGGCGCGTGAGTTGCCCATCGTTGCATTTTTTCTTGGTTGTTGGCCACCCGGTCTAGCAAGGCTTGCCGTTGCGAATTGTCCGAAGTTTCGTAAAGTGCCAAGCGGGTGAGAGAATCGTAGAAATAAAACACCGGTACCACGGGCAAGCCGGTGACGCCATCTAAATACTCGTCAGCCGCGATCGCCGATTGCAAAGCCTCCGGAAACCGCTCGAATAAATAAGCCAAAATGAGCTGGCACAAAAACAAGTAATGCAGTCCGTTACGGTCGTTAGCTGACTGCAATGCTGGCTGCCATTCTTCTGCGTTAAAGGCTTCTCCAATCAGGCGATCGCGATATTCTACATCGGCGACTAAATTGAGTACCAATTGCCGCCACATTTCATTCCAGGTGAACACCGTGGTTTGGTGCAGTTGGGCGAGAGTTTCGCTGCAGGTTGCCAGGTCTCGTTCTACTTTCAGCAGGGGTTTGCCTATCAAAAACGAGTTCTGACAGTGATTTTTGGCCGCATAGGCCGCCCACTCTAAATCCCCGGTTTCTATGCGGCTGCGCTCTGCAGCGCGCAACTGAGGTAAACTGTCTTTTAAATGGCGTTTCCAATGGCCAATCAGGCCGGCCACGATCGCGATAATTTTGGTTTTTATCTCTGCACTGGGCCGTTGTTCCAGCAAGGCGATCGCCAGTTCGCCAAACCGATACCCCAGGTCGATTTCGCCGAATGTGTCGCACAAAATGACGCCGTAATTGGCATAGGCAAAAGCCGACCAGGAGCAATTTCCCCAGGCGAGGGAGAGCTGCACCTGCTGGAAAACCACCAGGGGAAACAGTTGCGGTGCGGCTTGATAGCTGGCTGAGGCTAGGCTGGATAAAATCTGCATCGCCGCCAGTTTGTGCGCGTCGCCCATTGGCGGAAGCTGCAGCAAATCGGCGGGGGTCTGTGCCTGCATCTGGGATTTTGTGCGAGCCAGTGCGGCCTCGATGTCCGCGATCGCCGGGGCGCTGGGAAAGCTTATCCCCAGTTGTTCCGCCATCTCCAGTCCCAGTCGCACCGCTTCCAGTTGCTGGGTTTGCCCCATCCGGGCTTGCAGGGTGATTTGATACACTTTCACCTTGTCCGGGGCACTGCGGGCGCGGTTCCTCACTATCTCGGCTAACTGGCTCATCTCCTCTAGGTTCCCGCACAAATAGGCCACTTCTGTGGCTTCTTCATGCAGGTCTAAGGCTAGGTTGTACTCTCTTCCCCAACTTTCCTCCTCCAGCAGGTCGCGACCGATGGTAAAATAGCTGCGGGCGGCTTCGTAGGCGGCGGCGGCTTTGGCTTTCCTTCCCGCCCGCAGGTTTAAGCGCGCCAGTTCTTCTTTCTGCGATCGCGCGTTTATCTCCCCCCTGCTAAAGTTCAGTTGGCTAACAATCTCAAACAGTGTCTCATCGCGCAGGTGTGAGGGAGTTCTCTCCAGCAGGCACTCTCCCACTTTTCGATGCAAGGTGTACTTTTCCGCATCGGAAATCAGGGCATAGGCCGCTTCATAGATGCGGTTGTGCGCGAATTGCAAGCCCTCGGCGGTACCCACCCGGTGAGCCTCGCCTACACTGTCGCTACTGGGCACCACCAATCCTTCCGCGATCGCCTCCTGCAGCGCCCGAGTGACCACCTCCCGGGGTTCTCCGGATACCGTGAGAACCATCTCCAAGTCAAAGCGATCGCCGATACAAGCGGCTACTTTTAACACCGCTTGGGTAGAAGCTCTCAATTTTTGGATTTTGGCGCTGAGCAGATCCACCACATTATCGGTCATCTCCCGCGCTTGAATGCGATCGACAAACCACTCCCAGGTCAAACTCTGTAGGTCAAAGGCGATCGCCCCTTCCTCATAAAGAGAGTGTAAAAATTCCGTGATAAAAAACGGATTTCCTTGGGTTTTTTCTACCACTAATTCCCCTAGCGGTTTAGCCGTGGCTGTGCTACACTGTAAGGTGTCGGCAATTAACTCCGTGACGCCGGGGAGTTTTAACGGTTCTAACTGTAGCCGATTGACCGGCACTCCCGCTTGTTCTATCGCTTCAAGGGTTTCCATTACCGGATGTTCTGGCGACAATTCCCGATCGCGATAAGCCCCGATTAATAACAGCGATCGCCCATTTTCGGCGGTCATTAATTGGTGAATCAAACTTAATGATGCCGCATCCGCCCACTGCAAATCGTCCAAAAACAACACCAAGGGATGCGATCGCACCGCAAAGGCTTGAATCAAGTTTTGAAACCCAACCTTAAACCGCGCTTGTGCGAACCCCGGCGGCAATTGTGGCCCCGACGGTTGCTCCCCTACAATCAGTTCCAATTCCGGAATCACTTCCACGATCGCTCGTGCATTTTCCCCCAATACTCGATGGAGCTTTTCTCGCCATTTCTCTAACTGGCTATCGCTTTCAGTAAGCAGTTGTCCCACTAATTTTTGCAAGGCTTGAATGATAGCACAATAGGGATGATTCCCCGGTAGCGGCTCGAATTTTCCCGAGATAAAATAACTGCGATACCCGGTGATTAATTTGCCCATTTCTTGCACCAAAGCAGTTTTGCCAATTCCCGCATATCCGGAAACTAACATCAGTTCGATGTGCCGTTTGGCAGATGGGGTAGCAGAAATCCCCGCTACCCGCTCGAACGCTTCAATAATCCTTTGCAATTCTGCTTCTCTACCATACAGTTTGGGCAAAATTTGAAATTTGCCGCACACATCATTTTCCCCGGGAATCAAATCTTCGATTTCTCCGGTGGCTTCTAATTGCATCATGCAAATCACTAAATCCGCTTGCAATCCCCAAGCACTTTGATATCGCTCTTCTGCAGTTTTCGCCAGCAGTTTCATCACAATTTGAGAAAGCACTAGGGGAATTTCTGGATTGATTTCGTGCGGCGGCTTGGGCTGTTTTGCCAGATGACAATGAACCAATTCCATTGCTTCGGTGGCCTCAAAGGGCAGTTGATGAACGAGCAATTCGTAAAAGGTAACGCCGAGAGAATAAAAATCACTCCGATAGTCCAGCGATCGGTTCATTCTGCCAGTTTGTTCTGGAGACATATAAGCCAGGGTTCCTTCGATCGCGTGCGGGCTGTTTGCCCCCCGGTGGTTTGGCTCTACAATCGTGGCAATCCCAAAGTCGATGAGTTTGACTTCCCCACTATCTGGATTGACCACAATGTTAGCCGGATTAATGTCTTTGTGAATGATGTTTTTTCCGTGCAGTTCGCCTAAGGTTTCGGCAAGCTTAATGGCAATGGCTAAAAATTCTTGGACGATAAAGGTTCGCTGTTCTAAAATTTGCTTTAAAGAAATTCCGCCAAAGTCTTCAAAAATAATGGCGAGTTTATTGCGATAGTTCTCTAAGCTATAGGCGGCGATCGCCCCTTCTATACCCAACCCGGCACAAATTTCGTATTCTTGCTGATATTGGCTCAATTCTGCCGCACTGGGATAGTCGGCACGCAATACTTTCACCACAATCGGTTGGGGGTCTCGTTCGCGGATACCGCGATAGACGATTGACCGCGCGCTTTCATAAATTTTCTCGCGAATGGCAATGCCGGGAATTGCTATCATTACTCAGTTCTCCTGCGATCGGTCAGTGTGCTCAACTCTCGAAATCGCAAACGATCCCCCGAATAGGGGGCGATGGATCGGTGGCATTCCCCACCGATGGGGGTGGGCATGTGTCCGTAGTATAACCTCTGTTTTCCTGAATTGATTCTCTACACTCCTAAAAAAAGCCAAAGCTTTTCCCCTTCAAAACGCCCAAACCCACCCCGGAGGAGTTAGCGGAATTGTCACTTTTTCCGGATAAAATTGCCGAATCAATTCCTCACTGGCCGGATTTTGCATCACTTTATACCAACCCCGATCGCAATGCCACCACCGCAGCTTGCACGCGATCGTCCACTGCCAGTTTATTCATTATCCCGCGCACGTGGGTTTTAATGGTATTCGGACTCAAATAAAGCTCGGCGGCAATTTCCGGATTGCTGTATCCTTCTACCATTAATTTAAGCACTTCTAATTCCCGTTGGGATAATTGTCCGATATTATTCGCACTCGCCGGCGGTTTCAAATGGTCGATGACTCTTCGGGCAATCTGCGGATCTAAATAGGTCGCCCCTTCTGCTGCAGCGGCGATCGCGGCTAGCAGTCTATCCACATTCGCCCCTTTGATGCAGTAGGCATCCGCACCACTCGACAGGGAGGCGACAATTTCCGTTTCCGTGGTATGAGAAGTTAACATCACCACCCGCACTTCGGGCAATTTCTCTTTAATTTGTTGCGTCGCCGCAATCCCATCCAAACGCGGCAACCCAATATCCATCACCACTAAATCCGGCTTCAGTTTTTGCGCCTCCGCAACGCCTAGATAGCCGTCTTCCGCTTGTCCGACAATTTCTAACTGCGGATACTCCGCTAACGCTTGCTCTAATCCCAGTTGCATCATCGGATCGTCTTCTACAATTAAAATCCGCAGGGTTTGATTGTCCCCCGGTAAGTTTAACGAGTATGCTGTTTCCCTAGTCATGGCGGTAATTTTACGCAAGAACGGTTTGCTTTTCGCTCTCGGGGAAGCCAGAAGATTGGCCAAACAACCCCTCTCCCGATTTCTCCTTAATCTTTGCCGATTTTACTCGGACTAAAACTGTTATAACATTAGTTTTTTCCACTACACCACTGGGAGATTTTTTCTTCTTCCCGAACGCCTCGCCGCCCCCGCTTCCGCCTAGCTCGACCTGGCTTGCAATTCCAGCCAATTTTGTTATAAACTCAATCTAATCTCTTTCCCAGATTTCCCCATGAGAAACCCGCTCGAGCGCTTAAAATATCTCCCCTGGCGATCGCTGCTACAGGTGGCAGGTCTGACGATGCTCATCGTCGCCGCCGTAGAACTCTTACTCGTCGGGAGTATCGCCCTCTATCCCCTCCTGCTGCGCCCCCTGAACCTGCTCCTCTCCCCACCCCTGGGCATGATTGTCAGTTTCGCCCTGGCAACCGGCATGGGCTGCCTCGCCGTCTATATCGCCGAAGGGTGGCATGGTTTCCCCCTCAACGCCTCTACCCTCTGGTCCCTGGCGTTCTGCTTGCTCCTCGGCTTGTTTCTCAAGTCCCTCCTGCCCCTCCCTCTGATGCTGGTGGGGTTCTCCCAGTTATCCTTCATCGCCGCTGTGGTGGGCATCTTCTGGAAAGGGCGTCCCTACTGGCGATAACCCCCCACTATTGGCAATTTTCCATATTCAGTTGTTAACTTGCAATAGACAGGCCAAAAAAATTCCCGCTCGAATCGAACGGGAAGCCATCAGGGTGCATCTACTAATACTCTGACTATAACCCATGAGGGGTGAAACCCCACGTTTTTGTAACAATTCTTTACAAAAAAGTCTGAAAGCCGCGAAATTGCGTGACTGGGGGGCGGGGAGATTCGCGATCGCGGATTGACAATCGGTTAATCCCGGTCCATTTCTATCTCCAAGGCGGCTAACTCAGCGCGGCGCTGACTCAGCTCGAATTCCAGGGTCTCGATTTCCGAGAGCAACTGCGATCGCCGCTGCTGCACCGAATCACTTTGGATAGCTAAATGCGCTTCGATATCGGGCCACAATTCCACCGCCCAATCCTTGCTCGCACTGCGGTATTCTTTCAGGATTTGCACCTCACCATTTGGCTGCAGTACAAACAAAGCATATAGTCGCTTTTGCGCCCCTTTCTTGCTACCTTTTTTCTCGCAAGACAAGTAAAGTCCAGGCTGTTGAAATGTCTGCAGATTCCATTGACTAACAAAATCCCCGATAATCGAATACCCATCGGTTTGGGTTTTGTCAATTCCCTCCACTCGCTTGCACCAGTTGCCAGATTTTTCCGAAAGACTGCTTTCCCAAAAACCCGGTGCATTTAGAAACGCTTCTTTCAGGTTAATTAAAAACGGTTCGCTCATCGCTTTGTAGTTTTCTTCATGCCATTTTCATTCCCCACCGTAGGTGCGTGACGCCCGGTAGCCAAGGCATGGAATTAAAGGAAAATTAACGGCGGGGCGTCATGCACCAAACCTAATTTTAACCCAAAATCAACGGCGGGGCCTCGCGCACCGAACGCTTCGGTAAAATCCACAATCCTTGTTTTAAAATCGGAAATGAATGCCCCAAAAGTTGAGATAAAATGGGAATTAACGAGCGGATAAAGAGGGCCATTTTGCTTCACCGGGTATCGGTTCGATCGCGATTTTTTTGGAGCGCTGGCGTCCCTGTTTTTTCCACTCATCAGGGTCGAGTTCTTGTTTCTGATTGTAAGGGATTTCAGAGCCATTGGCTTCCAGTTCCGTATCTTTGGCGCGCAACACTGGCGCTGTTTCCTCAGTGGAGGCGATCGCCGATGTCGAAGAAGTTGCCGAAGAAGTTGCCGAGGCGGATTTTTTTTGCGCGCGCAGGCGGGCTTTTTTCTCGGCATAGGCTTTAGCTTGATTTGGATCGGCAATGAACCAAAACACAGCCAGAATGGTAAGCGTATCTAGCAACAAGATTTCAAGCATTGGATAACCTTAATTATATGAGCAAATCACCCTAGGGAATGGGTAGCGGCGATCGCCCTGTTCTGGGTTAGGTTGCCGGACCTCTCGGGGCTGGTGTTTCGGGCAACAGCGATCGCTTCCATTCGATTTTAAATCCCCCAGAGCCAAATCTGGATTAATTTTAAACCCTTGACAAATTACAAATTCTGTGCTATGGCTCGAGGAGTGAGTGTGGAAGTAATCCCAGAGACGATCGCTCGCCTCTGGATTCCCGTCGGCTTTTATCTTTATTCTCTCAGAAAACGGTGCAGGTTGACTGCATGGGTAAGGCAAAATTCGGGAAAATTCCCCGAGGAGTTGCCAGAGAGGGGCGGAGGTGGCAAATGCCGGGTTATCGGCGACGGAGACGAGGCAGTAACGCCACAACTAAGGCGATCGCCCCTGCGACGATCGCGCCGGAACTCGCCCCGATGCCCAGACTCCACCATAACGCCGGGGATCCGAGGAAAGCAATGCGTGGCGTGTTTTCTGGGGGCTGATAGTAGCTTGTGGCGACAGTTGCCGTGACCCCACTCACCGCCAATCCCGTACCCACTGCAGCAACGGTTAGATTTAAGGCGCGATCGCTTTTGGTTTGTTCCAGGTTGATGATACCTTCGATGGTTTTTATCGCATTTTCTAACAGGCGCAATCCAGCACTTAAACTGGCAATATCCGATTCTATCTGCGGCTGATATTTCTCCATCGCATAATCGGCAAATTCTCGAAACACCTCAACCCGGCAATCGCCATTGTTTTTATCTAATTGGGCGATTTTTTCCACCCGCCGCTGGTAATTTTTCAAATTGGCTGCCAAGGTGTGCTGTTGTTCTTCCAGCCTGCTCAAATAATTCCCATAGGTAGATAAAATTGTCAAGGTATCTGCCAGATAGTCTTGCAACAGCTTGAGATTAACCGCACCATCCTTCACTTGGTTCGGTAATGCCTTGACAATGGTTTGGATAACTTGTGCCGCTTGTTTCATGTCGGATTTCAGTTGCCGACTTTGCCGATATGCCCAAATCACTTTATTGCGGAAGCGAAATAATTGGATGAAATCGGGCAAGAGGTGTTGGATTTTCTCCGGGGAGGCGTGAGGCTGAAATAGGCAGATAACCAAATGCCGATTGTGCGCCAAAGTGCCGCGATCGCTCGGTACCCGCCACAAATCGTAGAACGTTGCCCCGCAAAACTCTCCTGTCCCTTTTAAGTCTTTTTCCCACTTAAAATCGGCAAATAATGACAGGTGCTTTAGGCAATCCTGGGCGGTTTTTTTCCTATCCTGTCCCTCAATGGGCAGTTGTCCCCAAACTAGCCAACTTTCGCCAATACTTGGGGGAGTATGCAGTTTTGCCCGCACCATTTCATCGATGTATTTCAACACCGCGATCGCTTTCCCTTTCCCTTTCTTATCCCGGGGTTCCTTTTCCCCAGAACAGTCGATTAGCAAAGCATAGGTATCCCCCACTTTCACCGGGTAGTAATAGCCATCCTGCGGGTGGGGAAATGGCTGATATTTTTTGTCGCCCAGTAATTCCACAAAAGGCGACGCCTCGCTTTCCGCCTTGGCATAGTTCTCCGCTTCTTCTGGGGTGATTTTGGGCGATAGTTTTTGCCAAAATTTCTGTCGGTTTTGTTTGATTTTCTCCTCGGATTGACCCAAACCATCGGCTAAATCGTATTGAAATACATCAATCGTTGGATAAATGATTTGAAGATTATCGCTCATACATTATACCATTTTTAGATAATAAAAGCGGGGGATTGAAAAGGCGTTCCCAGCACATAGTAGGAACGCCCTTCTGGAACTAGTGCCTCCCCACAGGAATTTTGCCAAATATAGGGTAGCAAAGCGGGAAAACATGAGATTACATCATCGGAATATCCGGATATAAAAAATGCTTTGCCGACTGTACCGAATTGTCGGTATCTAGCAGATAAGAGATGTTTTGTTCCAGGGTTTCTTTGTCCAATCGCTTCTTAATTGTCTGCAACACCTCTGGCAAACTCGGCAAATCGGAAATATCCCCAGAAGCGTTATCGATTTCGGTGTTATCGGGATTTTCCTTTTCCCAAGTGGCATCGGGTAAAAAGTCCAATCCTTTGCGCTGCTGGTTGCTGTGTTCTACCAACCAATTGCGCGCCTGTTTGTAGGCGATCGCCAGGGGTTCGTGCTGCTGGACGACGCCAGACAAGCGGGAAATTTCGCCAGTTTGAGCGATGGTTTTAAGCTGCTGTTGCACTTGCGGGGGCAAGGGGTCATTTAACTGCGTCAGGGCAGCAATAAAGGCTTTGAAAATGTTCGCTTGTTGGTCGTTCATCGTCCGTAAAGTGTAAAAGTGGCCCAATGATAGGGGTCGGCATAAGGTGGATTTTTCTCTATTGTAGCAAGGTTCTCCGCACAGGCTTCTAAATAGTCGATGCAGGCCCAGTCGGCGTCTCTGGGGTGGGGGGTTTGGGAGAGTTCTGCTATCAGTTGTCGGTACCACTGGGCTAAGTCTTCTCGGGTAACAGTTTTTAGCCAGTGTTGTGCCGCAGTAAACGCCACTGGGGTGGGGTATTCCTGGTGCAGTTGCTGATAGAAATAGAGGAAGAATAAAGTGCTAGCATCGGATTGTACTTGCCAGAGGGTACTGAGGACTGCTGACACGCCCGATCGCAGAAATCCACTGGATAATCCCACATATTCGCTAGTGATGGTGGGGTTGCCACTCACGGCGGTTTCGCAGGCGGAAAGGGAGATGAGGCGATAGCCGCTCAAATTCAGTTGCAGGATATCTCTGACAGTGAGGCGATCGCACCCACTGAGGCACAAGGCAGAAGCAAGCGGATCGGTAAACTCATAATAGCCATGACCCGTAAAGTGCATCCCGGCGTGAGATTGTCGCAACGCACTTTTCACTGCCTCGGCGGTGACTTGCTTTTCCGCAAGGCGCGTCACCCGGGCAAACCGCCGGGAGATTATATGAGATTCCATATCCGCTGCCGGCAATGGTTCCAGGCTTTTCCGGGTACCCTCGGTATCTGTTATCTGACTGTCGGGATTTTGCAGACTGAGCACAGAGGGCATTTCTCCCGTCTCTTCCCCCGGGGAGGATGCCCACAACCCCAGTCCAAAAGCAGCACTGGGGAGATAGGCGATCGCGCAAGTGCGAGGAAAGCGATCGCAATTTAAAAATAAGGCATGCAGGGGAAAGCGATGCAAGTCCTTGTGCGGAAACAGAAGCAGGCGATCGCACCCTTGGCAATCCTCCAATTCCGCTAAAATTGCCTCGATTTGAAGAATCTCACCCAGGCGATCGAGCTGTTGCGGCAAAGACCCCCGCCAATCCGCAGCCAGTGCGCTCAGTTTGCTCCCCTTATCCCGGCGATACTGGCGATTCCACTGCGCGCTCCACTCTTCCAATTCCGGCAAATTGCCCATATACCCCGACCCCTCCCGAAACCGGGATTCCCCCAACACCGTCGGGAACGGCGCATCCGGTTTGAGAATAAATGTCCTGAGCGCATAGGGACTCAGATGCCAGTACACCGCTGCAGTGGTGGAAGTGATGAAGCCCCCCTTCCCCAGGGAGTTTGGCGGCATCTCCCGCCTCACCAACTGGCGAATCTGCTGCCAATCCGGTTCCCTCACCGCCTCACTTCTGCCCCAGAACAACCAAGACAAACAGGCATTTTTCCCCGCCTCCGCTACCTCCAACCCGCGTACCACATCCCCCCGTCGCACCCACAAATCCACCGTCAATTGATTAAAATCGGCAAATTTCAGCGCCAGTTGCCGTTGCTTCCCCGAACCCGCACAATCTTCCACCAACCGCCGCAGCAAATCCGCTCCGCGCCGTTGCAACTCCTGCGCCTGTTCCGTTTCCTCCAAACCGAGCAATACCCCAATTAACTGGCGCAATACCTCTAAATGAGTTTCGGGATAGGCGGTTTCCGTGAGAGTTTCCAGGGCGCGGTTGTAGTGAGTGAAGGCGGCGTGCCAGTCTTGTCGGCGACGTCGGGCATCTAGGCGCGATCGGGAATAATAGGCATTGCCGATACAATAATGCAACATACCCCACCCTTCCGGATGGGTGTCTTGCTGGCAATACTTCAGCCCTTCCTCATAACTCGCCAATTTACCCTCAAATCCTCTCTGGTTCAAGTTTGAATTTTGTATAGCGAGGGCAGAAGGCAGATAGGGAGAATTTCGCGTTTGTACCTTTCCTGCGGCATTGCCTCGATTTGTCCACGCTTGCCACAAATCCCGTTTCCAGGTTAAGGCACAATCAAAAGAGGCAATGGCTTCCTCATATTGTCCTAAGTTATCCTGCGCGTTCCCTCGGTTGAAATAAGCTACGGCGTAATCCGGTTGGAGGCGGATGGCTTCGTTGTATGAGGCAATGGCTTCCTCATGTTGTCCTAAGTTACGCTGCGCTATCCCTCGGTTGTTATAAGCTACGGCGAAATCCGGTTGGAGGCGGATGGCTTCGTTGTATGAGGCAATGGCTTCCTCATATTGTCCTAAGT
>NZ_JAJENT010000964.1:0-5125 GCF_035615515.1 Phormidium sp. CCY1219
AATCCCATTCCCCTTGCTCTCCGCTAAACAATAAAAGCATTGCTTTGAAATTACCACCCCATTATAATTTCATTTTACTCCCTTTCCCCCTTTTTTGTCCACTCATCCATCGAAAAAAAAAATTCCCCCCAAGGGTGCAAAAAAAATTTTTTTGCACCCTTTGTCCACAGCCCCTTTAATCACTTACCGTCACCTGCAATTCATAGTTGATGCCCGGTCCGGCGGCCACATCAATTTTATAGTCTCCTGTTTGCGAGATTCGACCTTGCCATTGAACCAATCGCGAGCCATCTTCCACTAATTGCCCATTGGGATAGCGGATATCTAAGCCCACAGCGCCAGAAATCAGAGACACCTTAAGTTGCTGTCCTGCCTGCACGTACACCACATAACGCTTTGTCTGGGAAGTGGTGCGACCTCCCACTTGGGTGCTTCCTTGGGAACCGGATAAGCTTAATCGCTCGGAATCCATCGATTGGGTGGGTTCCGGGGTAGGTGCGGGTCGAGATTCGGGTGTGGGATCCCCCATCGGATCGGGGGAGGGTTCGGGGGTGGGTGCGGGTAAAGGTTCCACGGTTGGCTCCACGGTGGGCTGGGGTATGGGTTGGGGTATCGGTTCGGGGCTAGGGCTGTCTGGAATGCGAGGCGGCGGTTGTGGAATGGGTCTGGGTTGGGTGGGCTGAGGGGTAGGGCGATCGCCTGCATCTAAGCGAATGTCGAGTTTAAAATTGCTTGGTGCGAAACCGGGTAACGCAAACAGCTCGATGGTGTACTCGCCGGTGGTGCTTAACCTGCCCTCCCACTGGTTGACGCCTCTGGATGCACCCATCATCGGGGTGCGATTCGGACCCCAAACGTTAAGCAGGATGCCTCGGTTCCTCACCCCCACATTCAGGTCTTGTCCCGCCGTTGCTCGAACAATATATTTAATGATTTCGTTTTCTTCTACGGTACCTTCCACAGAAGTGGTACTGCCGGAATCGACATTGAGGGGAACGCTAGAAATAATCGGAGGTTCTGGGGGTGGCGGTTCTGGGTTAGGACGGGAAGGCGATCGCCGTGGCATAGGTGTAGGTAACTCCTCCTCGGTAGGTTTTGCGATCGCACCCGGACTGGGAGTGGGGGAAGCGGTGGGGGAAGCGGTGGGGGAAGCGGTGGGAGAAGCGGTGGGAGAAGCGGTGGGAGAAGCGGTGGGAGAAGCGGTGGGGCTTTCCCCGTCGGGGAGGGGAAGACGGACCGGAGGAGTGGGACTCTCCGGAGGCAACTCCGACTCAGAAAACAGAGGAGAAGCGGTAGGGGTATCGGCGGGGCGATCGAGATTTTGGAAAGAACGAACTAACGCCCAAGAGCCAAAACCGGTGAGCAGGAGAATCAAAACAATGCCCGATCCGATCGCGGCGGGATTATCCCACAGAGAGTCATTCCCTGAAGAAATCCCTGTAGGGGGAGAAGTTTGCGGCTTTGGTCCTCCGGCATTTCCTTGGCCCAAAGCAACGGTTTGCATTTGGGACCTATCCGGATCCGGTGGTAAAGTCGGGCTAGGGGGCGTCAGGGGGGCGATCGCGAGTTCCACTTCCTTAGCGTATTGGAAGCGATCGCCGGGTCGGTAACTCAACATCCGATTGAGAACCGCTGCCAACCCTTTACTCACCGATTGGGGCACGAACCGTTCCCAGTGCCAAGTCAGTTTCACATCATCAAACAGTTCTTGCGGTTCGCGATCGGTGAGCAACACCACACAGGTGACGGCTAAGGCATAAAGGTCGCTGCTGGGGTAAGCACGACCGGTTTGGATTTGTTCGCTAGGAGCATAGCCCACCTTACCGACGGTAGTGGCGGGGGGTGTAGCTTGCGGGGACTGGATCAAGGTAGCCAGTTCTTTAACCACACCAAAATCTATCAGGATCGGCAAGCGATCGCGCTGACGCAGAATAATATTTTCCGGCGAAATATCGCGGTGGATAATTCCGTGGCTGTGAATGTAGTCCAACACTGGCAAAAGCTGCTGCATCAGTTGCAAGACTTCCGCCTCAGAAAAAGTCTTCCCCGCCCCGCGATAGTCATCGAGCAAGCTGCGATAGGTTTTTCCCGCTACATAGTCCTGCACTAAAAACAGCCGCCCCTGTTGCTCGAAAGTAGCGCGGAACTGCGGAATTTGCGGATGCTGAATTTGGTAAAGAATTGCCGCTTCTCGTTGGAACAGTTCCTCAGATTTTTGCACGGCGTAAGAATTGGTTTGCGTCGGAATGAATTCCTTGAGCGCGCACCGTTCGTTAAAGCGCCCACGGTCTTCTGCCAGATAAGTGCGGCCAAACCCCCCTTGACCTAAAAGACTGAGGATGAGGTAGCGGTTTTGTAAGATAGTGCCACTGGGAATTTCTGGTTGCATAGCAGTGAGTGGGTGATAGGGGAGAGGGATGTGGGAACCGAGGGGAAAATTGGACAGTGAACAAAGAAGGATTGAGAGGAGCGATTTTGTTCAGTGTCAATTTTTCATTGTAAGCAAGACCGACTTTGAGAAAGATTGCCTTAACGCGCAGGCAGTGTGCCCGTGCCAACGACAGTCCCGTTGTCAATCCTTCTATTTTGGGCAAGTGATTTCGGGAGGACCTTCGGCAGAGACGGGCTGGATATCAAAACTCGCCACAGAGATTGATGTCGCGATGGAAAATAACCCGCATTCATAATAAGCCGGGGCAGGGGAAACGCCGCGCGGAGTTGGGCGGGTGGGTTAGAGCAATGATGATTGCCCCAGGGTTGTGTGCTGAGGATTTGCCAGGGCACTTCCACCCAGGGCATAGTTTGCCCAAAAGCTGGCAAAGCTTTCCACCCCAACCTCCCCACGGTAGATTTCAACCTGAGAATTAACTGCCGAGTTTGGCTTTTACCATGTCTTGGACTTTTTTACCATCGGCTTTGCCCTTGAGCTGCTGCATCGCAGGCCCCATAACTTTCCCCATATCCTTGGGGGAACTGGCTCCGACGCGGGCGATAATTTCATCGACGATCGCGCTGACTTGTGCATCGTCAAGCTGACGGGGCAAGAATTCCTCAATAATTGCCAGTTCTGTGGCTTCTCGTTCGGCGAGATCTGGGCGATTTGCTTGTTCGTACTGTTCGATCGACTCGCGCCGTTGTTTGGCCAATTTGGATAACAGCTCGAGTTCTTGAGCTTCGGTTAAGGTTTCTTGCCCGGAGGGGCGAAGGCTGACTTCGGTTTCGAGGATTTGTTTTTTGATGCTGCGTACTGTTTCGAGGCGGATTTTATCTTTCGCCTTCATTGCCGCCTTGATTTGTTGGTCGATCCGCTCTTTTAAACTCATAAAGCCTATTTGTTCATGCAAGAGAATTGACTCGAAAAATAACCCGAAAGGGGGATGACAATCGCATCGGCTTTCACCTTGTTGACCCGCTTTTGCAGTAAATCAGACTGCTGTGCGATGGTGGAGCGCGGCAGGGAGTAAGTTTTTTTACTGAGTTGCCGGGGAGGGGGCAAAGCGAAATCGATGAATTGCGATCGCATCATTTGAGATTTCAATCCAGCCAAAGGGAGGAGTACATGCACTTCACCGCCTAGATCCTAGCGTATTTTTAACCGGGTAAACATTTCATTGGCGAGGAAAAACGCTATAATATGCCGCCCTAAAAATTCCTCAGTTGCCCTTGGAAAAAATGGCTAACAGATTGGCCGAAAACGGTTCGAGATAGCAACCCATAGCCAAGAGCTTCTTGGGAGGTTGGCAAAACGGCGCGATCGCCCTGGGTTTCTCGATGAGGGAATGTTGTGGAAGAGTGAAATTTTATCTTTGTCAAGAATTGAGATCTTGCTTTCGGTAGAGATCCGGGAAATTAGGGAGAGGATTTAGAGAAGGAGATGATAAAATTACTACGAATGAACGTGCGATAAAGTGTCTGCCGTGATCCGTTCTGCTACTTTAACCCTTCAGCCATCTTTGGCTACTGTTGCCGACCATAGCCGTCTGCGACTATTTTCCGGTTCTTCAAATGTGTCCCTAGCTCAGGAAGTGGCTCGCTACCTGGGAATAGACTTGGGACCAATGGTACGAAAAAGATTCGCCGATGGTGAACTTTACGTTCAAATTCAAGAGTCTATCCGGGGGTGCGATGTTTATTTAATTCAACCAACTTGCCGCCCAGTGAACGATCGCCTGATGGAATTGCTGATTATGATCGATGCTTGCCGACGAGCCTCAGCAAGGCAAATTACAGCAGTGATTCCATATTATGGGTATGCCCGGGCCGATCGCAAAACTGCGGGACGCGAGTCGATTACTGCCAAGCTGGTGGCCAACTTAATTACCCAAGCGGGGGCCAGCCGGATTTTAGCAATGGATTTGCACTCAGACCAAATCCAAGGCTATTTCGATATTCCGTTTGACCATGTTTATGCCTCGCCGGTGTTGTTGGACTACCTAGCGAGCAAGAAACTCCCTGACATCGTGGTAGTTTCGCCAGATGTGGGGGGAGTAGCCAGAGCCAGAGCGTTTGCGAAAAAGTTAAACGATGCCCCACTGGCCATTATCGATAAGCGTCGTCAAGCGCATAATGTGGCAGAAGTGATGAATGTGATTGGCGACGTGAAGGGAAAAACGGCGGTGTTAGTCGATGACATGATTGACACGGCGGGTACGATTTCTGAAGGTGCCCGCTTACTGAGAAAAGAAGGAGCCAGACAGGTTTATGCCTGTGCGACTCATGCGGTGTTTTCTCCACCGGCGATCGAGCGTCTCTCCAGTGGGGTATTTGAAGAGGTGATTGTCACCAATACCATTCCCTTGCCAGAAGACAGACGCTTTGAACAGTTAACCATTCTCTCGGTGGCCAATTTGCTGGGAGAAACGATTTGGCGGGTCCATGAAGATAGTTCGGTGAGTAGTATGTTTCGCTAATCGCCGGCGGGTTTTCCAGCCGGATATAGGCCCCAGGTGCCACCCTGGGGGGATATTCCGTCAGCCCGCCGTGGCTGGCTTATTTTTGTTTGGGGGTGACGCACTCAGCAGGAGTCTGAGCCACCTTAAGGAGTGGAAACTGTCAGGGACTCCGTAGAAACCAACCCCATGTCTAAAGCCAGGGGCTTGTACTTCTAACCACCTGACCAGCCTAA
>NZ_JAJENT010000965.1:0-353 GCF_035615515.1 Phormidium sp. CCY1219
AATTGCCCATACTTAATCCCATTCCCCTTGCTCTCCGCTAAACAATAAAAGCATTGCTTTGAAATTACCACCCCATTGTAATTTCATTTTACTCCCTTTCCCCCTTTTTTGTCCACTCATCCATCGAAAAAAAAATTCCCCCCAAGGGTGCAAAAAAAATTTTTTTTGCACCCTTTGTCCACAGCCCCTTTCGTCACCTGCAATTCATAGTTGATGCCCGGTTCTCCGGCGGCCACATCAATAACATCGAGTCCCCATTCGGGGATGTATGGACTCAATCCCATTCCCCTTGCTCTCCGCTAAACAATAAAAGCATTGCTT
Organism: Phormidium sp. CCY1219; assembly: GCF_035615515.1. GTDB lineage: Bacteria > Cyanobacteriota > Cyanobacteriia > Cyanobacteriales > Laspinemataceae > CCY1219. Next base: position 322 of record NZ_JAJENT010000965.1, read on the forward strand.
TGAAATTACCACCCCATTATAATTTCATTTTA
>NZ_JAJENT010000966.1:0-221 GCF_035615515.1 Phormidium sp. CCY1219
GGCTTAATGGTTATTTCCCTACTACTACTCCAGGGCTGGAAAAAAACCATTGCGTTGGCTTAATGGTTATTTCCCTACTGCTACTCCAGGGCTGGAAAAAAACCATTGCGTTGGCTTAATGGTTATTTCCCTACTACTACTTCAGGGCTGGAAAAAAACCATTGCGTTGGCTTAATGGTTATTTCGCCAATAGTCCAATCTCGGGCTGGAAAAAAACCATT
>NZ_JAJENT010000967.1:0-3129 GCF_035615515.1 Phormidium sp. CCY1219
TGTCACGATTCGCATTTTCTGGCCGCATAACACACCCTACCTATTATGGTGTCGCCCCCGGTAGGGTGTGTTGCGGCATCGATAAATTATGGATTTTCACGACAAATATTGACCTAGCCGCAACGCACCGCCCCCACCAACAAACCCCATTAATAAATATGTGAATTTAACCCAAAATTCAGACGGTGCGTTATGCGGAAATATGATTGATTTGTAACCATTGACATTTTCTGGCCGCATAACACACCCTACCTATGATGGTGTCGCCCCCGGTAGGGTGTGTTGCGGCGGGAATAAATGATGGGTTTTCACGAAAATATCGACATCGCCGCAACGCACCACCCCCACCAACAAATCCCATGAATAAATATGTGAATTCAACCCAAAATTGAATTCGGGGTTCCGTGGATGGTGCGATGATGATGTCAGAAATGAATGTGATGGTGGAAATGTGGGGGGCGGTGTTGACGGCGATTTCCATTTTCTGGTGGCGCACGAAGGTTGATTGTCGCCGCAACGCACCCTACCTAACTATCCGCTGCCAATCCATCACCTATCCATTGTCCATCCGCTGCCAACATCCGCTGCCAACTAGACAAAGAAACCGGGTTTCTTCTATGCACATCACAGTCATCTGTGGGATGTAAAGAAGAAACCCGGTACGAAAGGTTATCTGACGAACTTTACACCAAGACCGTAAAGTCAGCGCTGGTAATCAAACCAACATCAACACCCGTCAACGTCGCCAGCAACTCATTATTACTGGAAATCAAAGTATTGCCATTACTGCCAGTAATACTCAAATCGGCAAACGTCAGACCACCGGCTAAACCAATTTTGTCAGTTCCATCGATAAAATCGAGGACTTCATCAGAACCGAAACCAGATTGAATGGCAAAATAGTCCGTGCCATCGTTACCAATTAAAGTATCATTCCCGGCATCGCCATAAAGGAAGTCATCTCCGTCTTCACCCCAGAGGTAGTCATTGCCTTCGCCACCGAAGACCACATCATTATCGGCATTTCCGGTTAGGCTATCGTTGCCTTTATCGCCATAGATAATATCGGCCCCTTCATCGCCATGAATTAGGTCATTGCCTTGACCACCGTGGGCAGTATCGTTGCCAGTTCCCCCGGAAATCGAATCATTGCCCACATTGCCTTGGAGGTAATCATTGCCATCACCACCCAACAGCAAATCACCGGCATCACCAGAGACTAAATCGGGATTAGATGGCCCACCAAACAGGCTGTCATCACCCAAGTCGCCAGACAGAGAATCGCTACCCAGGTCGCCATACATTAGGTCATTGTCTTGACCACCGAAAGCAATATCATTACCTTGGCCACTATATATAATGTCATTGCCTTGGTTGCCATTGAGCAAGTCTGCCCCTTGGTTGCCGTAAAGTTCATCATTGCCCTCTTTACCGAATAGGACATCGTTACCTTGCAAGCCTCGGATAAAGTCGTTGCTACCGAGACCGCTGATGACATCCGAAGTCGGTTGACCATCAATATTATCAGCCCCATCATCTCCAACGGCAGTAAAGGCAATATTGGCTAAATCTACCGTGGGGAAAGGCGGAATTGGCGGTGGGACTGGTAAAGAACCGTTCTCGGTGGCATCAGTGGTGTCATCTGATGCCAGAATATTACCCAAGTTTGTGAATAAGGGAGTTTCACTGGTTGGGGCCGGGGCAACGGGTATTACATCAGTGTCCGTTGGTTGGTCAGTTGGTTGGTCTGCTGGACTATCTGTGGGACTATCCGCTGCTGGACTATCTGTGGGACTATCCGCTGCTGGACTATCTGTGGGACTATCCGCTGCTGGATTATCTGTGGGACTATCCGCTGCTGGACTATCTGTGGGACTATCCGCTGCTGGATTATCCGCTGCTGGATTATCTGTGGGACTATCCGCTGCTGGACTATCCGCTGCTGGATTATCAGTGGGACTATCCGCTGCTGGATTATCCGCTGCTGGAATATCCGCTTCATCCACGTCGGTGTTTGTCACCGTGACATCGGATAGGTCAAAGCCATCATAGTTGGCATCATTACTGCTGACAGTAGTGGTGATGGTATATTCCGTATCCCCATCATTGGTGTCATCGGTGACTCCGGTGACTGTCACGGTTTGCGGTGTATCCCAGCTATCCGCAGTAAAAGTTAGGGTTGACTGGGAAACAGTTCCTTCGGCGGTATTGCTGGACGCGAGAGCAATGGTGACATCTGCCGTCGGTTCGCTGTCGAGTACCACGGTAAAAGTGCCGGTTGCCCCTTCAGCAGTAGTTAGACTGGTTTCGCCGATGGTAATCCCTGGAGTATCTTCGTTGACCGCGTTAACAGTAATGGTGAAATTTTGGGTAGCAGAGGTATCCACACCACCATTGGCTGTGCCGCCATTATCTTGGACTGCCACATCAAAGGTGGAAGTCCCGGAAGCTTTAGCAGCAGGGGCGTAAGTCAAGTTGCCATTGGCATCTACTGCCGGGGCTGTGGCAAATAAGGCCGCGTTGCTGATGCTGCTGACGGTGTAAGTGGCCGTTTGACTGGTTTCGTCAGTTCCTCCCCCAGGGCTGAAAGTTGCCCAACCCGTTACCGTTTGGGTTCCAGTATCTTCGTTGACCGCCGTTGGATTAGTGGCAGTGAAGCTGGGTTGGTCGTTGACTGGAGTAATGGTCAAGTTAGCCGTTGCATCAGTGGCAGCATAAGCTGTGCCATCGTGGCCATTCCAAGTAAAGCTGACATTGCCGTTAAAATCAGCATCGGGAGTAAAGACCAAGTTGCCCAAGTCAGCGGCATTGATTTCTTGGTTGGCAGTGACAGCAGTTCCACTTAACTTCAGAGTTCCGTTACTGGGAAGGGAAGTTATTTTAAGAATGGATAAGCTGTCGCCATCTACATCAGTGAAAGCCGCAGTAAAGTCCGTGGCAGCAAAGGTGATGTCCGCATCTTCGTTACCCGACTTGCTGAGAGTGCTTAGGGTGGGCAGGTCGTTAAGGTCGTTAACGTTAATCGTTAATTCCTTCTGGACAGTCTCTCCTGCCGCATCTTGGGTTTGCACTCGGATATTGTAACTAGATTTAGTTTCAAAGTCCGGGGAACTGTTGATTTGCAGTTGG
>NZ_JAJENT010000968.1:0-209 GCF_035615515.1 Phormidium sp. CCY1219
CCACTTCCTGCCTTATCGGTAAGGCTTGCTGGTAGTAGTCTAAGGCTTCTTGGGGTTGTCCGATGTCGGAGTAGACTAGACCGATATTATTCAGGGTCGTGGCTTCCCCGCTTCTATCTTCCACTTCCTGCATTATCGGTAAGGCTTGCTGGTAGTAGTCTAAGGCTTTTTGGGGTTGTCCGATGTCGGAGTAGACTGCACCGATATTA
>NZ_JAJENT010000969.1:0-9464 GCF_035615515.1 Phormidium sp. CCY1219
CAACGCAATGGTTTTTTTCCAGTCCTGGAGTCAGTAATAGGGAAATAACCATTAAGCCAACGCAATGGTTTTTTTCCAGCCCTGGATTGGACTGCTGGCGAAATAACCATTAAGCCAACGCAATGGTTTTTTTCCAGTCCTGGAGTAGTAGTAGGGAAATAACCATTAAGTCAACGCAATGGTTTTTTTCCAGCCCTGAAGTAGTAGTAGGGAAATAACCATTAAGCGAACGCAACGGTTTTTTTCCAGCCCGGGATTGGACTGCTGGCGAAATAACCATTAAGCGAACGCAATGGTTTTTTTCCAGCCCTGGAGTAGTAACAGGGAAATAACCATTAAGTCAACGCAATGGTTTTTTTCAGCCCTGGAGTCAATAGTAGGGAAATAACCATTAAGCCAACGCAATGGTTTTTTTCCAGCCCGGGAGTAGTAGTAGGGAAATAACCATTAAGCGAACGCAATAGTTTTTGGCTCTACCGAACTTACTATGGAAAGTTGCGGCCAAAAACGCAATCAAACCTTTGCCAGCAGCAATATTGAGTCCTCTGCAAATTCTTTCCTTATCAAGAACAGGCAAGGCTGGCCTAAAACGCTTTCGTAGCAAGTGTTTTCCTGTCTGATGCGCGAGGATTTTACATACCAGGTTTGGTAGAACCGAAATTTCTTACTTGATTGAGCGCAGGCGTGTGGCAGATGAGGTGCTGACAAGAGTTTTAAATGCTGCGGACAATCCGAATGCGGGTATTTTGTTAGCACCTGTGGATCGCACTATTTCGGCAACTGTTCGACAAATTGACAGGGCAACAGTGCCAGATATGCCGGATCGGATTATCGCTATTACTGCTTTATCTTTAAATCTTCCCTTAGTCACCCGTGACAGTAAAATTCAGGCATTAACGACGATTCAAACGATTTGGTAATCAATCCACCAAATATGGACAGAACAGCCATATATTCCATGAACCTGCAAGCAGAATAATTGCATGTTAATGGAAGCCTAATTGAAGCCTAATTGTCCAAAATGAGGGAATATTTCCCGGAATTCAGTTAACTTAAAATAATGCAGTTTAAATGTACAAGACAGCGAAGCACTACCGGAGGAGTGATTAATCGCGATCGCCACAATCGCGCAACCACAGGCGAATCCCCCGCGCGATGTCACTATCACTGCTATCGCGCGGGGGAGTGGGAATCGCACCTTGGGGGTAAGCGGTGCGCGATAACATCAGCACCAAGCGCCAACCCTCTGCACTCGGCGTCAGAAACAGCCAGTGGTATTGCTCGTACTTCACCACCCCATCTTCAGCATAATAGCGCTCTAAGGTAGTAATGAAAACCTGCTGCAAATCCGCTGTCAGTGCTGACGATTCCTGGCGAGAAGGCAATCGGGACACTGGCGGATTATTCGGTCCGGAACCTTGTGGTAACGGTTCGAACTCGGGCAGACCGGCGAAAATCACGTATCGGGGCACGTACTCATCGCTGCGACGTTGAATCACCCGGTTGGCATACCCGGGCAAATCTGGCAACAAATCCGCCATCAGCCTGTCCAGGTCCGTGGGACATCGGGAGGGTACATCCAATTCGGGGATGTCCTGGGCATTCACGGGCCATAAACCATTGAACGTCAAAAGGCAAAAGATGAGGGAAAAGAGAGCTTTTGCGTTCTCGAGAGTATCTTTTGCCAATTGATGCATTCTATGACTCGATTTCCTGGCAAATCCGGGCAAACGCCGCCGCCGGATCCTCAGCAGTGGTGATGGGTCGTCCGATGACCAAATAATCGGCACCGGCTTTCAGCGCCTCTGCAGGGGTCATCGATCGCCGCTGATCCCCGGCGCTGGCCCAAGTGGGACGCACCCCCGGACAAACTAACAGAAAATCATTGCCACAAACGTTTCGCAGTTGGGACGCTTCCTGGGGAGAACACACCGCACCGGCCAAACCGCTTTCTTTTGCCAGCAGTGCCATTTGCAAGGCATATTCCGGCAACTCGATGGGTACTTTCAGGTCGAAGGCTAAATCCCGCGAATTGAGACTGGTCAGCAGGGTAATGGCAATCAGTTTCGGACTGTCTTCCCCGACGCTTTCTTGTAACGCCGCTTGGGCATTTTTAAGGGCGCTGCGTCCGCAGGTGGCGTGGATGGTGAGCAAATCCACCCCGTAGCGCGCCGCTGAAGCACAAGCACCGGTCACGGTATTCGGGATATCGTGGAATTTCAGATCCAGAAAAATCCGCTTTTGCCTGGTTTTCAAGGTAGAGAGAATCGCCGGACCGCAACTGACGAACAGTTCCAGACCGACTTTCCAGAAAGATACCTCAGGCAGGGCATCTACGAGGGCGATCGCCGCCGCTTCTGTAGGGACATCAAGAGGAACGATAATCCGATCGGCAACAGACATGAAGATAAATAACTGACTAAAGAATCATCGACAGGGTGGGGATAAAACAGGCAACACTTTGGCGATCGCATCACCCCCACCGATCGGGATTGCGATCGCCTGTAGGGGATGAGGCGGTAGCTCCAGGAGAGCCTACCAGATTCGGGCGAATTTCCCCCAGCTCAGCCCCGCCGACAGCGAACGAATTTTTTCTTACCCACTTGCAAAACCTTGCCTTCGAGAGCCTCTGGGGACTCAAAGGAGAGATTTTCATCGGTGATGCGATCGCCCTCAATCCGCACGGCCCCGCCTTTAATCTGTCGCCGCGCTTCGGAACTGCTCTTGCACAAATTGCTCGCACTGAGCAGATAAAAGAGCTTCGCGGGAAACTCCACTTCACTCAACGAGAATTCTGGCACTGCTTCCGCTTCGCCCCCCTGTCCGGCGACCAGAGTTTGAGCCGCCTGTTGGGCTTGATTTGCGGCGCAGGAGCCATGCTGCTGTGCCACAATATTCAGCGCCAGCAACTTTTGGCGATCGCGCGGATTTTCCGGCAACTCATCCAGTGGCAGACTCGTCAGCAACTCAAAATAATCCATCACCAGACTATCGGGAATCTTTTCGAGCTTGGAATACATGCTCAGCGGTTCTTCGGACAATCCCACATAATTGCCCAAAGACTTAGACATTTTCTGCGATCCATCAGTGCCGAGCAAAATCGGCATCAGCAAGCCAAATTGGGGCGTCTGACCGAAATGGCGCTGTAAATCGCGACCCACCGCAATATTAAACTTTTGGTCCGTCCCGCCCAATTCCACATCTGCGCGGACCGCCACCGAATCATACCCTTGCATCAGCGGATAAAGAAACTCGTGCAAGTAGATAGGATTGCCGATTCCGTAGCGATCGGCAAATCCCTCCTTCGCCAGCATTTGCCCCACCGTCATCGTCGCCAACAACTCCAAAATATTGGCCAAATCCAACGTGGACAACCACTCCGAGTTATAGCGAATTTCCAGCCGACCGGGAGTCTCAAAATCTAAAATCGAGCGCACCTGATCCAAAAAGGAATGGGCATTTTGCTTCACCTGCTCTGCGGTAAGCTGAGGGCGGACCTCGGATTTCCCTGTCGGATCGCCGATGCGGGCGGTAAAATCACCAATAATCAGCACCGCCGTATGGCCGGCATCTTGAAAAGCGCGCAGCTTTCGCACGGGGATGCTATGACCTAGATGAATGTCGGCACCGGTGGGGTCGATGCCCAACTTGACCCGTAACGGGCGCACTGCGGTGCTGATGCGGGCGACCAAATTCTCGTTTGGGTTGTCTGAGTTGGGAAGATTGGGAAAAATTTCGCTGACACCACGGTGCAGCCAAGAAAACGATTCGGTCACAGAATTCAATGGTTGTTTAGAAGCCATGCTTAGCAAATGCAGGGGTGGCTGTTGTTTACAGTAAAAGGGGGTCAACTCGAGCGATCGAGCGTCAAACTACTATAATTGCAAAAATTAGTGGCAACAATTCACCTTTATTGCATTGACCCAATCTCCTATCTTAGACCTGCAAAACCCCAATCCCCCGAAATTGACCCGCAAAGCCAATCCGGATCGCCTACACTGGAAGCCGTTAATCCAGTGAAGAGAAGGGGTGCGCGCAATGGCCGTGGTTTGAGTCACCATTATCATGGAGCTAGGAAAGACACTCCCGCGTCACCCGCTTTGGCAGTGACCGGATAAGGAATTTCCCCCCACCGGGGAGCAAGGCGGGAAAAAAACTCCCTGCCTTTTTACCCCCCACCGTCCCAACCGACTGGGGTTTGAGCTAAAATGCCTCTCGATTGACTTTACCCATCCCTGTGTGCCCGCGAAAGCCCCGTCAGCCTGAAATCCCATTGAGCCTTGTTTAGTGAGGAAGTGAAATCGCCGTGTCTACTAACACGATCGGACAAAACGCCCCTAGAGACTCCGCACCCATTTTTAGTTTTTTTCAAGGCGTCACCAAAGTGACAGCAGGAACCCTGCTGGGAATGACGATGCTGATTAGTTCTGTCGCAGCGGGGGGACTGGTCGGTTTGGCGCTCAGTTTCCGCAACCTCCCGGATGTGCGGGTTTTACGCACTTACGTTCCCACAGAAACCACTTACATTTACGACATCAAAGGTACGCTTCTGACCAGTATCCACGATGAAGCGAACCGCGAGGTGGTGCCTTTAGATGAAATCTCTCCAAACCTCAAGCGCGCCGTACTCGCGATCGAAGATAGTCACTTTTTTATGCACCACGGGATCAATCCCGGTGGAATCGCCCGTGCTTTTGTGGCCAACTTGGAACAAGGGGAAACCGTGGAAGGCGGTTCGACCCTGACGATGCAGTTGGTGAAAAATTTATTTCTGTCTCCAAAACGCGCCTTGAGCCGAAAAGCGGCAGAAGCAGTGCTGGCTATTCGGTTGGAGCAAATCCTGAGTAAAGACGAGATTTTGGAGCTTTACCTCAATCAGGTGTATTGGGGTCATAACCTCTATGGCATTGAAACCGCTTCTCAAAGCTATTTTAATAAGTCGGCTTCTGAGTTAACTTTGGCTGAGTCGGCGATGCTGGCCGGCATTATCCAAGCGCCTGAAGATTACAGCCCGTTTGCTAACTATCCGTTGGCAAAACAGCGACAGGCGGTGGTGTTAAATCGGATGCGCGAACTGAAGTGGATTACTGCTGAGGAGGAAGCGCAAGCGCGCAAGCAACCGCTTCTGGTGGGCCGCGTGACTTCGTTTCGCCAAAGTAAGCTTCCCTATGTGACGGATGCGGTCATTCAGGAGTTGTCCCGTCGCTTCGGTCGCGATGCGGTTCTTAAAGGCGGAATGCGCGTCCAAACAACGATTGATATGAATTTCCAACGCATGGCTGAAAAAACGGTGCAGCGTTGGCACGATACTCTTTACTATCGTGGGGTGTTCTATGGCCGCGATAATGGTCAAATTGCTTTGGTTGCTGTAGATCCGCGCACCCACTTCGTGAAGGCGATGGTGGGTGGCGCGGGTTTTGAAAAAAGTCAGTACAATCGGGCGATTCAAGCTCGGCGTCAGCCAGGATCGGCGTTTAAGCCGTTCGTTTATTACACGGCTTTTGCTACGGGTAAGTTTTCGCCGGCGTCGGTTATTGCGGATAGTCCGGTAAGCTATCGCGACGGAAATGGCTATTACTCGCCGCAAAACTACGGCGGTGGCTTTTCTGGCGCGGTGACGATTCGCAAGGCGTTGGAGGTGTCGCTTAATGTTCCGGCGGTGAAGCTGGGCCAGTGGATCGGTCTGAATAAGGTGATTGAAGTTTGCCGCACTCTGGGCATGACTAGTCCGATGGAACCGGTGATTTCTTTGCCTCTCGGGGCGATCGATTTGACGCCGATGGAAATGGCAGGGGCTTTTGCTACTTTTGCTAATAATGGTTGGCACTCTGAGCCGACTTTTATCGTGCAAGTTACGGATAGTCGCGGCAATATGTTGCTGGATAATACGCCGAAACCACAGCTGGTTCTCGACCCTTGGGCGGTGGCTTCTCTCAATAGCGTCCTGCAAGGGGTGATTACTAGCGGGACGGCGAAGAATGCTCGCATCGGACGTCCGGCGGCGGGTAAAACCGGTACCACGTCTTCGGAACGGGATGTTTGGTTTGTGGGTTATGTGCCGCAGCTGTCTACGGCGGTTTGGGTCGGTAATGATGACTATACTCCCCTGGCTGCCGGTTCTACCGGGGGGACGACTGCAGCTCCGATTTGGCGCTCTTTTATGCACCAAGCTATGCAGGGTCAACCGGTGGAATATTTCGATCCGCCCTCAAAATATGACCCGCCACGATAGATAAAAGATTTGAGGGGTTGGCAGGTTGATCCCGGAAGTAAAAAGCGATCGCATCTGCGATCGCTTTTTCTGTCTGGTTCCTCTTTCTGGCGCGAGTCTGAAGGGCAACCGGATTGGCTTACCTCTGTTTTTCCAGTTCGCTCTTCATCCGCTCTAAGGTGTTGTGCATCTGGTCGAACATCTGCTGCGGTGTCATGCCAAATTGATTGAGCTGGGTCTTGAGCTGCTCTACGGTCATCTGCGCCGTGAAGTCTTCGGATAGTTCAAAGCGCTTCATAAAAATCCGATAGCGCTCCATCATCTCTTCCATTTGCTCGATGTAGAGCTTTTTCCCTTCTCGGTCGAATTTGCCATAACTGCTTCCGAGTTCGATCAGGTCTCGATAATCCTCAAATAGCTGTTTGGCTTCTTGCTGTATGATTTCAGAATCAAAAAAACTCATTGCTGTGCCAATTTCTCTTAAATTTGTGTCCCCGCTTGGATGGGCATTCCCACCGCGTATATTCTCATTTTAATGCAGGATGGGGAAGCTGTTAACGTTCGGATATCCCTCTGTAGCAGTTGGGGACGGTAATCGAGAATTAGTTTTGTAGAAAACCGATCCGATCGAGGGGCCAAAATCTAAAGATGGCTCTCCCAATAATATGTTTTTTGGGCAAAAATCCCCATACGTGGGAATCGTTGCTGTTGTTTCGGTTGTCTCCCATGACGAATACGCGATCGTCGGGTACCGCTTCTGGCCCCCATCGATATGCGGCGGGTTCGGCAATGTAGTTCTCTTCTAAGGGTTGGTTATTCAAATACACTTTGCGGTCTTGAATGGCAATGGTTTGACCGGGGGTGCCAATCACTCGTTTGATGAAGGCTTGGTCTTTTCTGTATCCGTATCGTTGCAGTTCTGGGGGCGGATCGAAAACGACGATTTCTCCCGGGGCGGGAGCACGAAAGTTATAGGAGATTTTTTCCACCACTACCCGATCGCCCACTTCTAAGGTGGGTAGCATCGATACCGAAGGAATATATCTCGGTTCTGCAATAAAGCTGCGGATCAGCAGCGCTAACCCCAGGGCGATCGCTACAATCTGAACGTTTTCGTGCACTTGTCGCCACATTGACACTCCCGAGTCGGTTGCTTTTGTCTCTTTTTTCTCTACTTCCATCCGATCCTTTGACGCTAAAGGTACCCAAACATTGCCGATCGCGTTGCGTAAGCTCTGTAGTGCCCATACTCGGCTTTGGTGGACAGTACAAACCCACCCTACAACTACAACTGCCCTACAACTGCGCCTCGTCGGGTGGCCAGTACACACTTTACAACTCAGTCGGCAAGGGTGGTCTGTACTGCCCACCCTACAACTGGCTTTTCTCCAGCTTCGCATACCGTGAAGGCATTTTATCCTATCTGCGATCGCCCCGCTTCATCCCTTGGCCCAATTCCCTTGCTTGGATCCCCTGGCTGGACCGATCGCTCCCCTTTCTCCCCCTCCAACAGGCGATCGCTACGCTCTTTCCCCCCCTCTCCACCCTACCACCAATTGATAGCAAACCCTCTCAAACCACAACCTTAAATTTACGTAAATTTGGATTAATTAAAGTGAAAACCATCTTCCTCGGTTCGATTGGTCAATCCCCGATTGATAGAGCAATTCACCCTGGATCGGGGTAAAGTTTCCTCCGTAAATTCACTAAAGACAGGCTAACTCTATAAAAAATTTACGAAGTGTTGCAATACAGTCAAACTACCGTTTTTCCTGGAAAATAATCCGATAATGGAGGAAAAGGCTAGCTGAGAGGGACAAATTAAAAGGCGATTCGACTTCTTCACCGATGACGCGGCAGCAATATTCATCAAAACTTTAAAAAAATCAGGGGGTGAAAGGGTACGTTCTTTACATTAAATGTCCTATGATGAAAAATGTAGGGAGTGCAAAAAGCATTAAGGAAAGTCAAACTTATGAAGACTCAAACACTGAAAACTTTAGTCGGAACGGCTGCTGCTACCGTTTGTCTCCTCGGCGTCACGGGTCAAGCCGCCAATGCAATGCCCGTAGAACCGATTTCGGACTGGGATTACGCGATCGATTCATTTAATGATGGTTACAACCTCGGCACCATTGGAGCAAATAGCGGCTATGAATTCTACGGCATGGCCATCAAAGAAGATACAGCCAACAATAGCATTTTGGTGGCGCTCAATGCCAATATGCCCTTAGCAGGCAACTCTTCTAGCCATGCCAATGACGATCATATTGGCTGGGGCGATTTGATGTTTAACTTCTCTGGAGACAACTTGGAAACGGCAAACACCAACCGCAACTTGTTTGGCATCCGCTTTGCTCCAGGTACGGACTCTGGTGTGGGTATGGGCGTTTATAGCGATGTAAAGGCAAAAAGCGTCACCGGCGCGAACTCTGGCTTTAAGCACTTAAAGGAGCACCGGAATAAAGTGTCGAATAAAGGGGGCACGGCGACTATGGCCGATTTGGCGCAAACCGATCCGTATTTTGCACAAAAAAGCCGCCCACTCACCTCGATTAAATCGGGTACGAAAATCGGTGATGTGAATATCCTCAGTGACATCAGCGGTTTAGGAATAGACTTCGGTCAGTTTGGTGCGATCGGCAATCACACCTTTGGGTTTAGCTTTGATAAATCTTTGTTGCCAGTGGGTGATTTTGTCGCTCATCTGTTTGCAGAATGCGCCAACGATGGAATGGCAATTGAAGGCGAATTCCAGATGGCGATGAACCCGGATGACCCCAATACTGAAGTTCCCGAACCGACGGGTACGGCTGCGTTGGCACTGTTGGGCTTGAGTTTTGTCGGCGATCGCCTCCGCAAGCACCGTGCGATGAGTGCCTAAAGTTTCTATTACAGGCATTACGCTTCATTGAGCCATAAATCCCTAGTGCCGATTGATAGTCACGAGTGCATTATCCTCCAAGGGTGAATTTATCTCTCTCAAAAAAATAACTGATGTGGATAAAAACGGTAAAACAGTTGCGTGTTTTACCGTTTTTTTGCTGTTTTCCCGTTGGAAAAACCTCTCTCGGGAACTCCAGAAGTCGGGTGGACATTGCCCACCTTATCGCATCATGCTGTTTTTAAATTAGCCCACGTCGGAGGAGCTTTCGTCCTACGGGTATTGCAGGTTAACACCGAGGGGATCGCGACCTTGGTAGCCCCGTCTCTTTAGAGCGGGGCGGAAAAGCGACTCGTGCGGCTTTAGCCG
>NZ_JAJENT010000970.1:0-2658 GCF_035615515.1 Phormidium sp. CCY1219
CAAGTTGCCGATGCGTTCGTAGAGTTCCAAGGATTCGGTGTGAAGGGCGATCGCCGCCTCGTTTTCCCCAAGCTGTGTTTTGAGGGTTGCTAAATCATGAACGATCGCGGCTTTTCCTCGTTCATCATCTGGGGGACAATGGTCTAATGCTTGTTGATAGTGTGCTGCTGCCTTTTCCACCTCCCCGAGTTGCTGCTCAGACCGCGCCAGATTACGAAAGATGCGATAATCTGCAATCACTGCTAAGGTGTCTTGGCAGATTTTGAGCGCTTCTCGAAACTGACTGGTTTTATTCCATAGAGTACCCAGCACATTTCCCATATTGGCCGCAATTTCTCCGGCATTTCCGCACAAGGCGAGGCGATGAATTTCTTTCAGTCGTTCCTCGGTTCGCTTTTCCGAGTCTTCCCACCAATGCCGATATAATATCTCTGCCGCTTCACGGTGCAAGGGGGGGTTGTTTTCGGGCAGGGGCAGGGGCAACAGGCGCGGTACCCGCAGCAAGGTGCCATCTGCTGGGGAGGGGATGTTTTCGAGCAATCCCAGGGACTGGGCGCGCTGGATGTGAGTCTCTAGATTGCGGATGGGGCGGCACATGTCTGCAAATGCCGCGTGGGGGACGGGGACCTGAAACAGCAACCCCAAGCGCAGCATCTCTCGCAGGTCTTCCGCCTGCTGCGCGAGCAATTCTTCAGCGAGAATATGGATGCGAAAGTCTTCCACCTGCAGGCCGGTTTCCGGCAAGATGTGCGCCAACCATTCCAACAAGCGGGGGTTGCCATCGGCGGCCCGTTTCGCCCGCTGCTGCAAGCTTTCCTCTACCTCGGATCCTTTTTGCAACGAGGGGAGGCGATCGCACTTTTTCTCTAAATCTGCCCCGCGTAATGCGGCCAAGGATTCCCGATGAAGGCGGCGATTCAGCGGTTCGGGGAGGGGAAAATCGTAGCGACTGGTGAGGATGGTGCGATGGAGACGGCGCGAGTTGGCGATCGCCTGCAACAAATCCTGCAACACGGACACCACTGCCGGTTTCAATACCTGCTGCCCATCGGCCCGCGCTTCCAGATTCGCCTCGAAATCATCCAGCACAAAAACCAACTGCTGGTTCTCCTCATTCAATCCCCCTTGCAGAAACAGTGTCAGGCGCTGCAACAGCGGCAAGTTCCTTTGCAAAATCTCCAACCCCGTCTGGCTGGTACATTGGCGATACAAGGCGTTGATTAACTTCTGCTCGTCCAAACCGCGATGGATAAAGATAAGGCTGTACCCCGGCATCCGTTCCAGCAATCGCGCCGCCACGGTACTTTTCCCCACGCCGCCCATGCCGTAAATCAGCACCCCGAGAAACTGGGGCGATTTCAGCAACCTCCGCAAACAGCGCTGTAGGGTGCGTCGCCGTCCCACAAACTCCTCCCGCGTCGCCACTCGCACTTCCTGGGTCTCAGGGTCGAGAAACTCCTCCTGGGGCGATTCTGGCGGTTGCCAATTATAATTCTCCCAGGGTTCTACCAAGGCACCGGGACAGTGGCCGCCCACGTATAACCGCAGCAAGTGCCAGTCCCGGCATCCTTCTTTTTCCAACAAGTAGCGGTAGGTACTGGCCAACCCTTGCGCCAAGGTATCCCCCTGCGCCAACTCCCGATACAAATGTGCGGCAGCCGTGGTGGCGGTTCGGTCTGCCACCGGCAGTCCCCAACTCAGTACCGCCCGCGCCCCTTCGCCAATCAGACTTTCCGCCATTGAGGGCACCGCGCCATTCTGCCCTGCCTGTCCCGTGCGACATCCGGATAAAAAGATTAACCCCGGCCAGCGGGTGCGAAACACCTCTGCCAGCTCTCGCACAAAAGTCTGGTGCGCTTCTCCGGTTTCGGTTTCGGTGAGGAAATAGGGACGATAGGGGTTCTGGCGCTCCAGGTCTGCATGTCCCGTGAGATGGAACAGGTGGAAATGGTTGGCTTTGTATCGCTTCCAGGTTGTGGCCAACTCGGCCACGCAACCGCTTTCCTCCACCCGCACTTGCACCGCCACATTGTCTTTCGTGGCCGCCAGAATGCGCGCCTCTTCTTGCTCAAAGTCGAGCACCGGTGCCACGTTTTCCGGAGAAGTAGCCATAAAAAATACCTGCAACGGGCCTTGCTGCGGGTCGGGCAGTGGCGGTGTCTTCCCTTCTATCCACCGCATCGGCACCACCATCGGATTCACCCGTTGAACCAAAAAACTGCTGCGGTCGTGCAGTATTTCCCAAGGCAAATGGGCCAATCGTTGTGAGGGGGCAATGGCTAACATCAATACATCTTCCCCGCACTGGTCTATGGCGCGACTCAACCACCGCCCCTCCCCATCCAACCAGCAAAACAACCGCTGCCCGAATTGCTGCAGTTTCGGGTCGAGAAAGTAATAATTGGTCTGGCTTTCCTTGACAAGTTCGGATATTTGTGCTATGCTTAAGGTTTGAGATTCATAGGTGATGTCGGGTTTGACCCAATAGCGCAATTCCACACAATCGGCTTGCAGGTCCTCGAGTTTAATGCGAAGGATGCTCATCGGGGGATAGGGAGAGAGACAACAATTAAACGAAAAAGGCGTGGGTTGAAACCGGCTCGCATCCAGGGGCGATCCGCAATCCCCGGCGTGGGTTGAAACCGGCTCGCATCCAGG
>NZ_JAJENT010000971.1:0-1684 GCF_035615515.1 Phormidium sp. CCY1219
GGACGCCGGCGGCGGCGGGGGGGGCGCGCGGCTGAGCGCGCGGAGCGGAGCGCAGCGGAGCAAGCGGAGCGAGCGAAGCGAAGCCCACTAGCGGAGCGCGCGAAGCGAGGGGAACGCCGCCCGCAGGGCGGCACCGCTGCGGGGGGGAGCCGGGGCGGGGGAGGATGTGGCGAACAGTAATTCTAACCGCTTAAAAAATATTTTCTTTTGATATACAATTAATATAAAATTCCCCTCAAAAGTTTGAGGGGAAAATTTTAGTATTTCAGTGCTTAACTGTTAGCGTTAACAGTTTGCGATCGCCTTTTTGATAGAGGGCGATCGCAAATTTAGGGATTAATTACCAATCATCATGCCGTTCGGCATCATCCGGATCGGTCAGAAGTGCCGGCATGTGGTATTGGTACGCGCGGTAAAAATTTTCTGCAGTTCCTGTCTTTTCATCAACACGCCAGACGAAATGCTGACCATTGGGTGCAGGATAAATTGACGCTGACATCGGGCCATCGTTCCACCGGCCATTAAATCGAAGCGTGTCAGCAACACAACGCCCGTCAATGCGGACACCCTCAAACTGCATTGTGTTGTCTGGTTCGTTGTCGTTGTAAACCGTCACTAGCCAGCCGCATCGGTTTTGAGCTGCTGCTATTGGAGCAATAGCAGTAATACCAGCAGCAGTAATACCAACAGCAGCAATAGCAGCAGATTGATATGATAGAATTTTCATCGTTACTTTCCATGTAACACTGGGGGGCGTTCCTCGCCTCCCACCCCCACATTTTCAAAAGCCGGGTGAGCGGCTATTAATTAAGTTTTGTCCTCCTGCCAAACATTTTTTCCAGGAACTAACCCTCCGACAAAAGGTAGTTCGTAGTTGTATTTTTTGGCCAGAAAATACTTAGCCAGTAGGAACCTTTCTTCTTCTGGCGTTTCTGTCCAAATCGGATAGCTCCGATTCGTGTATTCTGATTTAGAAGCTCGGAAGTTGGAATCCACTTTCCTTAAAAAGTGTCTCGTGACATTCCATTTTTGTGATTTTTTCATGGTTTGGTTTTTCCCTCATATTTAGTAAGCGGCGGTGATTGGGGGTGGGTGGTGGGGAGCTTTCAGATTCTTAAACTTAGAAAGCTCCACTGCATTGATTGCAAATGAAATCGAAATAGTCGGTCGCAGTCAACGGTGTTTTGCACCGTTGACAAACATGTCTCGCCGGAAAATAGGTTCCAGCGTCAGTTAAAAGGATTGTATATCCTTCATCAGTTCTTGCCTCACCTATTACTTTTCCTTTTTGTGGGTAATCGCTTTTGAGATACCCACCCTCGATTAACCTAATGATTATTTCTTCCATTTCTTCCATACTTCTAATCATACATAAGGTTAGAATTTTTGTCAAGTGTTTTTTTGAAATTCCTTGAAATCCTTTCGTAGTAAGGATTTTAGAGGTTAAGCAACCGTCATGCTATAATTTAATTGAATAATCGATTAGAAACTGCTAAAATGAAAAAATCTTATCGGCAACTTTGGAGAGAATCTGGGGCTGATAAAAATGGAGTTCCTTACTCCACTTTTTACAGCAGAATTCGCTATCGCAACCAATCTTTGAAAAAAGCTGCTAGACCTCCTCAAAATCAACGGAAGATTTCAAGGTTATCGTGTTTGTCAGGAAGACCAAGGGATAAAAATT
>NZ_JAJENT010000972.1:0-5130 GCF_035615515.1 Phormidium sp. CCY1219
AGCGAGCGAACCCTTGATCATGGGGGCGGCGTGGTACCCTGTTTGGGTGTCGCCATCCATCTGCCCTTGGCTCCGCTTTCTTTTTTGGGCTGGCTCGGCTCGTCCCAGAAGAAAATTAAAAAAATTACAAAAAAATAACTGTTAGGTCTAACAGTTATTCATTAATTTAATATTCAGTTGATTACCATTTGAATTCTTTTTTCAGAAAAGAGTCGTTTTATTATTAGTTTCATAATCGCTTCCAACTCTTCCTCTGTGGATGCTTCGATAATATTTGCTAAAGAAGGTGGTTGTCGTTTTTCTCCTTTAATAATCTGCACCACTTCCGCGCACGCGCTGCGCGGACGTAACGCTGCGATCGCGCACATTACGCGCCAAATTGTATCGCCAGTTGGATTCTGTTTGCCTTGCCTTATCTTGCTCCAAGTCACTGGCGAGATTCCAGCGACTTCGGAAACTTCTTTGCCTTCAAGCCCTCCTTGTTCCTCAATCAGCCATTCAATAATCGGAGCCGTCGGTTTAGTTTCCATAATGTAACGAATTGTAACAAAATATAGACCGCCAAGTAAATTGGCGGTATAGTGAAATTAGCAAGTATCTCGGTCTGCTTAAAATTCACGGTAATTCTATTATGGCACAAACACCAACATTTTACCAATTGACAAATCAGGAGTGGATCCAAGCTTGGGACGAGCTGAAACCGTCTGAAATCAAGCTTCTTTATTACTTGCGATCGCTTCATCCCTTTGGGGGTCAGCTGACGCTCAAGGTTAAGGAAATCGCAGATATTTTGCGATGCGATCGCAGCACGATTAGCCGCGCCCTGGGACGGTTGTCTGAAAAGGGTTGGATCGCTTTCGAGACGGTTTCTCTTAAGCTTTTAAATGCTGTTCCGGCGCATCATAGCGCGGCACCACATGAGGTAGAACGCGATCGCCCTACACCAATGCGATCGCCACGCACGGAATGCGATCGTCACGCACAGGATGCGATCGCGTCGCACAGCAGTGCGATCGTCACGCAACAATCAGAGCCTGAAACCCGCTCAGAGAAAGAGTTTCAAGAACCCTTAGATCTAAAAGAAGAAAAAGAAAAAAAGACCACCTCGGGTAATCAATTTGAAATTAACAATCCGAAACCAAAATTAGCACCAAAATTGCCAGAGAAAGAAATTCCCACAGATCTGCAGCGCAAATTAGAGGAACTGGGAATTTTGAAAGGAAATAAGGCGGATACGCGCGTGATTCGCGCGATCGCGTCGCGGGATATCTCCCAAGCCTATGGTGCAGCCGCGCACGTGGAAAAGTCTTTTGAGAGCTGTTCCAATCCTACCAGCGTGTTCCTTTTTCAACTGCCTCGGCAACCGATTGAAAAATTAGGGCCGGTGCATCCTGTGATGACCGCTGCAGATTTCGGCATATCTCTCGACTGCCTCAAACGCTGGTATCCCTACACCTGGCGGGAAGCTGCAATTGCTTTCGGATATTCACAGGAAGAAATTAAATAGGAGAATAAGCATGCAATTCAAATTCTATAAAGGCGATCGCGTCCAATGGATTCCTCAAAATGGCGAAGAAATCATCGTCGGAACGATTGAAAAAATTTTTAAAGAAAAGTGCTGGCTACAGCCAGCCGGCGTGGATCGGGTTGGCGAAATTATCAAAGGAATTCCGCTCGATGAAATCGAACTCTATTCCAGTGAGTCGAAGTCTGGCACTGGCTGCAACTTAGAATTTATACAAGGCCAGGAACAGCACAGCAGCACTTGGGCAAAATTTTACGTGCGCGGTTTGGAAGAATGGCAAGTCAAGGAAGATGGGCGCTCGGATAACCATTCAAATTATTTGGAATATGTTTGTTTGGATGTTCCTGAAAATACTGTTTTTACTGTTTTCGAACAAGATGGCACCAAACGAGGCACTGACGGATTTCATTTTTGGATTTGTAAAACTTCTCGCGAAATCAATCGGATAGAAGCCGATTACGAATCGGGAGCGATGGTGAGTGGCAATTTTGAAATTGTTTGCCACGGCGAGGGCAAAACAAAAGCCCCCCGGCTTATGGATTGGTGGGTTGGATTCACAGGGAAATCTGACGACAAGGGGCGATCGCAAACTCAGAAACTCGCTTTTGCTTACCACTGTGCAGAAAATATTAATAAGCGCGGATTAAAGAAGATTCCGGATTTTTCGATGCCGGAATCACCGCCAGCGGAAAATCCGCCGGTGCAAGTTTCCGATGCGATCGCGCAACCAGTTGCGATCGCGCAACCAAAACCAGAAACATTCTGGCTAAATATTGATGAAATCCACGAACATCCGAGCTTTCAGCCACGCGGTGCTGACTACCAGGCCCTTGAAAACAAGGGGATTGATGATGACGTGGTGGCGCAGTATGCAGAATGGCTGGAGTTCAGCGAACCACCAGCAATCGAGGTTTGGTTTGGTGCGATCGCAGATTCTGAGGAACAGTGGTGGCTGTTGGCGGGTCACCACCGAATTCGCGCACTCAAGAAAGCGGAGCGCGATCGCGTGGAATGTTTTTGCAAGGCCAGCACCTACGAAGAGGCGGTCTATCGTGCCTCCGTGAGCAATGCCGGTGACGAACGCGCTCGGCAAATTTATAAGATGCGGCGGCATGAATGGGGCGAGGCTTGCAAACAGTTCCTCCGCGTTTGCGATCGCCTGTCCGAAAATGCGATCGAGGAATTCCTCGATCGCGCTGCGTTATTGACCGGGCAATCCAAAAGGTGGAGTAAGCTTAATGATTCTGCGATTGCCGCTGTGTTTGGGGTAAGTCGTTCCAGCGTAATTCAATATCGCAAGGCTATTGAGCTTGAAAAAGAGATGGTCCCTTTTCAAAAGGGCGATCGCGTTCTTGCGATCGATAATTGTCCGGATTTGATATACAAACATCGGCTTGGAACGGTTGTTCGCAAAAGCAGTGAAGGCTTGTATATTGAATTCGATTATCATCGGATTTCTCATGGTAACTTCCTTCCAAAGCACCTGAAAATTGTTGATGAGCTTCCATTCCAACAGCATCAGTTCAAACCTGGCGATAGGGTTTGGAAAGACAACCAATTTGGAACTGTTGTATGCGTTGAAGAAGATAAACAGTATTCGGGTTATGAATTTGGCGTTTGGTCGCCTGGACCCGATAACCCTGTAGTTTTTTGGGATTGCGGAATCCATACTTGCGAGCTGGATCTTTTTTTGGATTTTGAGGGTGCAGGTGAAGTGCCAGAAATAGAATTTCGTGTTAGTAAGATGCGAGATTATATTTCTTCAATTGAGGAGGACGAAAGTTTAGAAAATCACGAGAAAATCTCTCTTCGAGATAAACTCGAGAAGCAAATCAAAAAATTATCGCCTGATAACTGTCAATCTGAATTCACATCGATTGAGCAAGAAGATGCAGCAAAACGCAAAGAATTGCTGGGTAGAAGCCGTCCTGCTGGCACTGATGGTGCGGAATTACCAGATAAAGATTTTGGCGAAAATCCAGAAACTGTTGTTGGAAAAGATTTTGAGGTTGATTCTTCGGATGAAGCTCGCCTTAATGCGCGTTTATCTGCCGCTCGCAATGCAATTGCAAATCTCAAAATTGATTTGGCAATTTTGCCAAATAGTGATTTGGTTGAAATTCTCAATGCAGTAAAAATCGAATTGGCAAACCGTCACCGGCCAAATTAAGAGGATGTTTGGAGCTGTTATGATGCAGCTCCAAACATTATATTTAGTGAACGGCGGTGATTGGGGGTGGGTGGTGGGGAGCGTTCAGTTTCTTGTCAATAATATAAGGAGTAAATCCATGACAGGATTGATTATTTTCGATAAAGACCAGACCCTGATTGATAGCGCTTGCGGCGAGAAATTCATTCAGTCTCCTACAGACCAACGAATTCTCCCTGGTGCTGCTGAGGCCGTCAGTAATTTTGCAAAGCGCGGATATAAAATTGCGATCGCTAGCAATCAGGGGGGAGTTGAAGCCGGAAAAAAATCTTTTGAAAGTGCGATTGAGGAAATGAAATTTTGCTTGGGATTATTTCCTGAAATTTCTATTGGCTTGATTTGCCCGTGTTACGACGGCAAGTCAGCATGGATGGTCAAACTAAACGATTGGGAAGTTTATCTCCGGCAAAAAATTGGGGTAGGAAGTGGAACTACTAATTTCGGCAATTTTCGTAAACCCGGACCGGGAATGATTAATTTTTTGATTGCTTACTACAAATCAGTGCCAGGTGAAACCTGGTTTATCGGCGATCGCCCCGAAGACGAGCAAGCAGCAGAAGCCGCCGGAACTAATTTTATGGCAGCTGATATTTTGAGGTTGCGTTTTCAGCAGTCAGATAACTGTTAGCTCTAACAGTTATCTGTTTTGTTTTTAATTTGCAGGGTTTTGCAATTCGGGTTTGTCGCCCGAATTGCGATCGCAATCCTGGTGCGTATTTCTGGCGATTCGGGTAGGCACGCTTGCGGATTCGGGTAGCCATCCGCTAAAATATTTTTCCATAATCACAGAGCAATAATATGTAATGTAGCGAGGGAAAAATTATGAGCAGCACTCAGCAGAATCGCTTTACTCCAGCGGAACTTATGGACCGCTACGAAATTAAGAAGGACGCTTATTACAGTCGTTTGAAATACTTGCAAATAAAAAGCAAAAAAGACCCAGAAACTAAGGAAGCTTATCTGGAGCAGCCCGAAGTAGATCTGCTCGATCGCCTTCACGACTGGATTAATGAGACTGGATCGATGAGTGGATTTAAAGAGGAGGGCGGGGAACTGGCGGTGGTCGGCAATTCTGAAATTTCCCAACAGCAAACTAACGGGAAAAATTCAGAGGAAGAAATTTTTGCGGCAGTGAAAGGCGATCGCAGTTCCCAAAAAATTCTCCGCAGATTCGATCGCAGTGCTCAGACGAGTGCGGCGGCTGCATTGGTAGAGGCGAAAAATATCCTCACGGGCGATTACATCGCCAATCCCGATCAACTTGACGAGGATCTCAAAAACCAGGTTTTTTTCGAGGAGAACCCGCAACTGCTGGACCGGCAGTGGGCGGCGCAAAATCTAGCGGCGGCTATTCGAGAGCAGAAGAAACGCAGCTAAATCAGCGAGAATTTATCCT
>NZ_JAJENT010000973.1:0-18732 GCF_035615515.1 Phormidium sp. CCY1219
GTCCAATTCCCGGGATGGAAAAAAACTATTCCGATGAGCGGAATAGTTATTTATGCTTAGTCCAATTCCCGGGATGGGGAAAAAACTATTCCGATGAGCGGAATAGTTATCATCTTTTCATATGAGTAAGGTAGAGAATTTTTCATTTCGGAGGTGCCTAGCGCGGTAATGACAGAAAAGGCTACGTACCACATCAATCCGAGAAAGACTATAGACTGCTTCAGAAAAGTCAAGTTTTACTATATCGGTAAGATTGTGTCAAGGGGTGCGCCTAAAAATATCAACTTTTATGAGTTTTTATCAACTTTGAGCGAGAACTCTCGTCAATCGGTTACATTTGTTTGCAAAACCTATCAACTTTTATCAACTTTTCTTTATTTACGGTTCTGGAAATAAAGGCCATGCTGGAGTTAACAGCATAAGGGGGGACGCCAAGGGCGTTCTAGAGTCATGTCTACCAATACAGTTACTCTCGAAGTCGGCAAACTCAATACCGCAAATCTGACCAATGAGGGATTTGAAACGGTAAATCTTTCCTCAACGTTTAGCCAAACCCCAGTGGTGTTCAGTCAGGTGCAGACTTATAACGGGGTAGAGTTTGTCCGTACCCGACAAAACAATGCCAGCAGCACCGGCTTTAACCTGGCAATGGAAGAAGAAGAAGCGCTGCAAAACGGTCACGCTACGGAAACCGTGGGTTGGTTGGCGCTAGAACCCGGTCAAGGGAATTGGAACGGACATTTATTTCAAGCAGGCGCAACAGCAACCAGCGTCAATGACAGCTTTTCTGGCATTACTTTTGACTCAGACTTTGCCACCGCGCCGCAATTTATGGCAGCAATGGCAACCTATAATGGCATCGATCCGGCGGGGGTGCGCTACCGGAATTTGGGAATGGATACGGTAGAAGTCAAAATCGAAGAAGAGCAAAGTCAAGATACTGAAACCAGCCATGCAAACGAGCAGGTTAATTTTCTGGCCTTAGAAGGAGAAGGAGTGCTGAGCGATGTTAACGGAACGGTTATTGGCGAATTCGGACAGATTGACAATTTAGACCACAACAGCCAAACCATTAATCTGCTCAACAGCTACAGCAATCCGGTCATCTTCATGCCTACCTTATCCTACTATGGAGCCGATCCTTCTACCACTCGGATAACCAATGTAGGCAGTAACAATTTTACCGCTTTTCTAGAAGAAGCGGAATATAAAGATGGCAGCCATACCACGGAAAATGCCAGTTATTTCGTGTTTGAGGCAGGCAGTTGGGAATTGAGCATTACCGGAGAATTAGTTGGGGTAACGACGGATGATTTGTTAGTGGGAGATGTGGAGGATGATATTATCTCTGGCAATGAAGGAGATGATGTCATTGTGGGTAAAGAAGGCAGCGATGTGCTGTCTGGAGATGCGGGTTCGGATTATTTTGTATTTGGCGGATTGGCAGAAGGGGTGGATACGATCCAAGATTTTAATGCGGCGCAAGGCGATCGCATCGTCATTGCTCCCGCCTTCGAGGAAGCCACTTCTGTGGAACAATTTGCTTTCGATTCTCTTACGGGCGTACTTTCTTTTAATGGTACGGACTTGGCACAGTTGCAAGGCGTTACCAGTGTAGATTTGCTCGAGAGTTTAATCTTTAGTGTGGGGTTAGGCGTTGAGGAAAATAGCGCCAATGGTACGGTGGTGGGAACGGTTGCCATTTCCAATCCCGCCAGCAGCAATCCCTATCAAATTACTGGAGGGAACGAGAACGGAATTTTTGCGATCGATGTCTTCACGGGCGAGATTACCGTTGCCGATCGCACCCAACTCGATCGCGAAACCCAGTCGTTGCACTACTTATTTGTAGAGGCGATCGATGCCACGGGTCAAACAATTACCAAACAAGTGACGATTAATGTGGGCGATGTGAACGAAGCGCCCGAATTTGCCAGTAACTCCACCTTCAGTATTGAAGAAAATCCCCACGATGGCGTTTCTGTAGGCACTATCCAAGCGACGGATCCGGAAAATGACGCCCTCACCTATAAAATTATCGGCGGTAACGAATCCGATGCGTTTACCATCGACGAATTAACCGGGGAAATTACCATTGCCAATGGTGAAAAACTCGACTACGAAACCCAGAATTCATACAATCTCACCGTCAAGGCGATCGATGAAGGCAAACAAACCACCGAAACAACGGTGGCGATCGATGTCATGGATGGGAACGAAGCACCGATAATTGAAACCGATGACGACGAAACCTTTATTTTCCACGAAAACAACAATAACGGTACCATCGTCGCCCAAGTTCCCGCCTTTGACGAAAATGTGGGACAACAAGCGCCGATTTACAGCATTGTCGGCGGTACGGGTCAAAATTATTTTGGGATTACGCCGGATGGAAACATTGTCATCGAAGATTCAGTGGGATTGCGCTCGAATAACGCCACTGACTATAACTTAACCGTGCGAGTTGCTGACAGCTTCAACTCCAGTTTGACCGATGAAGTCACGGTCATTTTAGAAAAAAGCAAGTTCACCAATGTTATCAAGCAAGAAGGCAGCGAAAGTCCCTTTAGTCCGATTGATACTGGTTCCAATTCCGACCCCACTTTTGCCGATATCGATCGCGATGGGGATATGGATGCCTTTGTGGGGCGATTGGATGGCACAGTTGCCTACTTCCGCAACGATAACGGTTCCTTCGTCCCCAGCCAAACCCAGAACCCGCTGAAAAATGTAAATTTTGAAGAAGACGTGGGTGCGAGTCCGACATTTGCCGATATCGATAACGATGGCGATTTAGATGCCATTGTTGGCAATTTCAATGCAATCCATTACTACCAAAACGATAACGGCCATTTTGTCGAAAAAACCGACAGTGCCAATCCCTTGTCTGACATTAACGGTTTTAACCCCCAATTTGCCGACATGGACGAAGACGGCGACTTAGATGCCTTTGTCTCTTCCGGAAAAGACAGCAGCTATTCAGTCAACTACTATCGCAATGACAGCGGCACTTTTACCCAAGACAACAACAACAACCCGCTGAACAATCAAAACTTTCTTGTTCCAGCAGCAACATTTGCCGACATTGACGATGATGGAGACCTGGATGCAGTTGTTGGGGTCAAAGATGGCACGATTCAATACTTCCAAAACGATGGCGGCACTTTCAACAAAAAAACCGGCAGCGACAATCCATTTAACAGCATCGATGTGGGGAATTATGCCGATCCGAGTTTTGCCGATGTCAACGACGATGGCTATCTCGATTTAATCGTAGGTTCCGAGGATGGTACCCTCAGTTATTATGAAGGCACTCCGTCTGTCTTTAATTTGAATTTTTCTAGCACGGGTCAAAGCGTCTGGGATAGCGGCACTTCTCAATTAGAGTGGAATTGGTCGCCGTTACAAGACTTGATTGGCACGGACAAAATTAGTTGGGATATTTCTCCATCCGTAGACTTTGACCTGGGCGAACTTGGTGCCGATACTCACGGTGGTATTGGGTTAAGCGCAGGCTACGAACTCGACGCAGGAACGATTGATACCGAACTTCCCGTGGATATATGGTTGAATATTCCCGAAGCGATTTCTTCTGGGGAAACGATTACCATTTCTTCCGGCTTTTCTTTAGGAGATAAAGCTACCTTTGACACCACCACACCTCGGGTGGCGGCTTACCTGGATTTCTTGTTTGAAATTTATGCCGGCGCATATGTGACTCTCGATTATAAGATTGGTGAATACACCAAAGATTACAGTCAGATTGACATCAACGAATCGTTTAATTTCCAATTCGACAGCACGGGTCAAGCGGTGTCTTTTGAGGAAATTGACAGCGATGACTTTTCTGTGGACTTAGGTTCTCTCGGTTCGCTGGGTTATGAAACTGGCGGTTGGGGCGACATTCACGGCTACGTTCCCGATATTTCAATTGAGGGCGATCGCATCAACAGCAATACCCTTTCCGGTAGCAAGAGCGATGTTGTCTTAGATGCGAGCTTAGACTTAGATAAAGTGTTCTTGACGGCTCTTTCTGAATCGAATATCCCTTATTTGAGTAAAGCCGCAGAAGCCCTGGATTACGTCATTGAGGGAAATCTAGATCTCGGCGTTGCTTATGCCAATTGGAATCTGTTTGATGCCGCATTCGAAAGCGATTTTTCTCTCGTTCAGGATTTAGACCTCACGGTTGACAATTTGACCGGAACTCTGAATGTGGAAGGTCAGGGTGCAGTTCCCTTTACCGTGGGACAAGATCTGCAAATTACTCCCCAAGATACCAATGGCGACGGACAGGTGGATATTACGGGTACTGTGGATGTCGCCCCTCAGTTAAACAGCAATACCTCGATTGATTACGATTTGGATATACCGCTGACGGCGTTGGAAGGGGAAGCCGGCTACGATGTTTCTGTTGACTTTGGATTGTTCAAGCTCAGCTACGAGGATAGTGCTGAATTTGGACCGATTTGGAGTGAAAATATGAACCTCACCCAAGGTGGATTCGATTTGTACGATAATAGCTTTACCCTCGGTGGGTTCAATACCGCAACTCTTGACTTCTCGATTCCGATCGCTTAATCCATCCAAAAGCCCCCCACCCTCCCCGGGTGGGGCTAGACTTACAAAGCCCGCCCGAGACTAATCCTACCAAAAGCTCTTACAAAGCCCGCCTACGGGGGCTAAGTGAAAAAAGCTTTTACCTGCCGAATTCAGTATGCATTATCAAAGGGTACGTCATTTCTCTCCCTCAACTACAACCGCAAAACGATGCTAAAGTCTACTTCTGCTTCCCCGGCTTCCATCAAATATCAGTTCGTTTATAATTTAACGCCTGCAAATTCCCTCGCCTTCGAGGATTTGACTTTTCCCAGCATTACAAAACACTGGCAAAAATTTCGGCAGCGCGGCCCTTTGTCTGGGGTGGCGGTTTCGGTAAATGAAGAAAGAGTCGGTTTTGTTTTAGCAGAATTGATGCCGGACGTCACTCGCGCTGAAGTGCTTTCTTTTTTCGTGAAACCTAACTATCGCCGTCAGGGACTTGGTACGCAGTTAATGCGCTATATGGAAATCGCTTTAACGAAGCTGAGCTGTGCGGAATTGTTTTTAAAATATCGCGTAACTTCCCTCACGGATTCGGCGTTAGAACCGATTTTGCACCAGCAAAGTTGGCAACCGCCGGAAACTGAATTTGTGTTGACTAAAACCACCGCCGAAAAACTGCGATCGGCACCTTGGGTTTATAAATACTGTCTTCCGCAACAGTTTACCGTGTTTCCTTGGACGGAGTTAACCAAAGCAGAAAAAGCCCGGATTGTCCAGCGAAAAAAATATCCCGATGCCTTGAGTCCGTTTACTGAGGATGGGCCTTTGGAACCTATCAATAGTGTGGGATTGCGCTATCAAGGCGAGGTGATTGGATGGGCGATCGCCCATCGTATTGCCCCGGATACAATTCGCTATTCGTCTATGTTTGTGGAAGAACCGTTTCAAAAGTTGGGACGCGGTTTTGCCTTGCTCACTGAAGCAGTAAGGCGACAATTAACGGCGGATATCCCTTATTTCACCGCAGCAGTGGCAAGCAATAATATCGGCATGCTGCGTTGCGTCGATCGCTATTTTAAACCCTATGCTGAATTAATGTCTGAGTCGCGCCGCTGTGTGAAGCGGTTGGGATAATTTTTAAAGGGGTTTATCTCGGTTACAGCCTGAATTTTTCCGCCTTTTCTGCCCTGGCAATTCTCCAGGCTTCCTGTCTTCTAAACTGTCGTCGTGCAAGCCAAAACTTCTCGCGCTATTAACAATTCTATCCCTCCTACAAAACCGCTATAGTCCCTTGCGCGAAGACTGGCGTTCGAGAAGCCAGGGAGTTTAGTCCCTGGCGGGCAAAAGCTGGTTATCTTTTGGACATCAATTCTTTCATTTGCGCTTTAAAGCCTGCGATCGCTTCGGGTGTGGGTTGGGTTTCTTGCCAACTCGATCGCTGCATCAGGCGATCGCACCATTCCTTGATTTTCGGATAGTCTTCCATCTCAATTCCCATCTGTGGCAAAAATGGAATCGCTGTCCCCGCAACCAGTTCGGCTAAGCTCAAGTGTTCGCCGCCAAAGTAGGGACTACGCCTGAGTTTTTCGGCAAAAAAGTTTAACACTACCCCAATTTTTTCCTTAGACTGCTCGATTTTCTCGGGGGTTTCTTCCCCAAATCCCATCATCTGACGCAGCAAAGGCGTCATCGCCGGGATGAATTCGGTTAATGTCACCATTTGCACCATCCGCACGATCGCCAAATCTTCTGGATTGGTGGGCAACAGGGCAGGGGTGGGATATTTCGTTTCTAAATAGTCCAAGATGGCAAATGACTCGATGATGGGAAATCCATCTACTTCTAAAACGGGGATGTGGTGAAAGGGGTTCATTTTCAGAAACTCGCTTTGGTATTGATCGCCATCGAGTTTCATCTCCACGAGTTCAAAGTCTAGTTTTTTCTCTAATAAGCAGATCCAAACCCGGCGGGAGTTGAACGAAATCGGCAAATGGTACAACTTCAGCATGGACGAGACTCCACAGAGGACATCATCAGTTTAGATCGCCTGGGCCAGAGTGGCTATCAATATAGCAGGGAGTCGGTTGGGTTCGCGCTGACCTGTGTGTAGTATGCGGCGACAGTGGCGCGATCGCCAATTTGGATCCAGGAGTCAGGGGCGATCGTCCCCCAAAAATTTTTTCTGTAGTATGTAGCCGTTTTGCGGAATTGCGGGGACAAAGCCGGAAAATTTATGGCCTGTAACCCTTGCGGGGAGTGCCTTTCAAAAAAAATTAAAAAAATTTGCTCCAACCCCTTGACAAGTTTGTAGTATGCATGTAGTATGTGATTGTAAGGCACAGGGAAAGGAACCGAACGGCTCCACCCAATGCCCAACACCGAACCAGGAAAACTGAATAAACAAACGGCCATACGATCGATGTTTGGACAAGTGCGGTTTTTACTCATCGGGGTGGATATCGCTCCCGCGAGGGATTCCCCCCGAGTAAACCGCCAAACCTGCCAAACGACAAATAGATACAAGACCAACTTCGTGGGGATGTAGCTCAGTCTGGTTAGAGCGCTTGTCTGTCGAACAAGATGTCGCGGGTTCAAATCCCGTCTTCCCCGTTTAGTGGTTCTCCAATGCTGAAAATGCAGCGGACGCCCTATAGATGGCCCCATCGTCTAGCGGTCAAGGATTTCTGATTTTCGCTCAGAAGACACGGGTTCGAGTCCCGTTGGGGCTATGACATGGCTGAGTACCCAAGCGGTTGAAGGGGGAAGCCTGCAAACCTTCTATGCGTGAGTTCAAATCTCACCTCAGCCTTGGTGAAATGTCGCAGTGTAACTTAACGGTTAAAGTACCTAGCTCATAACTGGGTTGATGCAGGTTCGATTCCTGCCACTGCGATCGCCTGTGGGGATGGTGTAACTGGCAACACTCCAGTCTCCAAAACTGGCATTCTGAGTTCAAATCTCAGTCCCCGCGCCAAATTTCCAAATTTTAAGGGTCGGTATCCAAATGGGTGACGGAGCTTGAGTGTAAATCAAGTGCCTCTGTGCTGAACCTGGGGGTTCGAGTCCCTCCCGACCCATTCTGGAGAGGTGGCCGAGTGGTTTAAGGCGCTTTCCTGCTAAGAAAGAGCGGTTTAACAGCCGTCGAGGGTTCGAATCCCTCCCTCTCCGCTTTTTGCCTGTATGACAGGAGTAGCAATTTTCCGAAACTTCACTGGGAGAGGTGGCCGAGTGGTTGAAGGCGCGATCTTGGAACGGTCGTTCGGGTTCAAACTATCCGACGAGGGTTCAAATCCCTCTCTCTCCTTATTATCCCCCGGTAACTCAGTGGGTAGAGCGCCTGTGTTTTGGCGAAGCCTGTCTGAAGGACTTAGAACAGGAAGGGGTTGGTTCGATTCCAACCTGGGGGGCTGGTCTGATTGCCGGGTGGACGAGTGGCAAGTCACCGCGACTCTGAATCGCGGAGAGGTTGGTTCGACCCCAACCCCGGCATCCACAAGGTGCCCTGTGGTGTAATTGGTAACATGCCTGCCTTTGAAGCAGGAGAGTCCAGGTTCGAAACCTGGCGGGGCAGCCAATACTCGCTCCTATAGCCCAATTGGAAGAGGCGATCGTCTCAAAAACAGTGCTTTATGAGCTTAGCCTTACTAAAGGTAACTAGCTTTTTCTCGCTCCTGTGGCGCAATTGGCAGACGCGGCAGACTTAAAATCTGTTTTTTGTTGCGGGTTCGACTCCCGCCAGGAGTATGCTGGGGATGAAATTCAGGATTTAAACCCCTGGATTGATTACCGAGTTTCCCCCTTACGTGGGTTGCATTACCCTTTCAATTTGCCCCTGTGACGGAACGGAAGACGTCGCCGACTCAGAATCGGTGTTTTGCAGGTTCGACTCCTGTCAGGGGCATGGCGCGATCGCCCCTGTTGCGCCCCTGTAGCCTAATCAGAAGAGGCTCCGGGCTTGCTGCAACCCGATCGCAACTAGGGAGTGTAACTCAACGGGACAGAGTACCGATCTTCTAAATCGGCTGGTGTAGGTTCGAGTCCTACCACTCTCGTTTGGTATCGATAAAATAAGGAGGTTTGCTTTCCCTGTTATTCATTAAACTCAATCGCTCCAGCGCGATCGCGCGGTGGCGTGCCCTAACGTTTGGAGCATACATACTGAGTACGAGAGGAACGGTAACGCTGCGAAAATGCAGTGGGCGTGTGGGAACGAGGAGTGCGAAGAACCCGAGAGGTGGGCTTAGCGGTAGCCATCCTGTAAAGAGTGTGTAATAACTCATCGGTGGAGTCCCTCTAGTAGCTGAGAACACGCGGAAAATGCTCCTCTAACTTGCACGCCAGCGCGATCGGCACTTAGTGTTTCAGCTCGATATCGCACATGGGGTCATAGCTCAGATGGCGAGAGCGCCTGCCTTGCAAGCAGGAGGTCATGGGTTCAAGTCCCATTGGCTCCACTGATGGTGTCTGAAGTCGAAGTGGTCGAGACCCTAGCCTGTGAAGCTAGTTAGTAGGGAGTTCGAGTCTCCTCAGACACCCCTCAGTGGAAGATGCTGCTAACGGGATGGCAACTGGTCTCGAAAGCCAGGGTACGGGCAACCGTAGGGGTTCGATTCCTCCATCTTCCGCCAACCACCGGAGGCCGAAAAGTGAGGCACCGTGCTGATAACGCGGCGATAGGAGGGGCAGTACCTCCCCGGTGGATTTCCCTCTGCCAACGGATTTGGGGCTGATGCTACGAACGTCGGCTGTGGTGGTTCGACTCCATCCAGAGGGACTTTCCCTGACTTGGGCTTTCTCGGGTCAGGGGGTATATTCCTCGGTAGCTCAATGGTAGAGCTTCCGGCTGTTAACCGGAGGGTTCTTGGTTCGAGTCCAAGCCGGGGAGTTCGCTGGTATCGCGGGGTTGCCTGCGGCACAAGCAAGGTATAAAAGGGAATGTAGCTCAATTGGCAGAGCAGGTGACTTTTAATCACCTCGTTGCAGGTTCGATTCCTGTCATTCCCTCTCTCGCCAACCTCTGCATCTAGGCCACGTTCGCCTCCCCTGTCATTGATGGAAGCTGCTGCTGATGGGACGGCAACCGGCCTTGAAAACCGGGGTACGGCCAGAAACCGTAGGGGTTCGACTCCTCCAGCTTCCGTTGAAAGGTAGGGAGGCGGCACGACCGCACGACCTATAGGGTGGCCAACTTGTTGCCCTCCCTACGAGTGAAGGATATGCAGAAGTTCTGGTAAAATAAATTGTTAATCCATGAATTTATCTCTTTGGTTTTCTTTTCTCGATCGAAATTCCATTCTAATTTTATTTGACTTGTGAGTGATTTATGACAACTTTAACCATGCGCTCCTATGTGGGAGAGAGGGATATCCAGGCGATCGCTGCTTTAATCCAAGACTGTGAGGCGGTCGATCGCCTGGAAGAAGTTATCTCCACCACCCAACTCCAACAGGAAATCAACCAGCCATCGGTGGATCGAGACCGGGATATTCGCCTGTGGTGCGACAGCAATGCCGCGCTTATCGGGTTTGGGCAACTGTTTATTCCGCCATCGGGAGATATTCTCGACGGTACTTTGTGGTTCCGCGTCCACCCCCGGGCAAGGGGCGGCGATTTGGAAGAACAAATCGTCGCTTGGGGTGAGAAGCGGATGCGCGAGGTGAGCCGAGAGCGCGGCGTGGGAGTGAAGCTGCGCTCTGGCACTCGCGACACCGATCGCACTCGCCTCGCATTGCTCGAACGCTTGGGCTATGTTCGCGATCGCTATTTCTTTCGCATGGCTCGCTCTTTAGCCGATCCGATTCCCGAACCTCAATTGCCGACGGGCTATACGTTGCGATCGGGCACTCAGGGGGAACATCCGCACGCTTGGGTGGAGATGTTCAATCAATCGTTTATCGACCACTGGGGTTTTTACGAGTTAACGATCGAGCGCGTACAGCACGAGTTGAAAGACCCGTACTACAACCCGGAGTTCGATCGGGTGGCGATCGCTCCCGATGGCACATTCGCTAGCTTTTGCGATTGCTATATTAACCCCGAACAAAACCAGCAAAGCGGGCGAAATGAAGGCTGGCTCGTAGTTCTCGGTACCCGGCGCGGCTTCCGCAAGCAGGGACTCGCAAGCGCTCTGATCCTGGATGCACTACATCGGTTAAAAGCCGCTGGAGTCGATCGCGCACTGCTCGCCGTGGATGCCGAAAACACCACCGGCGCGCTCCACCTCTACGAGTCCCTCGGCTTCCGGAAAGTGTACGTCAAAACTACCTTAGTGAAGGAGTTGTAAGCCCCCAGCACCCCCCTGAAAAAATTTTTTTCCAAACCCTTGACAAAACTGTAGTATGAGTGTAGCATTAAAACATGGCACGGAAAACAGCCGCCAAAACGGCTCGTTTCCTGCCATGACCGAACCTGGAAAACTGAATCCAACGAGGGACTTTTTACAAGCGTCTAGCGGGAATTCTCCCGCAAACAATCGAGGTGCTATGATGTTACTCTACGTCCCACTGCTTCAGCGCCAGCGGCGCAAGTCTCGAGCCGCCACTCGCGAACAGCAGTTAGCGGTCAATCGACCCCATCCAAACACCGAAGGGTTAAATTCAACCCACTCGGTTCGCGGAGTCGAACCCATTCGTCACGTGAATGATATTTATCATTTAGAACGGCGTTTTTTATTGTAGCCAAAAAAGGCGATCGCTCGATGAAAGCCAGGAAATTTTCACAAAAATCTAACCCTTAAAAAGGAGGAAGCAGCATGGTTCACGTTCGCTTTGAAGGTCGTTCTTATGACGTCACGGAACGTCAACTCGGCATCAGCGCTAGCATGAGCGATGCTGCTGTCAAAGAACGCCTCGCCCACTACTTTGATGTCCACCGCGATCGCTTCGAGTCTTACATCTGCGATCGTCGCCCTTCCGGCGATTTAATCGTTCGTCCCGAAGCGGTTTACGGTTAATTTTTTTCAATACTTTCTGTTTTCAAATTCTCAATTTTCAATTTCCCGCACCCTAACCGATTAAGCTTACACACAACTGGTTTATCGCCAGAAACATGTAGGTTCGAGTCCTACCACCTCCTTGAATGGGGGTGTGGCTCAATTGGCTAGAGCAAACTGTGAAATAGCCTAATTGACTTGTGCGGGAAAGAATCTGTCAGGACGGTTGAAAAAGCACTTCGCGCCCTAACGCGGAAAGCTTACATACTAGCTCATTGGTAGAGCATTACCCTGTTAAGGTAAAGGTTGGGGGTTCAATTCCCCTGTATGAAACCACGGCTTTCACGACTTGCGCGAAGTGTTTTTTCAACCTTTAATTCCACCCGAAAGCTTTAAAAAAATATCCCGCGCCCTAACGGGTGAAGCTTACACACATCCGCCTGATAAGCGGGAGATTGTAGGTTCGAGTCCTACCAGCCCCACTTTCCTGGGGCTGTAGAGTAATGGTAACTCACCAGTGTTCTTCAGCTTTACCAACTTGTGCGGGATATTATAATATTTCATCCTTTGCAGTCTTTCACTTCGCGCCCTAACCGAAAAAGCTTACATACTCGCTCAATGGTAGAGCGCTTGATTTAGGTTCAAGTGATTGCAGGTTCAAATCCTGTGTATGAAACCACGGCTTTTTCGACTTGCGCGAAGTGTTTATTTTGATGTCAATTCCCTCCATTTTTTCTGCCTTGCAGTTGTCGCCGCGCCCCTATCGGGGGGGCTTACATACTCCGCAAAACCACAGTGCGCTTTGGAGAAAGCGCTGCAAGCCTGAACTGTCAATAGCAGGCCAATGCCCCCCTCACTTGCGCGGCACTTGTTATCGAGCCGCGCGTGCGATATCTGCCTTTTTTGAAAGAGCGGTTATCTCGTATAAACGCGAGATAGCGAAGCATTGATTTAAACAAGGAGAGAGTCTATGAATGCAGCAGAACGCGATTTGCGGCTGGAAATGCTGAATAGCTTGTTGACGACGCCACACCGCAAGCTGGAAGAAGTGGCAGAATTACACCAAATAATGGTAGAAATCGATCCGTTGTTTTACGGTCATTTGGGCGCTTGGTATTACCAAAATGGGGACGTGCGAGACCACAAAGAGGTGTTTGTGGGAAATCTGCTCACCAGTCCCCTGACGGAACACCGGGATGCGGGATTCGTGCTGCTGCAAAAGTTGCCCCCTTATCAGGTGGGGCGGGTGGTAGACTTTATGAAGCAACATCGCCACAAAGTGCCCCGTTGCGCGCGCACGGCGGTGACGCGATATCTGCGCGATCGCGAAAAAAATACAAACTTCTTCGATCGCGCCGCACTTCGCAACCGCAAGGCAATGAAACACCTCTATGCCACCTTACATATCAAACCCAACCCGCGCGCCGATGCCATCCTGTTCAAAGAAACCCCGCCAGAAGGCAGTCTCGCCTACCTCGTCAAGCAACTGGCAAAGGCGGCATCTCCGGCGGAACAAGCAGCGCTCATTGTAGAACACAATATCCCCTACACGATCGCGATCGGCACCGTAAAGCAGCTCACGCCCACAGTTCTGGTGGCGCTGATTAATTCCATGTCCCCGCAAGAGGTCATCAATAACCTCAAATCCTTGCAAGGGCGCGGTGCGATGGAACATCCGGAAGTGAAAGCTCTCATCGAGCAAAAGCTGAAAGACGCCCAAACCAGCGATCGCGTCTCCGCCTACAAAGCGCGCATCGCCTCCGACGCCGCCCAACTCGACACCGACACCACCGCTCAGTTGGAACAAATTACCAACGAACAAGTGAAAAAGCGCGGTAAAATTAAAAAACCCACCGCCTTGCTGGTGGATAAATCCGGGTCGATGGACAAAGCCCTAGAAGTCGGAAAGCGCCTCGCCGCCATGATTTCCGGCATTTCCGAAGCAGAACTCTACGTTTATGCTTTCGATACCATGCCCTATCCCGTCACCGCCAAGGGCAGCGAATTGAGCGACTGGGAACGAGCGTTCCAGCACATCAAAGCGGGGGGCAGAACCAGTATCGGTTGTGCGGTAGAAGCCCTGCGCCGGAAAAAACAGCAGGTGGAGCAAATCATCCTCGTCACTGATGAAGGTGAAAACAGCAGCCCCTATTTCCCCGACGCCTATCAAACCTACTGCCGCGAAATGGGCGCTCTGCCAAATGTTATTATTGTCAGAGTGGGGAGATTCTATACTTGGGTGGAAACCCAATTGAAGCAAAAACAGGCTCCGGTGGAAACCTTTACCTTCGGCGGCGACTACTATTCCTTGCCCAATTTGGTGCCATTGCTGTCTCGTCCCTCGCGACTGGATTTGTTAATGGAAATTATGGAAATTCCGCTGCCGGTAAGAGAGGATAAATAATCGGGTAGGGTGCGCTGCGGCGTACCCTATGCGATTCCCCGGAATCCCTGGATAACTCCTCGTTGAAGGTTTAGTTATTCCGAATTTATGTACTGCAAACTCTGCGAAAGAGAAGTCAATAAACTCACGGTTCATCACCTGATTCCCAAGCAAAAAAATGGGGCGAAAAGACCGACGATTGATATCTGTTCCCCCTGTCATCGCCAAATTCACGCTTTTTTTGATAACGCGCGGTTGGCACGGGAACTGAATACGGTGGAAAAACTGCAAGCTGAACCGCAGATGAAGAAATTCCTCGCCTGGGTGCGAAAGCAAAAATCCGATAAACGCATTAAAGTTCATCGCCGCGCTTGATCGGTTGCAGTTGGGCGAGCGTTCTTCTCCCTTGGGGCGCAATCCACACTGCTGCGATCGCCGGCTCCCTACCCATTTTTTTTGCTACTTTTTTGCAAAAAAACCTTGACAAAATTTTGTTTTTATGTTATTAAAAAAATAGAATGGGAGAAGATGCGGCCATATATATAGCAGGGTTTCGGTCTGGCTAAGGTATGCTGCCCTCATTTGTCATTCCCCTTTGAGCGGGAATCGAAAAGTAATTTCGGACAACTGCGATCGCACGACATGTACGGGTAGGCAACTCGTTGCCCAGCCTACCCGTAAGATCCGTGCGGTAGTGCTGTGGGGTTGAGAAGGCGACAACACTATAGCGGGTTTTGTCGCCACTGAGCGGTTGACCCGTTGATTCTGGATATTTCTCTAGCGGCGCGTAAGTACAACTATGCGCGTTTTCAAACATGCTCCGCGACAGACGGGAGTCACCGCAGACTCTCGTCTTTTTTTTATGGCAAAAATTTCGCCCCGGAAGCGCGATCGCAGTTGCGGGGGTGGATGGCGGGAGGGGGGAGTCATCCAGTGGGGGATTCGCGCCCCAGCATTGGCCCATTTTACCCGATCTGCCGGAGAACCCCTGACTCATGGAAAACTGCGATCGAGCAAGCACCTGTGATTGTGCGGAAACTTCCCCCGTCTGAAATGCCGAAAACTCCCGCTACAGGAAGGTTGGGGACATTTTTCGACTTGACTAGGTGCTTGAATTTTGCTAGAATTAAGCCAGGGTAAGGGTTTGAGCGAGAAGCAAATGGTCGATTTTGGGAAAGTTCAACCACTCTCTTGCATTTTGGCGGTAGGTGCTTGTAAAATCTTCTTAGAGTACTTCCCATTTAGGGGATTGGGCTTGTGCGCTGCTTTACCTCAGATTGCCGATAGGCGTTGAGCACTTTCCTTGCTGGGAGCGGGTTTCGGGCTGAAGTGCTCTGCTTTACCTCAGATTGCCGATAGGCGTTGAGCACTGCCCCATACTGAACTACGCAAGCGCGTTTTTTCTGCTGCTTTACCTCAGATTGCCGATAGGCGTTGAGCACCTTCCCCTGAATACTCAAACTGTCCCAAGTCTCTGAGCTGCTTTACCTCAGATTGCCGATAGGCGTTGAGCACAAAGGGCGAAAGTGCTTTAGGTCTGCTTCATCAGACTGCTTTACCTCAGATTGCCGATAGGCGTTGAGCACACTTTACTACACGCAAGCTTTTGGCACTACGACGGCCTGCTTTACCTCAGATTGCCGATAGGCGTTGAGCACTCGTGGGCAACCCCTAAGTCCGCTAACGCTGTAGGACTGCTTTACCTCAGATTGCCGATAGGCGTTGAGCACACTAGATTCTGAAGACCTGAAGACTAAAAGCTCTAAAACCTGCTTTACCTCAGATTGCCGATAGGCGTTGAGCACAGATTAAACGTCAAGTCTGGGGCAATCTTTCTCAAACTGCTTTACCTCAGATTGCCGATAGGCGTTGAGCACATTCTAAAACAAACACTAAATCTTGTAATTGTTGACTCTGCTTTACCTCAGATTGCCGATAGGCGTTGAGCAGGTGTTCCATCCGATGCAGAAGGAATTTG
This sequence comes from Phormidium sp. CCY1219, assembly GCF_035615515.1. Classification (GTDB taxonomy): domain Bacteria; phylum Cyanobacteriota; class Cyanobacteriia; order Cyanobacteriales; family Laspinemataceae; genus CCY1219. The sequence continues at coordinate 15,838 of NZ_JAJENT010000973.1, forward strand.
TTATAGCTGCTTTACCTCAGATTGCCGATAGGCGTTGAGCACAAAAAAGCAAAACATGGAATTCAGCTAGGTATTTTCTGCTTTACCTCAGATTGCCGATAGGCGTTGAGCACACTACGGTGAAGGACGCAGTAGCTGGCGTATTGAATACTGCTTTACCTCAGATTGCCGATAGGCGTTGAGCACAATTCTGGGGAACTGGAATTGATTTGCTCTATCCCAACTGCTTTACCTCAGATTGCCGATAGGCGTTGAGCACAATTCATTTGTAATGGTTTCAAAAATAGGTTCAACGGCTGCTTTACCTCAGATTGCCGATAGGCGTTGAGCACATAATCTCCAACAAAATTTAGCTACTGCTCTAAAAAGTCTGCTTTACCTCAGATTGCCGATAGGCGTTGAGCACATTGTTTAGTCGTTCCGTGCTTTTTGCTTAAGATCTGCTTTACCTCAGATTGCCGATAGGCGTTGAGCACGATTCAAGTATTACGCCCGTTCCGTCTCTCCCGAAGCCTGCTTTACCTCAGATTGCCGATAGGCGTTGAGCACGAAAAATCACGAACAAACACAACCTTAAGGAGATTCTCTGCTTTACCTCAGATTGCCGATAGGCGTTGAGCTTCGTGGATTTCGTCGATATTCAGCCAGAACGTTTCGGCCTGCTTTACCTCAGATTGCCGATAGGCGTTGAGCACCGATCAAAATCACAGCGGCGGGGATTAAATTTGAGTCCTGCTTTACCTCAGATTGCCGATAGGCGTTGAGCACTAGCGAGGAAAACATATGGTCAGCAATCACCCGAACTGCTTTACCTCAGATTGCCGATAGGCGTTGAGCACCTGTCTACAGCCAATACAACCAGTGGGCAAGTACACTGCTTTACCTCAGATTGCCGATAGGCGTTGAGCACAGAACCTGCAAAAGCAGGTTTTTTTCGAAGAAAAGCCCTGCTTTACCTCAGATTGCCGATAGGCGTTGAGTGCGATAAACGTGGGTTGCGGGTGCTCCCCAATTTAATCCCCTTCCCCCGGCGCGATCGCAAAAAATTTCTTCGTTCCTGGGGCATAAGTCCACCCCAACCCCTCCGGATCCTTCTGACAACTCCAATCCAAAAAATCCGCTTTCTTCTTATTCTTGCTCACCGTTGTCGGATGCACGCCCAACCTAGCGGCTAATTGCGATTGATTCAATGGCGGCGGTAACGTCACCGATGGGGTGTTCGGGGTTGGGGGTGGGGCGAGGGTTTCCGACTCTGCCAATACTGGCGCACTCTCTACCTCTAGAGTTTGGTAGGATTGCGGCATTTGAATCGTGGAAAAGCAGTACACCATCCCGCCATTGTCGGTAATTTCATATCCCGCCGCAAACTCCTGCGCCTGTTTGTCCAAATATTCCTGCGCTTCCTTCCCTTCCACTCCCGCTTGCATGGCGAAGTCCAATGCAGTCAGACGCCCTTCGTTCTCTTGGATTAACCGATAAAACACCGAATTCAGATGCGCCTGTCGCTGCTGCTGCTTTTGCAGATAGGATTTCCACGCCCATCCCACCCCAGAGATGACGGCGACGCCCAGCAACATTCGCCACGCGGATAAGATGATGGTCGCGCCCACCACTATGGGCACCACAATCATCAAGCGCGATTCCAAGCTGGTGTTCGACTCCGCGCGATCGCTCTCGATGGAGCCACGGTTCATTTGGCGATTGGCTGGCATCTTCACTTCACAGATTCCACACTCGTTCCTCTTTACCGACACGGGGCGTGCCACAAGTGCATTATTGCATCTGTACGCCGCTTCAGTCATCGCCGCGCCAAAACTCTCCCCCACACGCCGATTTCCCCACTCCCTCCCCTCAGCGCCCCCTCCGTTCTATCGTTTTTTGCCTATATCGGTTTATAGAAATTCACTCAAATCGCCAAATTAATGCGCCTTACCCCCGGTTTCCGGCTTTATTTTCCCGCTCAATCGGTATATAGCCAGAAAACGAAATTATGGAAATTCTCTCTGTAAGGCAGTTTTGTCCAAAGCGACCCTTTTGTCTTTCTCTGGGTTTGAGCTGCTGGCAATAATTCAGGCATATTTTACCATAGTATTGAAATTTACATTTTTTGTCAACTGCTACAAATGATGCTACAAGCTGTTCCTACATTTGTGGGGGTCAAGCGGTAAAGCGATCGCCGCAGCCAAACCGCTATTTTTCACTTAAACTGCATAATCAATTTTAACTTTATTTCTACCAATTGAGAGACAAATTGGCATTTTCTTAGTGCCTAAAACCACCTTTAATGTTCCTATTATCCATGATTTTCGGTGGGTGAATCTTCCTCATACCTGAGTATAAAAACAACCGAAAAAAACTCTTTTACCTCCACCGAGCAAAGGTTTTCCTATGTTTTAGTAGGCGTGCGAGGGCGGAATTGGGAATTAATGAATAAGGGTTTAAAATAACTGCCACGCTTTCTTATGGCTTCAGCCAGTTATTTCCGCGCCAGCATCCAGAATTATTCTAAGCAGTCATGCAAAATAAATTGCACATCGATTTTTGAGGTTTGTAGGGTGGCCAGGCACGAGAACTTCCGGGGCGCGAGGCACTTCCGAAAATGGCTCTGCCTACCCTACCCGCTGCAATTATTTTTGCCCGAGTACATATTTCTATAACCTTACAAATATGCAAACTAAGCGAATATTATATAGATAAATAAAAGTAATCATGCAGATAACAAATTTTTATGTAAATATCTTTCTGGCGCATCACAATATTACAAATGGTGTAGTAACGTGAAGTTAAGTAACTATCTATGTCTTTAGACAGAGAACGAGGTCAGCACCCCGCTCTAAAGAGACGGGGCTTCTAGCCCCTGACTTTAGGTAGCTGACCAGCCTAAGCCCTACGAGG
>NZ_JAJENT010000974.1:0-30587 GCF_035615515.1 Phormidium sp. CCY1219
TACCGTGGGGGAGGTGCTTTCACATGACACACTTCATGGGGTGGGCTTTCACCACCATCGACACTCAGTTGTCAAGGCCCTTTTGGAGCCTTACCCTGCCCACGTTTCGGAGATTTTCCTTGACTTTTGGCAGGAACGAATCGCACTAGCCTTTTCCAGTGTACAATCGAGTCTCGTGTATTCTCCGCTTTTATTGACTCTTTTGTGGCTTTTGTCGAACTTCAGCGACTAACACCAGACGCGATCGATGCCGTGGTGGAACTCGATCGCCGCTCTTTGGGCGGCATGTGGAGCCTCGATGCCTATCAGCGCGAACTCGATAGCCCAAATAGCGATTTGCTGGTTTTGTCCCTTCCCGCTTCCCCTGCAAGTTCCTCTGGCTCTGTTTCTTCTCCCCCTTCCCCGCTTGTTGGCTTGGGCTGTCTTTGGGCTATTCTGGAAGAGGCTCATATCACTCTGCTGGCGATCCATCCGGATTATTGGGGCCAAGGGTTCGGCCAAACTCTCCTCTATGGCTTGCTCGAATGCGCTTGTCAGCGCCATCTGGAATGGGCCACCCTGGAAGTCCGCCGTTCTAATCACGCCGCACTGGCTCTCTACCACAAGTTTGGCTTTCAGGAGGTGGGCTTGCGCCCAAAATACTACAAGGAAACTGGGGAAGATGCTCTGGTTCTCTGGCGCTCTGGTTTGCATCGCCCCGAATTCCAAGACAGTTTAACCCTGTGGAATTCTCAGGTGCGCGATCGCCTCGCTGACTCTGGATGGTCTGTGTCTATCTATCTCTAGGAAGAGGAATTTCTCCCGCCTTTTTGTGTTACAATCTAAATTAGTTTCTTAACTAACCACTCGCTTCTCGAATCACGAAGCTGTTTAACTCCTCCGCAACTTTGCAGGAATCCTTCGGGTCTTTCCTGTTCTGTTTTGCTATATCCATTTTCTCTGACATCTCTTCCAATTTTTAGTTTATTTATCCCGCACCTTGCCGTGCGAAAGGGGGTATCACCATGAAAAAATTACTCAGTTTATTGCTCGCCATCTCTGGGGTGAGTTCTCTGTCGATCGCCGCAATGGCATCTCCTTGTGTGGATCGGACTTCCCACTCCACCATCACCCCAGTTTCCCTTTCTGAGGCGATCGCCCAAAATGACACCACCACTACCAATGAGGACTTACAAACCGGCATGGAAGAGTTTGACTGGGATCTGCCCAATCAAAACCCTCCCACCCAGTTCGGCTCTTTCGAGTTGCAACCCATTCGGTTGACTGAACCTCCCACCAATGAGGAAGGCGATGGATTGGCAATCACCATCGACTTCACAGATTTGGATCGCTTGGAAAATGTAACGGAAGATTAATTCCGCTCCTAGGGCGCGATCGCTCCTCTCTCACCCGATCGCTTTTCCGCCAGTTCGCTCTCATCACACCCTCTGGGCATCATTCATATCACCTCCGGTGGATTATTGCTAATCCAACCGGGCGATAAAAATCTCGCCAATGCTTTTCTTGCCTTTGCAACTCGAATCCGCTCGTTGTACCCCGACGCGGACTCTTTTTTTGTGTCGATTTATCCGAATTTGATATCACCCATTGTCTCTATTTTTTGCCCATTTATTCTTAGCAAACCACCCACCACAATCCCGCCCTATCCCGCAAGGAGTTCTTTTAAATCTTCCACTAAACTGGCAAGCAAATTGTCGCGATCGCACTGCCAAGACACCCAGGCATTCGCCCGCCTTTTCGCCACAGGTCTCTCCTCTAAAATCGTCTGCCCTCGGGTATATTTCCCTGCCGTTTCTACCCCCACCAACCCGCGCTGAAATAACAGGGTTTCCGGATAAAACAAATAAGCCACCGTTACCGCATCATGCACCAAAAACCCTTCGATGCCATTGGTCTCTCGGTAGCGCAACGAACTGCCTATCATAAACTCAGTCAGGGCAGGAATAAATTTAGCTAAAATATGATTCGGGTTGACTCGCGCGATCGCCTCGCTCATCTCTCGCCGAAAAATCACCTCCCGCGTCACATCCAACGACACCACCACAATATCTTCTCGACTGCTTAAAACTGCCTCCGCCGCCTCCGGATTATACCCCACATTAAACTCAGACACTGGCGTCACATTTCCCCGGGTTTTAAACGCTCCCGCCATCATCACAATTTCTTTGGCTTTTGTCAATATTCCCGGCTTTTTCGCTTCTGCTGCGGCTAAATTCCCAAACGGCGCTAACCCAATAATCGTAATTTCTCCTGGCGTTGCTTCCAATGCTTCGATAATCATTTCATCCGCATAACGCGCCCGATTAAATTGGCGCGTCGGTTCCGGTAAAGTTTGCGAAAGATTCCCCATCCCGTCCCCGCCGTGAATGTGCGCCGCATCTTCACTGGTGAGTTGATTTAGCGGTACCGCCCGCCCCACTTCCACATCTTTAAATCCGCCAATTTCTAGGATTTTGCACGCACTTCTAAAGGTAAATTCTCCCCCAACATTTCCATCCGCCGTGGTGACGCCCACCAGTTCTGCCACTCCTTTTTTCACCAAGCTTTGCAACCACAATAACGCAAAAATATCATCACCGCCCGGGTCAGTATCTACCAGTATTTTTCGAGCAAATTGATGGTCTTTCATCGATGAACTAAAACTCGCGAATTTGCCCGAGTATAGGAATGCGGTGCTTCCCGCATTCCTATCTCCCTCAAATCAAACCGAATCGTGGGAAAAAAAGGCTGAATTTTCGTTATTCAATTAAGACTTTTTCGGTTTATGGGGAGAGCGATAAAATGGCTTTTTCACCACCACCCCCGGATAAGTTTTGCCGCGAATTTCCACCTCTACAGTTTGACCTGGTTTGCTCAATTCCGCCGGCACATAAGCCAGGGCGATCGCCTTTTCCAAAGTTGGGGACCAACTCCCACTGGTGACTTCTCCCACCGACTGCCCGTTGGAAACCACCGGATAGTGATGACGGGCGATGCGACGCCCTTCCATTTCTAACCCGACGAGTTTGCGCTTGATGCCATTTTGCTTTTGGGTTTCCAGGGCTTCTCGCCCGATAAATTGCCCTTTGCGATCGAGATGAACCAACCAAGACAATCCCGCTTCCAGAGGCGTAGTGGATTGGGTGATATCCTGGCCGTAGAGTGCCATTGCCGCTTCCAGGCGCAGGGTGTCGCGACATCCGAGACCACAGGGCGTTACCCCGGCATCCAGGAGCGATCGCCACAATTTTACCCCAGTTTCCGAATCCACCATCAGCTCAAATCCATCTTCCCCGGTGTATCCGGTCCGCGCCACAAACCCCATTTTGCCACATACCGAGGCTTGTAAATGTCCGAAAGGTTTCATCGAAGATAAATCTGCCACCACCAACGGCTGCAGTTTGCTCACCGCTTCGGGACCTTGCAGCGCGAGCAAAACTTTATCCTTGGACAAGTCCTGGAATTCTATGCCAGAATCTTCCAATTGCGCCACGATCCATGCTTTATCTCTGGAACGAGTGGCAGCATTGACGATCGCCATGCACAGTTCGTCCCCACTGTCGTCCTTGCCCTGAGAATACACGATAATATCGTCGAGAATGCCACCATTGGCATTCAGCAGTACCGTGTACTGCGCCTCTGCGGGTTGCAAGCGACTCAGATCCGAAGGCACCAGGGTTTGCAGTTGCTCGATGAGATTTTTGCCTTTAAAGAAAAATTTGCCCATGTGGGAGACATCGAACATGCCGGCAGCGTTTCGCACTGCATGGTGCTCTTGGGCAATGCTAGAAAATTGCACCGGCATCTCCCAGCCAGAAAAGGGCGTCATCCTGGCATTGAGTTCCACCGCGCAATCGTACAATGGGGTGCGCTCGAGAGTGTTGGCGGTTTCTTTCTCTTGAGTTGACTGTGCCACTGATGATTTCCTCCTGGCTCGATAAACAGTTTCCATCTTAAGGGAATCTGGGTGTGGGACAAAATCTCTCTGGTGGGCGGTGGCGGTTTCCAGGGGATGAAACGCCCCACACTCTAGCAGGTGAAAGCCTCCTAGCAGTTTACCCCCAAACCGGGTTCATGGAAAACAGTGGCGACAAAGTACAAGTCGCGGTTTGGCAAAACCGGGGGAGAAGCAAGTGGCAGGAAAACCAGGCTCGCGTGCGCCTGCACGAAGTCAATCTTGAAAATCCATGTTTTGGTCAGCCGGATTTTATCATTCGGAGAAAGCATCAACATTCGCGAAATTCCCCGCTTAGTGCAACAGGTTGCCCAAGGGGCAAAAACCCCGGTATTGCTGGTGATTGACGAACTGGGAAAAAACTTAGAATTTGTCGCCCAGAATCAGGGGAAAGAAAATTTATATTTGTGGCAGCAATTGGCAGAATTGCCCCGAGAAAGCGATTCGCAAGTGTATCTTATCGGATTGCTGCATCAAGCTTTTGCCGACTATGGAGAGCGGTTGTCCTCGGTGCAGCGCAATGAATGGGCAAAAATTCAGGGACGATTTGAGGATATTCCATTTAAAGATTCTGCGCCGCAAATGATGCGATTAATGGGGCAAGCAATCGAGCGATCGCATTTGAAAAAGTTCGCCTGTGCGATTGCCGAACAAGCCACAGAATGGCTGGAGTTGCTGCCTCCAGAAATAACCGCCGATATCTCTGTCGATGCGATTGATTCTACCTACCCGTTGCATCCGGTGGCGGCGTTGGTTTTGCCGGAACTCTGCACGCAATACGCCCACAACGAGCGCTCGTTATTTACTTGTCTCACCAGTGCAGAACCCTATTCCTTTAAACGGTATTTGGAGGAGACACCAGTGCGGGGAAATTCCCTGCCTACCCTGAAACTCGATCGCGTCTATGACTATTTTATCGAAGCAGTGGGCATGGGAATTACGTCTCGGCCAAAACTGCAACGATGGATCGAGGTGCACGGATTAATTAATGATGTGGCGAAAAGTTTGGATGCTGATAGTTTGCGGGTTCTCAAAACTATCGGAACGTTAAATATTGTCACTACAATTGGCGGGCTGAAAGCAACGCGGGATTTGGTGACGCTGGCGATGTGCAATAGCAGCGCCGAGTGCGAAAATTGGGAACGGGCGATCGACAACTTGCTGCAATTCATCCACTTGTCGCCGATAGGTGACAAGTGGATGAATTGCGGATTTGGCAAGGGTCGAATTTTAATGTAGATAGCGCGGTGGCAGATTATCTGGCGGGATTGCGATCGCCCCTGGTGAGTTTGCTCTCGGACATTCGTCCGCTGGAACCGTTGGTGGCGAAACGTCACAGCTATATCACCGACACCTGGCGCTATTTTGAACGGCCCTATCTCGACAGTCCAGAAACCCGCCTGCGGGAAGACTTGCGCGTGTGAGAAAGTTACATTAGCGAGGGATGTATCGAACCCGTACTCAAGCGTTTTACCCAAGCGGCGTCCGAGGAACAGACGAGCGATCGGCAGTAGTGAGAACCCCTGGCAATGATAATCGCCGATCGACCCTACGAGTATCTCGATCGCATCAAAGCTCACTTGGGGATGAACATCCACTATCTGAGCGCCAACCGAGGATTTGACCATTGGCTCGAGGTTCATGGTGGGTTGCTCCCCTCTCCCAAAAAGCGCTGGTGTACGGCTATGATGAAACTCAAGCCATTAGAAGAATTCGTGGGAGACGATGAGGTGATTAGCTACATCGGCATCCGCGCTGACGAAAACCGGGACGGTTACATCTCCACTAAGTCGAATATCAAACCCGTCTATACTTTTTAAGGAAAAGGGTTTGGTGAAGGCGGATATCCTTCAGTTGCTAGATGATAGTGGTATCGGACTCCCCGATTGCTATCGGTGGCGCAGTCGCTCCGGTTGCTTTTTTTGTTTCTTTTAGCGAAAATACGAATGGGTGAAGTTGGCGCAGGAACATCCCCACCTGTTTGCCGAAGCGGTTGAGTACGAACAAAACTATAGCGACGGCAGACATTACACCTGCACTGAGGGGGAAACGTTATTAGAACTACTCGACCGCAAGGAGGAAATTATTGCCAACCATGAAAAGGCGATCGCAAAGGAAAAAGATAAATCACTCCCCAATCGAGCTTTGGCTGATTTACTTTCTTCAGTCTTAGATGAGGAAGATGATGAGCAACTCTACTTGGCTTGTCATTTGTAAGGCTTAATTGTGGCAATTTTTCTGTCACCACAGATTGGGAAGTTAGTTACAGCACTTTACTAAAGTATCGTAGGAGTAGATGATTTGAAGCTAAAGCACCGGAGTTTTACCACGGCAAAAACTTGCTAAAATCGAGGTAAAATTCGATGCGAGGTGCGCCGATCGCAAGAACGTCAGCAGAGGTTATCAACCCGGTTTGTTCACCCAAGTATTTATCATTCGCAACCCAATAGAAATAGAAAGCCGGTTTCTCGTTTTCTCTCTCCATTCCAACTGGCAATATTGAACGATCGCGCTTCTTTATGCAAGTGAAAAATTCCCCCTCCTCTCATTCCTCCCATCAAAACCGATAATTTCGCGCCAAATACTCTACCGCAATGAATTGGCGATGAACGAATCTTCTCCTATTTATCTCGATTACCACGCCACCACGCCAGTGGATCCGCGAGTGGCGGCGCAAAACGGTTCGCAGGGAGTGGGCGCGCTGGTCCTCAAAAAAGGATATCCCCTCAAACCGATTTGCTATGGCGGGGGACATCAAAACGGGATGCGGCCCGGCACTTTAAACGTTCCGGGAATTGTCGGGTTGGGGGAAGCTTGTCGCCTGCGCCGATTGGAAATGGCGGAAGACGAGGAAAATATCCGGAAATTGCGGGATAAAATGCACGGACTCCTACTTGACAAAATGGCCGGTTTGTTTATTAATGGGGATATAGAGCATCGGTTAGCGGGCAATCTGCATGTTTCGATTCCGGATATTCCCAACAGCGCTACTATCGCCCGCATCCGCGCTCGAGTCGCCATCTCTACTGGCGCGGCTTGTTCGTCTGGAATAGAAACGCCGTCTCATGTTTTGCGGGCGTTGGGCTTACCGGCGTCGGTGATGGCGGGGGCGCTGCGAATCGGGCTGGGAAAATTTACCACCGCCTCGGATGTCGATCGCGCGGCGGACATTTTGGCGATCGCCGCCCGTCAGACCCGCGAAGTCATGGCGCTGTAGCTCAACTGCACCTCAAACGCAGCTAATAGGGATTTCACTCCGGGCGATCGGCGCAGGTTGTGCCCCGCCGACCCTAGGCCGCCAAAATTTTTCTCAAATTGCCGATTGCTTATTTTTAATAAACAACATAGCTTAACAAAGCTTAATCAAGAATCAGCGTCAACGCAAAACGCCAAAACCATGACGACTCAAGGACTACTTGACTTTGGATCCACTTGCGTTTTCTGTGGTGTCGTTCCGAAAAGCAGTGTTTTTACGGAGAATTGGCAAAAATCGGCAGATTTATATGAGGCTCTGCGAGTTTGCCCCGTGTAAACACGCAAAAGTTCGGTAAAACTACGGAGTTATTGCAGAAAGCTGCGTAAAATACAGCCGTAGATTTACGGAAAATGCCGAGCCAATCCCGGAAAAAACCTACGTAAAAATACTGAGGACGGGGTTTGTATAAAAAGACTAAAATATTAGAAGAAACATGCTATAGTTTCCAAAAAGCTGAAACCGTCGGAGAGGGTTCTGCCATGACCAATTGTTGCATGAAAAGCGAAAAAAAGCAAGGCTGCCAAGTTGGTCAGAAGTTTGGGAGCGATTGCTTGCTAAGTCAAGCAAGGAATCACCCCGATCCCGAGGGTTGGCAGAGCAGGCGGTTTTCTCCAGCGATGGATCCCTGGGTAGGGTTCCGGGCGATCGCCGATGGAAAAAGGCAAGGCGAAGGCAGGAGAAAGTCCCCTGGCAGCGGGCCTGGCGGGAAACGGATCCAGTTACTCGGAAGTAGCAGGGGAAGACCATCGAAAAACCAGGGCATAGCGGAAGAACCGGAAGTATATTTCAATCTTTCTCAAAAGGAGGATTGGAAATCACCCCCCTGATGCCAGGGCATAAAACTAAAAATGGGCTTCTACACTTCCTCCGTGGGGAGGAACGCAATGGTGGAGAGATTTTATAAAATGAAATCATATCCGCAGAAAAAGCAGCGTATCCGACCCATTCACCTACTCAACGGAAAAGAAGAAAACCCATCTTGTTCCCACAAAAAGGCAGACAAATTGCCAAAAACCCCATGCACAAACACCTAAATAGGTGAGTGTTATCAATTACCTCAATGAAATCAGGAGTTAACGAAGAATGCTTTCCAACCAATCCAGATGCACCTACAGGCATCTACAGAAATCACTCATCCGGCTTTCCATCGCCCTCGGTGTGGGAATGGGAATCAGTACCAGCGTCAGCGGTGGGGTAGCAGCTAGAACCCCCCAGATGCGATCGCAGGACTCCTCCGCCAATGGGGTGCTGGTGGCAGAAGCCTTTAACCCGCCCGAACGCGGAGCACCGCCGCGCACCACCGAAGGAGGGACCCGAGGCTGCGGCACATACACCCCCGGGCAAAAACCCCTAACCGCGCTGACCCCAGGGAATGCCATGCCCCTGACCCTAAAAGAGCATCCCACCTGGTATTGGTACGTTCCGCCCTCAGACTCGAGAACGCTAGAATTTACTCTACTCGATGAAAAAGACGAAGAAATAATTTACCAAACCAACCTGCCGGTGCCGGCAGAAGGGGGCATAGTCAGCCACAGCTTACCCGCCGATGTTGCAGCGCCCCTCGAAAAAGGGCAAACTTACCATTGGTACTTGGCGATGATATGCAATCCCGAAGATCGCACCGGCGATATGGTAGTCGATGGGTGGATCGAGCGGATTGCCCCCGATCGCGCCCTTGTCACCCAACTGGAGAATGCCCCCAAAGGCGATCGCGCCTTTGTTTATGCCCGCCAAGGGATATGGCACGATGCCCTGCACGCCTTCGCCCAATTGCGGCAGACGAATCCAGACTCTCCCCTCATTGTCAGCCAATGGCAAGAGTTTCTGAACTCCGTCGAACTTGGCGAGTTCACCAGCGAACCGTTTATCGAAGCCACTGAAATCAGTCAGGAGTAACATGACGATCGCCTCACGGGTCCAAACAACCAGTGCCCTACTTGCAGCCATATGCAGCGCCGCAACCCTGGCACCCGCGCCACTGCGCGCGCAACCCATCGTTCCCGCCGCCGATGGCACGGATACCCAAGTCACCCGTGACGGCGATCGCTTCACCATTGAAGGGGGAACCCCCTCCCAGAACAACACCAACCTGTTCCACAGCTTCGAGCAATTTAACCTCGACCCGGGGCAAACCGCCGACTTTCGCGCCAATCCCCAACTGCTCAACATCTTTTCCCGCGTCGTCGGCGGCGACCCCTCCGTAATTAACGGTCTGCTAGAAATCACCGGGGGCAATCCCAACCTCTACTTAATCAACCCAGCCGGCATCATCTTCGGCCCGCAAGCCCAATTAAACGTTCCCGCCTCCTTTTTTGCCACCACCGCCAACCGGATCGGCTTCGATAACGATACCTGGTTGGAAGTCTCCAACGACAATACCTATAGCGACCTAATCGGCACCCCCAACCGCTTTGAATTTACCCTCACCGACGGGGGAAGCATTGCCAACGCCGGGGATTTAGCCGTTCCCGAGGGAGAAAACTTAGCCTTGCTTGGCGCGAGTGTGATGAATAGCGGCACCTTATCCGCCCCAGGCGGCACGATCGCCATTGCAGCAGTGCCCGCAGAAAATCGGGTCCGCCTCACCCAAGAGGGGATGCTGCTGAGTTTGGAAATCGAGCCAACCCCGGACATGCGCCGCAGCAATAGCCTCTCCCCCCTGGAATTGCCCCAACTGCTCACCGAAGGCCAGACCGGCGTCACCCACGCCCAAAACGTTACCTTGAATGAGGATGGCACCGTCAGCCTCACCGGTTCTGGGTTAAACGTCCCCGTCACCGAAGGCGTTGCCCTGATATCCGGCAGCCTCTCCGTCGCCACCCCCGAAACCAGCGATCGCCGCGCCCCAACCCCTCCCCCCAGGGTGCAAATTTTCGGCAGCAAAATCGGCATCTCCGATGCCACCATTGACGCCTCCTCAACCAATGGCGGCGGCATCATTCAGATAGGCGGCGATTTCCCCGGCGAAACGCGCGTCCCCGAAGCCCAACGCACCTTTATCAGCGCCGATACCACCCTCCGAGCCAACGACTTGGGATCCGACACCAGCAGCGAAACCCCCACCGAAGGCGGGCGCGTGCTGGTTTGGGCCGATGAAGTCACCGCCTTTAACGGCGCGATCGAAGCCCGAGGCAGCGAACTGAGCAATAGCAATGGCGGATGGGTGGAAGTTTCCGGCAAACAATATCTGATATTTAACGGCACCGTAGATGTCAGCGCCCCCAATGGCAGTTGGGGAACCCTCCTCATCGACCCCATCAATATCCTCATCTCCAACGACACCAGCACCCCAGGGGTCGAAACCTCCTTACCCGAAATTTTCGCCGGCGATTTCTCCGCAGAAGATACCCTCACTATCAATGCCGCTACCCTGGAAAATCAAGCCGGCAATATCGTTCTGGAAGCCACCAACGATATCACCATCGACAATGGCGTTTCTCTCAACTTCGTCCCCGCCGAGGGGTCGATTACCTTCCGCGCCGATGCCGGCACCGCCGATGGCGTCGGTTCCTTTTCAATGGATCCCAAGGAAACCATCGCTGCCCCGGGTCGCAATCTCAGCATCTTCGGCGCGAGCATTACCGTGGGAACCCTCGACACCTCTGCCGATGGCAATGGCGGCGCAATCTCCCTGATCGCTTCCGACGCGCTTACCGTTGGCGAGCTAATTTCTAAATCTACGAATTCCGGAAATGCCGGAAATATTACTCTCACGATAGAGGGCAGCGGGGATATTGACGTCAATTCGGCTACTATCGATGCCAGTTCTGAGTCCGGCGATGGCGGCGCGATTTCTATTTCCACCACTGACGGCAATATCACTACCGACAATCTCAACTCGGCGGCTTTAAATGCCGGAAACGCCGGTGAGATTACCCTCACCGTAGAAGGCACCGGGGATATCGACACTCACCCCTCTACCGTTAATGCCAGTTCTGAGTCCGGCAATGGCGGCGCAATTTCTATTTCCACCACTGACGGCAATATCACTACCGGCGATCTCAACTCGGCGGCTTTAAATGCCGGAAATGCCGGGGATATCGCTGTCACCATAGCGGGCAGCGGGAATATCGACACTCACCCCTCTACCGTTAATGCCAGTTCTGAGTCCGGCAATGGCGGCGCAATCTCCCTTTCCACTGCTGACGGCAATCTGGTGATTCGCGACTTAAACTCTAGCGCTAGCAATGCCGGCAACGGCGGCGATATCACCCTCTCTGTGGGCGGATCCGGTTCCATAGATTCTCATCCCGGTACCTTAGACTCCACCTCAGACAGCGGAAATGGCGGTACTGTGGACGTCACCACCCGGGGCGGCGACGTTACCACCGGAGACCTGGACTCCGCCGGCTCGAATTCCACTGTGGGCGCGATCGCCATAGACGCCAGCAGTGGCACGGTGACGATTCAAGGCACGGTGAACACCATCGACCTCACCGTGCGAGCCAATGGTATTGGATTTAAAGGCGGCGATGGCTCGATCCAAGGCACCGGCAACCTGGTTTTGGAACCTGGGGTGCCAGAACTCGATATTGGGCTTTCCTCCTCATCGAATGGCAACCCCACCTTGAATTTGGGCGATCGCGATTTAGGGGCGATCGCTGAAGGGTTTAGTCTCATCACCATCGGTCGCCCTGACGGCACCGGCACTCTCTCTCTCCACGAAAATGCTACCTTTAATGCCCCCGTCACCCTCGCCGGCGGCACAACGCTCATTGGCCCAAACCGCGATACGACCTGGACGCTCTCCGGCACTAACGCCGGCACCCTCAGCGGTTATCCCAATGGCCTAAACTTTGAAAATATCGAAAACCTCACTGGGGGCGATGCTAACGATACCTACGTCTTTAGTGACGGTGCCAGTCTCAGTGGCATAATTGACGCTCGCGGCGGTACCGATACCCTGGATTATTCTAACTACACCACTGCGGTTTCGATTAATTTGGACGACAATACCGCTACGGGTACCGCAGGGGTTTTCAATATCGAAACGGCGATCGAACCCCCAGTCTCTACTTCACCCACCTCTCCCGAGGATTCCTCTGACCCGGAACCTACAGAAGACACCGATTCTCCCACCGAGGACACCGATTCTCCCACCGAGGACACCGATTCTCCCACCGAGGACACCGATTCTCCCACCGAGGAGAACCGCACTCCCACCGAGGAGAACCGCACTCCCACCGAAGACACCAGCACTCCCACAGAAGACAACGCCATCGATTCCCCATCGGCGAGGGAAGACGATCGCAATTCTGGGGCAGAAACGCCATCCTCGGACAATTCAGAGACGCCACCCTCAAACGGGGAGGCCACCGCAAGCCCCTCTCTACCACCCCTCCCTGCGGATCCCCCCCCAACCCCGGTGGAATCGGCTCCCATTCCCATAGATAACTCCACTCCGTCAGCTACCCCAAATCCCAGTCCCCAACCTTCCGCGATCTCCCAGACGCCGGAGACCCCGGGAACGGAAAACACCCCCACCAGTCCCCAACCTTCCGCGATCTCCCAGATGCCGGAGGCCCCGGGAACGGAAAACACCCCCACCAATTCCCAATCTCCCGCGATCGCCCAGATGCCGGAGACCCCGGGAACGGAAAACACCACTGCGAGTTCCGAAACCCCAGCGATCGACCAGATGCCGGAGACCTCATCTCCCGCGATCGCCCAGACGCCGGAGACCCCGGGAACGGAAAACACCCCCACCAATTCCCAATCTCCCGCGATCGCCCAGACGCCGGAGACCCCGGGAACGGAAAACACCACTGCGAGTTCCGAAACCCCAGCGATCGACCAGACGCCGGCGATCGCGCCGGAATCTGTTACCCCAGATTTACCCTCGCCAGCGGTATCCGATGCACCCTCCATCCCCAGCACTCTACCTACCGCATTGGTAGTAACCCCCATTCAGCTTAATGCCGAGGATAGAGAAGTGACTCTCCTCCCCACGGACATTGGGAGCGGTTTAGGAAGGCCATCCCCCTCCGAGCAAGTCGATTCTCCGGCGTCTGAGGAAAACAGTACAAATGGAAGTCCAGAGGGTACGCCGCCGATTTCCAACCCGGGAAGTCCAACCGGACTGGAGGGGGAAGAGGCGATCGCTTTGCCCTCAGGGATTTCATCGTCAAGCGCCCGGGCCTCGAACCCGAGTGAGTCGGCAAATGTTGTCACTCCAAATGTGGAGGTCAATATTTCCGAAACGGCGGCATCTTCTACTGCAGTGGGATCGCAGAACTCCACTTCTGCACGGACGATGCCCTCGTCGAATGGAGGAGGAAATAGAACGATGCCATCGGCGCAAGCGGCGCAAGAGGCGATCGGGGAAAATGCGATCGGCGATACATCGGCTTCTCCAGTATCGGATCCTTTGGCACAAGAGCAGATGGTGCAGGTGGCAAGTCCCAATGAAGTCTCTACCCTTTTGGATCGCGGAGAGATTTCCCGGGCCGTGGAAGTGGGCGATCGCTTATTTAGCGAAGAATTTCAGACTCACTTGGGAGTCTCGTCAACGGTGCCTTACCTGTCATTTTCTCAAATCCAAAACAAGCAGCGCCAGATGGGAATCACCCGAGGCACGCGATCGGCATTAGTTTATCTGTTTCTGCGAGACCAACAACTCGATCTCGTCTTAGTGCCCTCCGAAGGTGAACCCATTTACAAAAGTATTTCTTCCGTTTCTAAAGAAGCCCTGCGGCAACAAGTCATCCGATTCCAGCAGGAAATTGCTAATCCCACCAAACGCCGAACCACCAGTTATTTGGCCTCCTCGCAACAGTTATATCAGTGGCTCATCGCGCCGTTAGAACCGGATTTGCAAAGGTTAGAAATCGAAACTCTGATTTGGAGCGTAGATGCCGGGTTGCGGACGGTTCCAATTGCAGCGTTACATGACGGCGAGCGGTTTTTGGTGGAGAAGTACAATCTCAGTGTAGTGCCCAGTTTGCATTTAACCCAAATCACTCATGGCAACGTGACAGATGCCTCGGTATTGGCAATGGGTCTGTCTGAATTTCCCGATAAATATCCTTTACCTGCAGTGCCACTAGAAGTGGAAACCATTGTGGACAAGTTATGGCCGGGAAAAGCTTTTTTGAATGATGAGTCAACCTTAGAAAATTTAAAGCGTCAACGACAAGAAGGGGAATTTGGAATTATTCATATTGCCACTCACGGACAATTTCAGTCCGGGGATGAGGACAATTCCTATTTGCAGTTATGGGATCGGCAAATCTCCCTGGATGTCATGCGGGAATTTGAATGGAACGACCCGCCGGTAGAATTGTTGGTTTTGAGTGCTTGTCGCACGGCAATCGGTGATGTAGAAGCGGAATATGGATTTGCCGGATTAGCGGTACAGACGGGGGTGAAATCCGCTCTCGCTAGTTTGTGGTACGCCAACGATATTGCAACGGTAGGATTGATGAGCGAATTTTACCAGCATCTGCGCGGCACTCCGCTGAAGGCGGCGGCGTTGCGACAGGCACAAATAGCGATGATTCGCGGAGAATTGCGGGTGGTCAATAATTCCGTGAGTGGTAGTTTCGGGGAAATAGCATTGCCTGCGGATATGAAGTGGAGCGGCGATCGCGAATTAAGTCATCCTTATTATTGGGCGGGGTTTACAATGATTGGTAGTCCTTGGTAAGAAGAAACTATGGCGAAATTTTTCCCTCGTTATTAGGCGGATCCTAGTAACCTCGTAATTGAGGCTATACCTCCGAATATTCTATTTGATATGATGTCCGGTCGAACCCAAATAAAAAGCGGGGGATTGACATCGCGCCTAATCGCCTTGCGGACAAGGTATAGCCGTCTTTGGGTATGGCAACGCTTAACCCCAAAGGCGAACTAATCCTTCTTGCAACTATTCCGCCGGACAGGATTTTGAGTGGGTTGATTTCTTAATTTTTTAATTCTTATGAAAGGGTGGAAAAAAATAAGCAAAGTTATTTGGAAAAAGCGCCGATTGGCAATTTTGGCTCCCACTGTAGCCGGATTCGTGATTTTGTTGCGGATGGCAGGGTTGTTGCAGGTGTTAGAATTATCGGCATTAGATCGATTATTTCTCATGCGCCCCGTGGAAGAACCGGACTCGCGAATTGTGATTGTGGGCATCGATGAAGAAGATTTAAACGCTCTGGGAACCTGGCCGATTCCGGATATAATTCTCGCACAATTATTGCAAAAAATAAAGCAGCAAGAACCAAGGGCGATCGGATTGGATATTTATCGGGATTTGCCAGTACCCCCCGGATATGAAGAGTTAGTGCAAGTCTTCGAGACGACGCCGAATTTGATCGGGATTCGCAAAGTTGTCGGAGACGATACACAGCACGCGATCGCGCCACCACCGATTCTGGAAAGTCTCGGTCAAGTCAGTGCTAATGATTTTCCTTGGGATGTGGATAGTAAAATTCGACGGTTTTTGTTGTATTTGGAAGATGAGGAGGGGAATACGGTCTTTAGTTTGGGGTTTAGGTTGGCAATGATTTATCTGGAAGCAGAAGGCATCAAACCCCAAATGAAAGACGAGATTAAAATTCAGTTAGGAAAAGCGGTTTTTTCTCCATTCGAGGCAAATGATGGTGGCTATGTGGGGGCGGAAGACGGTGGATATCAAGAATTATTGAACTATCGCGGCCCACAACAAAGTTTTACCATCGTGTCTTTGATGGATGTATTGGAAGAGCGGGTTGCACCGGATTTAATGCGCGATCGCATTGTTTTTATTGGCTCTACCGCTACCAGTTTAAAAGACTACTTGCTAACTCCTTATAGTACCACATTATTCGGCATTCCACAACCAATGGCAGGGGTAGAAATTCACGCCAATATTACCAGTCAGTTTATCAGTGGGGCATTAGAAGGAAGACCGACCATCCAAACCTGGCCGGAAGGAATAGAGTGGGGGTGGATTTTGCTGTGGGCGGCGATCGGTACCACCTTCACCTGTCGCTGGCGAGATGTGAAAGGTTTACCCCACATTTCCTTTTCGCGCACTACGGCGAGAATGTCTTTGGCCAGTGCGATATTAATTGGGATTTGTTACGCGGCTTTTATCCTGGCATGGTGGATTCCCCTGGTTCCGCCCCTGATGGCGTTAAGCGGCGCGGCGATCGCCACCATCGTTTATACCCTCGTGGAAAAATTAAAACTCTCTTACAAGCAAATTGAAGAATATTCGCGCACGTTAGAAATTAAAGTCGAAGAACGCACCCACGAATTAAAACTCAAAAATGACCAATTAAAAGAAACCTTGCAACAGCTCAAAGCAGCGCAAACTCAAATGATTGCCCAAGAAAAACTGGCTTCCCTCGGGTCTTTAGCTGCCGGCATTGCCCACGAAATTAGAAATCCCCTCAATTTCGTGAATAACTTTGCCGGAATTTCGGTAGAATTAACAGAAGAGGTAATCGAAGAATTGGAAAATCAGGCGGAAAATTTAGCCGCCGAAGATGTAGAATATATGAACGAAACTTTAACGGATTTAAAGGATAGCGTGGCAGATATCAAGCACCACGGAGAACGGATCGAAAAAATTGTGGAAGGAATGTTGTTGCTGTCCCATTCCGACTCGGGAACGCGATCTCCCACGGATTTGAATGGATTATTAGACGAAGCGATTCAACTGGCATATCATCGGGTGTTCGCGCAAGATTCCAGTTTTGAAATTGCGATCGCCACTGACTATCAGGAGGCGATCGGCGAAGTGGAACTGGTGGCCCAGGATATGAACCGCGCCTTGCTTAATATTTTGAACAATGCATTCGATGCGGTTTACGAGAAGAAAAAAACCCTCGGATCCGAGTTCCATCCGCAACTGCAAGTCACCACCCGCCAGAGTGGCGATCGCCATTCCCCCCTCGACATCGAGATCCGCATTCGAGATAATGGTTCGGGTATCCCGGAAGACATTCGCGATAAAATATTCAATCCCTTTTTTACTACAAAACCCCCCGGCGAGGGAACCGGCTTGGGATTATCCCTAACCTACGAAACCATTGTCGGCGAACATGGCGGACAAATCCAAGTGGAAAGTCAACTGCACCAATATACCGAAGTCATTATCGCATTGCCGAAAATAATCGCTTAAAATAATCAATGATACTTTTTTTCAGGGTTAGCGGGAGAAACTAATGCCATCTAAAATTTTATTTGTAGATGATGAGCCGTCATTTGAAAAATTGATCCGGCGGCAATTTCGCAAACAAATTCGCGCCAAGGAATTTGAGTTTATATTTGCATCGAATGGAGTAGAAGCCTTAGAAATTCTGCAAGGCGATCGGCGGCATATCGACTTGACGATCACCGATATCAATATGCCCCAAATGAGCGGTCTCACTTTGCTCGAAAAAGTACACGATTTAGATCCTAACATCAAAACCGTGGTCTTGTCCGCCTACAGCGATATGAAAAATATTCGAACGGCGATGAACCAAGGCGCATTTGACTTTCTGACCAAACCGATCGACTTTCAGGATTTAGAAATTACCATCAATCGTGCCTTAGAGCAAGTTAAACAGATCCGACAAAACGAGGAACAACTGCGCGACGCCCAAACTCAACTGATTCAGAATGAAAAAATGTCCGCCCTGGGTGAGTTGGTGGCCGGTGTCGCTCACGAAATCAATAACCCCGTCGGGTTTATTGCCAGTAATATTGAAATTGCCGAAGACTACATTAAAAACCTGATCGAGGTGGTAAAATTTTACCAGCAGAATTTCCCCGATCCAGGAGCGGCAATTCTTGCCAAACTCGAAGAAGTCGATCTCCAATACATTATAAACGATATGCCGGAAGTGATAGACTCCATGCGGGAGGGCACCGATCGCATCTGCACCTTGAGCAATTCTCTGCGAACCTTTTCCCGTTCCGATACCAGAGCGAAAATCGCTTTTAATATCCACGAGGGAATTGACAGTACCTTGTTAATTTTAAAACATCGGCTAAAAGGAAATGAAAAACGTCCGCCGATTGAAATCAAAAAAGAATATAGCAATTTGTCCCCGGTGGTTTGCTACCCGGGACAACTCAATCAAGTATTTATGAATTTAATTGCCAATGCGATCGAAGCTTTGGATGAGGCCAGTGAGGGTCGCAATTGGGAAGAAATTCTGGAAAATCCGAATATCATTACTATTCGCACTTATGCCCGCGAAGATAACGAACGGGTCGTCATTTCCATCTCCGACAACGGGCCGGGAATGAGCGAAGCAGTGATGGAGCAAATCTTTGAGTATTTATATACTACCAAACCCGTGGGCACGGGAACCGGATTGGGTTTATACATAAGTCATCAAATTGTGGTGGAAACACATGGGGGCAATTTATATTGCGTAAGCGAACCTCATCGCGGGGCTGAGTTTATCATCGAAATTCCGATGGAGCGATCGCAACCCCTGGTGTGAATCGACTCTATATCCACAGCAGCAGGGTTGCGCCTCAGAGGACGGGCAGGGAATCCCCTGTCCCTTCAAATCCCAGTAAAAATCCGAGTGCATTGCCATAACAGGTTAGCAATGCAAGCTCGGATAGTCTACCCTTGATGAGGAACGCTCGTACATCTAAGCGCGCATCTTTCACAACTTTATCCCATGTTGATGCAAAAGTCAACACTCTAGGCAAAATTTGTCCTCTCTTGCAGGCCCGTGGGATTTTAACGATATAACAATTGACAATAAATTATAAACGATTGGCAAATTGACAAGATGTAATTTTCTCAATCCTCCCAGAGGTTAACAAAACTTGATAAAGTCAGTTGCAAGAGAGTCCCGCAGTTTGGATGTTGAGTTCTATGTTTTTTTCTCGGTTGCGTTCCCTTGGCGTCTGCGTCAGTCCGGTGTTCGGGAGTTGGGTTTCGCTGTTGGAAAGACCCTTCTGGCGACGGGCGATCGCCCGGGGGTTGCTGACGGTGGCGATCGCCCTGGGGTGTATGTGCTTCCTCGGGACACCCATCGCGATCGCCGGCATTAACGACGATAACTTTGACGGCAATATCTACGCCCTCTATGGCGGCAATGGATCCTTGGTGCCCCCGAGAGTCTCCTTGGCCCAGTCTCTCGATCGCGACGATCGCGCCACAATTTTGGTGTACTACCTGGAAGACAGCAGCGACTGCAAGCAATTTGCGATCGTCGTGTCGCAAATTCAGTCCTTCTATGGTCGCGCCGCCGATATTATCCCCTGGAATGTGGATGCAATCCCCGTCAAACAGACCTACTCCCCCACCGAACCGGGCTATTATTACGAAGGCGTGGTGCCGCAAACCGTGGTTTTGGATAA
Organism: Phormidium sp. CCY1219; assembly: GCF_035615515.1. GTDB lineage: Bacteria > Cyanobacteriota > Cyanobacteriia > Cyanobacteriales > Laspinemataceae > CCY1219. The sequence continues at coordinate 19,473 of NZ_JAJENT010000974.1, forward strand.
ATCCGGCAAGGTGGTTTACAACGGTGTGGGACAAGTACCCTATGAGGACGTCGATGATGTGTTGCGCGAGGTCTATGACTTATTGCCGCGATCGCAATCCGTCGAACTCAAGCGGCGTCCGCTCAATGAGGTCAATACTGAACTGACCCCTTAATCCCAAACTCCCCAACTTCACCCCGCAAAAAATTAAGAATTAAGAATTGAAAAATTCTTAATTCTTAATTTTTTAAGTTACATCAATACCGCTTTTTCCGAATTTTATGGGTTGACAAAAAAACCTCAATGTGGTATTGACATCGAATCCAGTCCCGAAAATCGCCACAAATCCTTGGGCTGCGAATGAATATCACTTCAAACTTCCGGAAAATTACTGATGCGTCTGTACCTTCACATCCGAAAAAATAAGGGAGTAGCTGTAAAAAAGTGGGAGATCGATGGTAAAAGGCGACATCGCGCCAAACCTTGCCATTGAATCGACTCCCTTCTATGAGTTGGAGCTGTCAGAGGAACTGGTCTGGTAACAGAGCATGTGTTGAAGTTCGACCCATGTCGCAAAGGCTGTTCTACAACCCCATGACACACTTCATTCGGTGGCGATCGCTCACCCAACAATTAAATAACTCATGGCTCTGTCTCTAGCGGGTGGCATCTACTAAACGATTGGTGTTAAAAAATAAGCATACCCAAAAAGGGGAAATAAACCCGTGTTTGATGCATTCGACAAGAACATGCATAACAAAAGGCTAGACATCCGCGCTCCACTTATTGCCCAGCTCAGTAGCGGCACTGGGATCGGCTCCCTGCGAGTGCTGGTTCTCCTAGCGCTCGATGGCCTCTCAATCGCTTTTGCGTGGCTATTAGCGGATGAACTGGGAACACCAGTTGGTTCGTTTCGTCTACTTTCTGCTAATGCCGAGCGCCCCGGCTTTTTACTGCCCATATTAGCGATCGCAATCGGCATGCTCGCCGCATCCGGACTCTACAGCACCGACGACCGACGGCGTGACTTCTTTAATCTGATTAAATCTCTCAGTTTGGCCCAGTGCGTTTTATTAATTATCGGCTATCTTTACGAGCCAGATGTTATCATCTCCCGCTCCACATTATTGTTGTCCTGGATATTTAGTCTGGCTTTTGTCCTCACCGAACGATTAATCCTGCATTTATCCATTATTTATCTGCGTCAAAAAGGCGCAATTCGACAACGGATTGGATTAATCTGTCAACCTAATGATATTGAACCCGCAACCAAATTTATCACCAAAGCCAAACAATATCTGATCTGCCATGTGGAAGAACTCTCCACCCGCGATCGCAACACCGATTGGTCCGAGATGATTGAAGGACTTCGCAAAAAACATGTGGGCGAAGTCTTTGTCTGTTCTACCCTCTCGGTGAAAGAACAAATTTATCTCTACTGGGAATTGAAGCGCGCCGGAATCCACTTACGGATTGTTCCCCTCGGTTTAGAACTACCCATTCAGTGGAGCGAAATCAAAATGGTCAATGGCATCCCCAGCATGAGGTTTCGTTCCCCGCCGATTATTGGAGGAGATTATTGGATCAAACGCAGCTTCGACCTGATCGCCGCCACGATTCTTCTGATTCTATTCAGCCCGCTCTTAATCGGATTGGCGATCGCCATCAAACTCGACTCTCCAGGCCCGATATTTTACAAACAAACCCGCGTCGGTCTCAAAGGCAGACATTTCAAAGTCTGGAAGTTCCGCACGATGGTCACCAATGCAGAAGAGTTACAAAAAGAACTCGAAGCCAAAAACGAAATGAAAGGCGGCGTCATGTTCAAAATGAAAGACGACCCCCGAATTACCCGCGTGGGTAAATTTATTCGTCGCTATAGTTTAGATGAGATTCCGCAAATTCTCAACGTCTTAAACGGCGAAATGAGTTTAGTCGGTCCTCGTCCTTTCCCCTTGCGCGACGTGGCTCACTTTGACGAACATCACTTTATGCGCCATGAAGTATTGCCCGGAATCACCGGACTCTGGCAAGTCTCGGGACGTTCTGATGTCGTCGATTTTGACGATGTATTCCGTCTCGATATGACCTACATCCAAAACTGGTCGGTCTCCCTAGATTTTCAGATTTTGTTCCAAACCGTGAAAGTTGTCTTGGCAAAAGAAGGAGCGTATTAGAAGTCCTTTATCATTTGTCATTTGTCCTTCGTCATTGGTCATTTGTCATTGACCAATTACGCCTGGGGTTGCTGACAAATCCAGTTTGCGGCATCGGCTAAATCCGACGCCAGATAATCCGGGTGGGTGTGGTGTTGATAGTCCCCCCGGTAGACGCGATCGCCGTAGCCGGTTTTAACTAAAATGCCCCGACAGCCCGCATTATGGGCCAGATCCACATCCGTCGCCTTATCCCCCACCATAAAACTGCGGCGCACATCGAGATCCTGTTCCCAAGCCGCCGCCACCAACATGCCCGTATTCGGTTTGCGCCAAGTGCTCCAGCGGGTAAATTCTGGGGTTTTGCCTCCTTCCGGAGGGCTGAGATAGGGACAAAAATAGAGCGCGTCCAACCGCGCGCCGGCTTCAGCGGCGAGTAACTGACACAAACGCTCGTGCAATGCCTCCACATGAGCGATCGGGTAATATCCCCGCGCCGGACCGGATTGATTGGACACCAAACAACAAAAAAACTGGCGATCGTTCAATCGCCGCACGGCTACAGCCGCACCGGGAATTAAATGCAGGTCGTCCACCCGGTGGATATAACCCACTTCTTGATTGAGAACGCCGTCTCGGTCGAGGAATACTGCAGATTTCATAACCACAAAAAATGAAGAATTAAGAACTAAGAATTAAGAATTTTCTCAATTCTCAATTCTCAATTCTTGACCTTAATGCTAGCCGCCCCAAACCTTTTCCAAAACAGTTTTTGGGGAAATATCGGCCATATTGCCCGTCGGAGACGCGATCGGGATATAGCGATCGCCAGTTGGGAGCAACTTTGCCGGATCCGTCGGACCAAACAGAGCGATGGTGTAAGTTTGCACCGCCACCGCTAGGTGCATGGGGGCACTATCGGTACACAGCATCAGATTCGCAGCGGCGATCGCGGCAGCTAACTTGCCCACATCTGGGGGAGAAGTCACCTTCACACCCGGACAGGATCGAACCAACCGATCGCATAACCCTCGATCCGAGGGCCCTTGAACCAAAACCACCGGCAATTGGGGCTGACGTTCTTGAAGATCCGTAATAATCTCCTGCCAATTCTGCGCCGGGTAGATTTTATCAAGTCCTTTTGCTTGCGAGAGTTCGCTCGCGCCGCCGTGGATCAGGATGTAGCCACTTTCTTTTACCCCCAGTCGTTCCTGTTCCTCCTCCGCCCATCGCAGATCCTCCTTGAGCAACGTCACCGACAGTTCGGGACAAGGAGTGGTAATCCCGAACCCTTGCAGCAAGTCGTGGTACATAGAAGCCGCGTACTGGTCGGGATTCAGGGGTACCGGGTTAGTCAGGAAAAACGAAGGAGAAGTGCCGGCATAGCCGATCCGGGTCGGGATTCCGGTTAGCCAGAGCAACAAGCCGATCGCCGGGCGCTGTCCGAGGGATAAAACCGCATCGTATTCGCGATCGCGCATGATGCCAAGTAAATTGCCCCAATCAGCCAATCCGTTGCGATCCTTAAAATCGAACGGAAGCACCTGTAGGGACTTGTCATGGAATAACTTGCACACTCGGTAGGCACCTTTCGACCGAGGCTCCACAATAACATCTATCTGTGCGTTGGGATAAAACCGTTTGAGGTCATCCAACGTCGGGAAAAACAAAATTTGGTCGCCAATTCCGCCAGGGACAAGGGCCAGTATTCGCATCTCGATGGATTGTGCTTACTGAACAAATTTATTGTACGCGAAGATATACCTAATGCGATGATGAATGCAAAATCTACCCTCTAGCAGCTTTCCCTTCCAGCCTGCCAATGGCATCGCCGCTCATCATCGCCAACTAATACATCGGCTAATACAATAGCCCCAGTTTACTGATTCTGAAACAATAGGTAGTGTTTTTGCCAGTCTATGCAAGCGGGGGTGGCCGTAGCGCCGATTTATTACCACATATTTCTCATTTTGTCAACCCCATTGCCGGGAATTTTGACCCTTTCTTCGATTTTCTTTAGGCGTCAGCCCACGCGAAGCGCCACCCCCAAACCACCATCGACCACCAACTTTAGGAAAACAACCGTGCATTTATTGATTCCAGCAGCCGGGATGGGACGGCGAATGGGCAGCAACCGCAACAAATTGCTCCTGACCTTACTCGAACAACCTCTGATCGCTTGGACCCTTAAAGCCGCCAATACATCGGAGCAAATTACCTGGATCGGCATCATCGGCCAACCAGCAGATTGGCCCGCATTTAAAGCCATTCTCGCCAGCCATCCCCTCACCAAACCCCTCGAATTCATTCAAGGAGGAACCACCCGCCAAGAATCCGTCTATAACGGCTTGCAGTCCCTCCCCCAAAACGCAACCCAAGTGTTAATTCACGATGGCGCGCGCTGTTTGGCCACCCCAAACCTATTCGATCGCTGCGCTCAACGCCTGCGCCACTCTCCCGGACTGATTGCGGCTATCCCCGTCAAAGACACCATTAAAATCGTCGCCGATCGCTCTAACCTGATTCAACAAACCCCCGATCGCCGACAACTATGGGCCGCCCAAACCCCCCAGGGATTTAACGTAGCGCAACTCAAACACTGCCACGACAAAGCCCGCCAACTTGCCTGGGAAGTCACCGACGATGCCGCATTATTTGAAAAATGCAGCCTACCAGTGGAAATCGTCCCCGGGGAAGAAACCAACCTGAAAGTTACCACCCCAATGGATTTAGCGATCGCCGAATTTATCCTCAGACAGCGGCTTTAACCCCAATCACTCTCCGGTGGGCATTGCCCACCCTACCCCATCCTTTGTAGGATTTCGCGAATCACCGACACATCCGCCGCATCAGGCGCGATCTCCAAATAACTCTCTAAATCCTGACGCGCCTGCGTCCAGCGACGGCTTTGATAGTACAGCAATCCGCGATCGCGCAAATTCACCGCCGAATCCGGAAATATCAACAAAATCCGCTCGATCGCCGCCAGACAGCGTTTCGCATCGCTCCCCTGTAGGTAAATTATTTTCAAATTCGTCAGCATCCGCACCAAAAACCCCTTGGGCGCGATCGGTTTTAAAAACTCCGGTTGCAGCGTCACCGACTGACCGTAAATCTGACTCAAACGCTGCTCGCAATCTTGCGGAAACATCACCTCCCCGCCATTAAACGCATCCACAAAAATGCCAATCTCCTCCACATCCGGGCGCATCAGAAAATGTCCCGGCATTCCAATGCCCACCATTGGAAACTCCAACCGCCGCGCGATTTCCAGATACACCAAAGACAAGGTAATCGGAATTCCGGTGCGGCGATCGATGACTCGATTCAGAAAGCTATTGTCCGGGTTGTAGTAATCCGACGTATTGCCCGTAAACCCCAAATCTTCATAGAGATATTGGTTCATCGCCTGCACGATTCGCAAAGGGTAGCGTTCCTCGGGCAAGCGATCGCCCACCTCCGCCGCCATCGTATCCAAAGCATTGAGATATTCTGCCGGATCCAGTTCCGCATACTCTTCTTGTGCAATGTAGAGCGCTGCCTTTGCTAAATCGATTTGCTCCTCGGGTTGATGAATTTCTCGATAAAAATATTGCCGCGCTAAGGGAAAGTCCATAGTATCTCGGTGCTGGTGCGATTTTTCGACTCACGACGCTTGGCTGCGCCCATCCTATGAGAAGATAGCAAAGAATCGATATGTTCTGGCTAATTTCCGGGCATCTACCAGGCACGCCTCTCGCACCCGGGGAAGTGAATGTCCCTCCCCAAAGGCGCGACGCCACTGTGTTTCCCCACCCCCAAACTTCCCCTGTTATGGATATTTCTACGTTAACCTTAGGGTTTCAATTTACTTCCCCCGGTCCGGAAATTGTCGATATCGGACTGGTAACTATCCGTTGGTACGGGTTGTTAATTGCCGGCGCTGTACTCATCGGCGTCACTCTTTCCCAATATCTCGCTCAGCGCCGAGGCGTCAGACCCGAGTTACTCGGGGATTTAATCTTCTGGTTGGTGTTGGCGGCAATTCCGGGGGCGCGCATTTATTACGTTTTGTTTCAGTGGCCGATCTACGCCGACGACCTCAGCCAAATTTTTGCCATTTGGAAAGGGGGAATTGCCATTCACGGAGCCATCATCGCCGGGGCGATCGCTACCGCCATTTTTGCCCGGGTGCAAAACATCTCTTTTTGGCAACTGGCAGACTTGGTGGCTCCTTCCGTCATTTTGGGTCAGGCGATCGGACGGTGGGGCAATTTCTTCAATTCCGAAGCCTTTGGCGGACCGACGGATTTGCCCTGGAAACTCTACATTCCACCCCAATCTCGTCCCCCCGCCTATATGCAATTTGAATACTTTCATCCCACTTTTCTTTATGAGTCTCTGTGGAATTTAATGGTGTTCGCCTTGTTGTTATTTTTATTTTTTAGAGATTTGAAAGGAAAACCAAATTTGAAAGTCGGTACGTTATTTTTAACCTATTTGGTCGCCTATAGTTTGGGGCGATTGTCGATTGAAGGATTGCGAACCGATAGTTTAATGCTCGGGCCGTTGCGAATTGCCCAGTTAGTCAGTTTAGCAGGAATCGCCTTGGGATTGGCCGGGTTAGGGTGGCTTTATCTGTGGAAACGACCCTTGCCCGATGTGGTCTCCAGGCGCGATCGCTCCTCTGGCTCTTCCTAACCTTTATCGCCAAAAAAAAAGAAAACCCTAGAACGAATTCTAGGGTTTAACCAGGGTGCATCTACCACTTTTTTATCTACGAGTCCCCTCGGTTGCATCCGGAAGTCTTAGGTAAATTAACACAAGAATTTTCATGTCTGAAGCAGCAACTCAAACTAACCCGAAAGCGGGTCTTTTTCCCCTCGCACCTGCCGTTTACATTGTCGGTGCAGGACCAGGGGATCCGGATTTACTCACCGTCAAGGCACAGAAAATCCTGGCGCAAGCTGATGCGATTCTCTATGCGGACTCCTTAGTGCCAAAACAAATCTTGCACGGAGTACGCCCGGATGCAGAGTTAATTCCCACCGGGAATAAAACTCTGGAAGACATTTTGCCGCTGATGATTGCCAAGGTGAACGCCGGTGAGTCGGTGGTTCGCCTCCACTCTGGGGATCCGACCCTCTACGGTGCGGTTTACGAGCAAATGGAAGCTTTAGCTCTCGCGCAGATTCCGTTTGAGATTATTCCCGGGATTAGTGCATTTCAAGCAGCGGCGGCGAAACTCAATGTGGAACTGACTGTGCCTCAATTGGTGCAGACGATTATTCTGACTCGCATCAGCGGGCGGGCCTCATCGGTTCCGGAAGCTGAAGAATTGGCAGGATTGGCGGCGCATAAAGCCAGTTTGTGTTTGTATCTGAGCGCCCGCCACGTGGAACGGGCACAGGAAAAGCTGATGCAGCATTATCCGGCAGATTTAGCGATCGCCATCTGCTATCGCGTGGGATGGCCCGATGAAAAAATTCTGCTGGTACCTTTGGAAGAAATGGCGGCAGTGACTCACCGGGAACATTTGATTCGCACCACCATGTATTTGATTAGTCCAGCTTTGGCCGATCGCGGCTCTGAAGGGGCGATCGCGCCGAAAAAGCGATCGCGTCTGTACCATCCCGAACATCGCCATCTGTTTCGTCCCGGTCGCCCCCACAATGGCGATGCTCTCCAAAAGGCAGATCCCCAAACGGAGACGACGCGATAAACTGATCGCAAGTTTATGCCTCGGGTAAACAAGTCAATGTTAGACGAACAAGCAAAAAAAACAATCCTGCGAAAAATTCCCCACGGTCTTTATATCTGTGGGGTGAAGCATGAGGACAATCTCAACGGGTTTACCGCCAGTTGGGTGATGCAGTCTTCTTTCGATCCGCCGTTAGTGGTGAACTGCGTCAAGCGCGACTCTGGATCCCACGCGATGATCGAAGCTAGTGGCGTGTTTGCCCTCAGCGTCTTGGAAGCCGGCCAAAAGGATATCGCCCAAAAGTTCTTTAAGCCCCAAACTCGCGTGGGAAACAAGTTTGAGGATGTGGAGTTTTATGTGGGCCAAACCGGCTGTCCGATTATTTCCGATTCCCTCGGATATGTGGAATGCAAGGTGGTGGATGCAGTGAAAAAGGGCGATCACACCGTATTTATCGGCGAAGCGATCGCCGCAGGCGTCCACCGCGATGGCGAACCCCTCTTACTCGAAAGCACCGGCTGGAATTACGGTGGCTAGGGCGTCGGGGCACTCGCGCAGACCAACCGATCTGTGCGTAGCAACCAATCACAGAAAAACCCGGTTTCAACTCTGCTGTTGCTCAAACTGAAGCGACGCCCTCCCATGGTAGCAATGGCGTACCCTCTCTACCCCTTTGTTACCATTGTGAACCGATTTCCCAAACCCAATGACTGTGTGAATTATGCCTCTGATTAAAGTTCAAACTTCTGTATCCGCACCGGCAAAAGCTGACGTGGAAAACATGCTCAAGCAGCTTTCTGCAAACTTGGCTAAGCATCTGGGGAAACCGGAATCTTACGTGATGACGGCTTTTGAACCTGATGTGGCTATGACCTTTGCTGGCTCCCTCGACCCGGTTTGCTATGTGGAAATTAAAAGCGTCGGGACTATGGGGGGCGATCGCACCAAGTCCATGAGTCAGGACTTTTGCGGGCAGATTAGTCAAGCTCTCGCTGTCCCGGAAAATCGCATCTACATCGAGTTCTCTGATGCGAAAGGTTCTATGTGGGGCTGGAATGGCTCTACTTTTGGTTGAGGTTTAAAATGCTTTAAATCCTCTTTTCAGTCACCAGTGCGTTCGCTGGTGACTTTTTTGCCGAGTTTATACCGAACTTTTGTTAAATTTACCCTTGACAAAATTCGCCAATTTTGTTAATAAAAACCTTGGCAAATCGAGGCATACTTCTCTATTTTTATCCCCACAACAGCCCTGCTTGGCTTACCTTTTTTATCGGTATTTTTTGGCGTGAAAATCAATATAATATTTTTTAAAATAACCCAAAACAACTATCATTTTTAAAGTTAAACTATCCCCTAAAATCCGCCATTTTTCCACAAAACTCTCCAAGGTTTAACCTCAAAAATAAAAGACTCAACTCTCAATTTAAACCGAGTGTTTCCCCCGGCTTTTCTGTCATTAAAAGGAAAAAACCACCCCTCGCCTCCGAATTTGGGGCATGGAAAGCCGCCCAGTTTAGCTGTGGGGTCAAACCCCTCGCCCTCCCTGAACCGCAATTCCCTCAACCCAGAAAGCCAATGAAAAATTGCCGAAAAATATTTCCCCAACAAAACTCAACCCCCCGGGGGAGTTTCTTCTACCCCAGGTAAAAACCCATCTGGAACTAGCCCTCAACTTAGTGAATCTTTACAAACAGATTAGCTGTGATAGTATCTGAATGGTTTTAAACCCTAGATGTCTATCTATAGCTAGACTCTAGTCTTTTGGTGGTGGAGGAGAAATCCAGGAGTGCAAAATAATCGCATGTCAGCTTGGCAATTCAATCGTTATAGTCCGCGAAGTCAGCCGGAACCCCTACGAATAGGTGTAATCGGCGTGGGCAATATGGGACAGCACCATACCCGGGTGCTAAGTTTGTTAAAAGATATCGAGTTAGTCGGTGTTGCCGATATTAATGTCGAACGCGGACTCGATATTGCCAGCAAATATCGCATTCGCTTTTTTGAAGATTACCGCGACTTGCTTCCCCATGTGGACGCCGTTTGCGTCGCAGTTCCCACCCGAGTGCATCACTCGGTGGGCATGACTTGCCTCCAATCGGGAGTCCATGTCTTGATCGAAAAACCCATTGCGGCAAGCATTTCTGAGGCGGAATCCCTGGTGAATACCGCTGCAGAGTCGGGCTGTATCTTGCAAGTCGGTCATATCGAACGCTTCAATCCCGCATTCCAAGAACTGAGTAAAGTTCTCAAAACCGAACCCGTTCTAGCCCTCGAGGCCCATCGCATGAGTCCCTACTCTAATCGCGCTAACGATGTTTCGGTGGTCCTGGATCTGATGATTCACGATATTGACCTGTTGTTGGAATTAGCCGCCGCGCCAGTGGTCCGACTCACCTCAAGTGGCAGTTGTGCCTGCAAAAATGACCCCGATCGCAATTCCTATCTCGACTACGTGACGGCAACTTTGGGCTTTGCGAATGGAGTAGTCGCAACCCTGACTGCTAGTAAGGTGACTCATCGCAAACTTCGCCGGATTGTCGCCCATTGCAAAAATTCTTTAACTGAGGCGGATTTCCTCAACAATGAAATTCTAATTCATCGGCAAACTACGGCAAATTACATGACCGAATACGGTCAGGTACTTTACCGTCAAGATGGGTTAATCGAAAAGGTGCATACCAGCAATATCGAACCCCTACACGCTGAATTAGAACATTTCATCCATTGCGTTCGCGGCGGAAATCAACCGTCGGTTGGTGGCGAACAAGCGCTCAAAGCGTTGCGTTTGGCTAGTTTAATCGAACAAATGGCTCTCGATGGTCAAGTTTGGAACCCTCAAGACGAGGTTAATTGTCTCAGTCCGCAAGCGATCGACTGGTAGAAACTCGCTGAGAATGGCCGAACTCTCTATCCGCTTTGTTTCTATCCGATCGCCTCTGAGGTTCATTCATTTCTGTTTCCCTCGCATTTACTTACCCGCTAAAACACACAATTCGTCCGCTTTTGATTTTTCCGATTGGTTCATCGCTCCTCATCTTTCTATTGCTTTGTTTTTCTCTATCTTTGCCCCTTTGAATGCCAAAGCACAACCGGATTGGCACCCCAGTGAAGTCTCGGGAGTTATTTTATAAGCATTTATGCAACATAATTTGCACGTTATTTGCACCCTTGCGTACCCATTGACTCAAAGCTCCAACGGATCCATCGCCGCCAATGATTCGGCCCAGAAATGAAGAAAAAAAATTGACAAAAAAAGGCGGGCGGGGTAGAATATATTCATAATGGGGGCAAAGCTTAAAC
>NZ_JAJENT010000975.1:0-21045 GCF_035615515.1 Phormidium sp. CCY1219
TCATTTACAGGATTGAATTGGGATTGAGGCTCTGCTTCCGGTTGTGGGTTCCCAGCAGATGCTGGAAACGAGTTGGAGAAACATAAGTAGATGACGCCTGAATGGCAACTTAGGAGTAAGTAATATTGATGGCCTACAATTTATTTCCTGGGAAGGATATGGAGAAATTATGCACGGCGGGCGGAAAATTTTTGGCGATTCCGGGATAGGGTAAAGGCCAAAAGCCTTACGGAATAGTGGTTATAGGATTTTCCACCGAGTTGAAAAAAGTTTTTGCGGGTTGGACGAATAAGGTCAGATTGTAACGACCCACCACATAGACGATTTCACCGGGAAGCAAGGTGATATTTTGCGGACATATGGCGGGCCACCAGGAATTGCGATAGCGCACGCGCCCGCCAATCTGGGGGAGAATGGCTTCATCTACAATGGCGCGGATTTCTAACTCAGCGCTATTGCACTCGCATGTTTGCGATCGCCTCGGATCGTTGGTGGCGTTTCCCGGGGGCGGGAACACTCTGGCGAAGATTGTCTGGAATGGATTTGCCTTCATTACATGCAGTCCTCCTGAGTGACGAAGGTTACGCGCCGGCAACCTTCTATTTGTTCTGTCTAGAGAAGGATGTGGTTTTTACGGTCGAGCGGCTTTTTTGTAATGTTTCTTTACAATTGGGCGAGAGTTGAGCGGTGGAAATCTGCAGGCGGAGGGCTTGTGCGTCCCCCTGAGTCGGGGAACGAGGTGAAAACGCCCCCTGTGCGTCCAGGTAAAACCAGCTTAACCCCAGCAACCGGGAGTTAGACCCACATGAGGATTTGGATTTTGATTTGGATTTTGATTTGGATTTTGATTGAGGGGCCAATTGGGGATAAAATGAACAAGCGGATCCAATTTTTGGGTGTTCGACTATGGCATCTGTTTTTCATTCTTCTGACGAACCGTTTGGCGGCGCTGGCGATCGCTGGGATTTAGCGCGGCTATATAAAGACTTGGCGGCGGCGAAACAACAGGTAGCCCCTCACAAGCGGCGCGGACTGAGCGAGGCGGAAAAAACCTATCTGCGGGGGTTGCTGTGCGATGCGAGTCCGGCAGAAATCGCGCGAGAACTGAACAAGGCGCGCAGTACGGTGAATTGGGCGCTGTGCGAAACCATCTATCGCTATGCGGAAAGCTTGAGCGATCGCCCCCCCAATTCGGTGAGTGACTGGAGCGATATTCGCACCTGGTTGGCGGAGTCTGGATACCTGCGCGATCGCCAGTGCTTACCCCCACGCGCTCGACTTTTGGAGGATTGGCACACCGCACCGGATGTGTCCGATTTCGTCGGTCGCACTTCGGAACTGGCTACCCTCTCACAGTGGATTTTGCACGATCGCTGCCGTTTAATCGCGATCGCCGGCATGGGCGGAATCGGCAAAACTACCCTGTCGGTGAAACTCGCCCAACAGTTACGCCAACACTTCCAAGTGGTTATCTGGCGCAGTTTCCGCTACCTGCAATCTTTTGAAGCGATCGCTATCGCTCTACCGCAATTGCTCGGGCGATCGCCCGCCACTTTCTCCGACCCTCGGGACTCGGCACTCTCTCACTTAATCGACACTTTTCAAGCTCGGCGCTGTTTGGTGGTCTTAGATGGGGTGGAAACCCTTCTGCAACCGAGAGAATTTGCCGGCCACTATCACCCAGACTATCACGCCTATCGAGAACTGATTCACCGCGTCGCCGTGGAACCGCACCAAAGCTGCTTGATTCTCACGGGGCGAGAAAAAATCAAAGAAATTGCCACCCTCGTCGGCCCGACTCAACCGGTTCGCAGTTTCTCCCTCGGGAGTCTAGGTGCAGCAGCCGAATATATTCTGCAAAATAAAGGATTGCCGGCGCAAAAAAATAGCCAAACGTTAATCGAACTCTATCGAGGAAATCCCTTAGCTTTAAAAATTGTTTCCGGAACCATTCGTAACGTATTTGGCGGCAATATCAAAGATTTTTTAAACCGCAGCAGCTTGTTTTTAGGAGACTTTAGCGAAATCCTCTCCCAGCAGTTTCACCGATTGTCCGTCCCGGAAAAAGAACTGCTTTACGGACTGGCTTTGTCAGGACAGCCAATAAAAGCCGGAGAGTGCCGCAAGCGCCTGGGAATCAGTCTTTCCGATTCAGAAGTCTTGGCGGCGATCGAGTCTTTGGAGCGCCGATCGCTGTTGGAAAAAGTCTCGGATTCTGGGCACCTTTGTTTTACCTTACAACCCGTGGTGATGAAATATGTCACCGGCCAATTGATAGAGCAAATTTGCCAAGAAGCGATCGCCGCTTTAAACCCAGACAAACCCCCCGGTTTCGGCTTGATTCACAGTCCCATGCTGCTGCAGTTTCAAATCCCATCGCCGAGGGAGAGCGATCGACAAAATTATGAGAGAATTTTAGCCAAAGTAACCGACCGACTGCGACAAATTGCGATCGGCAAAAAAGTGGCAAATCCCGACGCCTACATTCGCAAGTGCTTGGCTTGCATTCCTCAGTAAATAGCTCGTTAAAATCAGCAAGCACGGGCGCTCTGAGTGAAGGTTATTCTACCATTTTTTCAAATAATGATGAAGATGAAATGTAGTCGGGACAGAGCATACCCTGTCCCTACAGACGGTAGATATCCCTCCAGGTTTTAGAACAATGGTATGGAGTGGGCAGACATCATCTGATGGCTATTTCCCCAGACATTTGCTCGCATATCTAAACTATACATCTGCTGGGTTTTCACCGAGCAGCACTGGAGGAGCGGTTCATCTTTCAAGTCATTTAACTCCGCATACTCTAGTAACTGAGTCCAAGCTTCATACCCCTCGGAATCCGCTGGATTTTGGCGACGGTTTTCTGCAACGAAGGTGAGGCGATCGTACCAAAGGCCATATACCCGGTAAAAACGTAACTTTTCTGCTTCTGATGTCGCTTGTTCTATTTTCTGCCGTAATTCCGGATTGTCTTGATATTGAATCCAACCGTCAACGATGGGATTTTTGAACCGATGGGTAGAATCGCAAACGATTTCAAAATACCAATGATAGTGGCGATCGGGTTCTAGAACGTCAGCGGGAAAAGGAACGCTAATAATTCCAGCGGATTGTGACAATTCGATTTCGATCGCTTCCGCCAAGATAGAATTGTTATGCTCGTCTTGAATAATCAATTTTCCCGTAGTCGCCCCTTGATAAATCGGAGGAATATAAACCCAGACAAGGGGACGCTGTTGCAGCGTCGTTCCTACCACGGTTTCTTGTACTTCCAGAGAACTCATTTCCCATGCGAGGGAATTTTGCCGATCGCCGGGAATTTTTGCGCGGGTCGTTTGAGTCAGAGGCACTAAAGCGGTGAGCGGAATCTCCTCCGCTTGCAAATTCACCTCGATGGGCGAATTAGCCAGATTGCAAGAGCCACGTCTACCGCCGGCTCTTCGATTCGTTGGTCTTCCATCATCTGGCGGCACAAAATCGTCGGTTTGCGCGATCGCACTTTGCCACTCATCAGGCAGAAAAATCATTTCCATCACTGACCAAGGAAAAAAGGTAAAACTGATGGAAGTCAATCCCACACTGACCGTCAATATTGACCTGCAAACCGCTAGTTTTTTCGGATCCAACTGCATAGGAACCCCCCCATTGTGAACTGAATTCTAATTTACAACGTTCAATGGTTTTCGGCAACCATCCTCGCCAATAGTCATCGGGTTCATTTTTTACTCATGGGGTACGGAAATATAAACCAACAAAATAGCATAACCGCCGATAATGGTAACTAAAGCCAACATTGAAGGAATCAGAGGCATCCAAGCACCATGCAACCATAAACTCAAAAAGGAGAGGCTAAAGACGACAATCAGTAAACTTCCGCCCGCAATGGCTAATCTCCATAGTCTCTGAATCCGCCAAATGAAAAAACCACCGAAACAAGACCACCCGAAAACCCAGACAAAATTGCCCCAACTGGGTAAATTCCACAATAAAGGTCGCCCATCGAGTACAGCACTGACCATTTGGCTAACCATATGCGCTTGAACCATCGCCCCCGGCGTTCGCGGATCGTAGGGCGTGGGTAAAAAATCAGAACCGGTTCCAATCTCTGCTGTATAACCAATTAACACAATGCGGTCTTTTATCAAATCCGCATCGATATTATCGGTCAGCACTTCTTTCAGGGTCACTGTTTGGGTTATATTGTTGTCTCGGTCTGGACTTCTATAATTGGTCATAATTTGGTAGCCTACATCGTCAATGTTCTGATAGCCACCCTCTCTATTGTGTAACCTTTTAAAGAGAACATCTCCCAATACTAAATCCCCCGCTTTTGTCTGCTTTGGGTAGATGTTTTCTCCTTCTAAATACACCCGCGCCAATTGGAAATTCAGGGAAAATGGCGTTTCGCAAGGGTCTTCCGAAGGGATGGACATAGTGAGGAGCTGACGTCGAATAATGCCATCACTATCTTCCAGAACATCGGCAAATCCTAGGCGATCGCGCGGAAAATTAGGGGGAGGTCCAACGCCGATATTCCGAGCATCGCTCGATTGCGTTTCTCGAACCCGACAGATAGCAAATATAGGATGTTTTGGTTTGCTGAGGACTTCGATTAACTGTTTTTGTCCCGCTTCGTCACCTGGCGGTTGAGGAAAATCGCGGAAAATATCCAAACCAATGACCCGAGGTTTATATTGGATTAATTTGCTTAAAAGCCGTTCTACGATTTTATCCGTGAGGGGGTCTTGGTTGTAGTAGTTGAGGTCTTCTGCGGTCACTGTGACCACCACAAGTCTCGGATCGATCGCTTCTGGTGGTCTGAGTCTCATCAAATAATCCAACCCTGCCAGTTCTAGGGGTTGTAAAACTCCCAAGCACCGCAGTAGCATAACTAAACACCCACTGCCAACACTTGCCATTCCAGCTTGTTTCCAGGATACTTTTCGATGCAAATCACGCCATTTCGGCGGAATGGTGGCTGGATTTTGGCAAACCACCGGCAACCAATCCAAACAGGGATATTCAGTTTGCGACTCTTCCGCAATTCGCTCTTTAGCTTTGCGAACGGCAACATGCAAAGGACGCCCGTTATCGGCATATTCTAGCAGAAAGTATTCCAGAAACTTCTGGGCCGCACCATCGGGAATGGGTTCGCGCATGGCGATCGCCACTGGAATGCCAAATTCCGTCACCAGTTCGTAGGCAAATTCTAAGCCCAAACAAGAATTCAAAAAGACAATTTTTAACCCGCGATCGACAATGGCTGTTTTTAAAGTGTTCTTGAACTCTGAGGGAGTCAATTCTTCGGTTTGATTGAGAAAAATCTTCCCGCCTTCGATGCTTTCTTCTCGCTCTCCATGTCCGGCAAAAAAGAAAATATCCCACGATTTTTCCCACAGAAGGTTGCGGAGATGCTGCACGCTTGGCTCGGTAATCGAGGTTGGTTCGGCTCCCAGGGATTTCAGTCTTTCAATTTGGTCGCGGTCTGGATGGGTATTGAGATTGCTATCCTCGCCAAACACCGCTAAAATTCTGACATTTTTTCGCGGGGTTAATTTAACGGGTTTTTCTCCATATCTCGCATCAAAGGAACTAAATACCACTTCGGCATTGGGATAGCTTTCAAAAAATTCCCATGCCGACCAAGGCAACTGCCAGAGTTTGCGATCGCTGGTTTTTACGAGAAATCGAATATCTTCAAAGGGATTGAGAATCGTGCGAATTTTATCTTCTATCGGACGAAATCCTGGAAAATCAAACCAGGTATTAATTTCTTCTTGCAATTTTTCAGCGATTTGCTGGCAACTTACTAGAGAAACATTCGGAAAATTATCTGAATCAAGGAAGCGAAATTCTCCTCGGAAAAGGAGGTCGAGTTGCGCGTAGTTTTCCTGCCAGTTTTGCAGTCGGTGATAAATTTCTTCAGCCGGCGGTAAAGTGCCCGAGATGCCCTCAACCAGGATTTTACCATCGCGCTGTTCTTCGGAAATTTCAATTAACTCGACCTGATAGCCGCTTTCGATTTCGCCTTCTAATGACAGTTTGACTAATTTTCCCATCTCTGTATTCCTTTAACTGGTCACTGGCTTGCTTGTAAATTAGATGGTAAAATATTCAGTATGGCTGGTTTTACGGGTGGTTATCTGAAGGTTAAATGGCGTCCCGGGCGAATTACTAAAGGGTTGGGGGAGTTGGAGAATGTTGCTCGATCGCCCGGATTCGACTTCCACTACCATTGTCCCGCGTTTATCGAGCAATGCCAATTTTACACCAGGTGACAAACAGGTGGTGCGATCGCTCGGATTAAAGGGACGCAATTGCGGCAAAATCCACAGCGCTCCTTCTCCATCCTGCATCAAATCAATCTTGAGCGCGATCGCTTCCCCTTCTAAGTCGATTCGTTTCACATAGCTCTCAATCGCTGTTGAGGCGATCTCGCGCCGCCGAAACGCCCCGGCAAATTTGGGCCTGCCAAATACCTGGCGATACAATTGCCAACCACTGGCTTTTAATGCACTCTCCACCCCTTTTTTCTCCTTTTGCAACCAGTGACTTAACGGCGGTTGCACCCGTTGCCAATACAATTTCTCGCGCCCGGTTTCATTCTCTATCAATGCCGCCCATTTTGCAAACGGAAGTTGTAACCGCACTCGGGGCGAATTCAACGCCCCTGGGGATAATTTTATCGCGCTTGCTGTCACGCTTGTATGGGACATTGGCGACATATCAACTCCATTTTTCTGCCCCTGCATCCGGGTGGTTTTCCACAACATTGTTAAATCTCGATGCAGGCGATCCGCACGCAAAAAATAGCTGCGATCGCTTTCCCGATATTCCCCCTTTCGTTTCAGCTCTAAATGAGACACAAACCCACCAACGCGCATCCAGCAATTCTCTTCCTCCGCCTCTAAATTCACTTCCACATTCAGATAATAATCGGCAACCCATGCAGGAATATCCACCCACTCTTGAACCACGATGAAATCGGTTGGATTTATCCGGTGACTCGGAATGAGCAATAACCGCGTTTTTCCGAAGGCAATCGGAATCCCAGGAATAAACTCCCACAGGGATGATAGCTTGTCAATATATAAAGCCGCTAAATCGCGATCGCTTTCAAATCTTTCGGCTAACCAATCCCGAAAGCCACTCCAGCACAATTGCCCGAGATATGCCTGATTGCGCGCCACAGGATTCGAGTGACGGCGCGACTGTTCCCATGCTTGCATTTGGGCTTTAAATGAAAGCCTAACATAAAGCTCATCCGGTGCAATTTCCGATAAATTTTTAAACAAATTGTCAATCATGTTTTTTTCTCCCTTTTATTCACTTAAAACTATTTTTTAGCACTTTTTCCAACTCCCGATCGCCTAGAGATACCTGTAAATGAGTCGCACACCAAGCGCGAATTTCCTCGAGCAGTTGCGTTTCCGCTTGTAATTGCTGAGCCACCACTTCCTCCACCGTAACGGGACGAGCAATGCTGAGGCGATCGGCGATTTTCCGCGCGTTTAGTCTTTCCCCGTAATAGAGTTGCAACAGTTCGTAGCCATCGGGATGTTTTACGGTAAATCCCGCCATCACCAGGGGTTGGTAATGGCATCTCAGCAAGTTTTTTACCGACCCAATAATAAATTCAGTAACTTTTTCATATAATCGACCTTGCAAGTGGTTGTCGGTCATTTTGATTTTTTCTTGCAGTATTTCTACCGGGCAATCGAGCTTTGCGGACACTTCGGCAACTGAGCGCCGCACGCCATAGATATCTCGCAATAGTTTTTGCTGTTCTTCATCTAAATTCCCCACGGCTTCTAAGACTTTTTCCGAGAGAGAATCTAAACCTTTTACGGAGTTTTGATAAGCCTGAAGCAACAACATTTCCCAAGATTCGCTCAACCAAAAGTGAATCATAATTACTCGTTCTAAAGGACGTTTTGCCACAGTTAGTCTATCTATCACCTGCGTCACCCGAGAAAGTTTTAGGTGGCGGGCGATTTGTCGATCGCTTTTCTTTTGTTGATAGCGCAATTGTAAAATTTTTCGTTGTTTTTTAAAATCCATCTTGTGGAAGGTTTGGGACAACGCTTCCTGTAGGGAGTCGGAAAATTCGTCCGGGTTATCGCCTTTCAGCCATTGCTCTAACGACTCCTTAACTTCTGTTAAAGAAATCCCAGCCCCATCGCCAATCCACAGACAGAAAACGTACAAGAGATTCTCCAAATATTCCGCTTCTCGGCGGGAAATCTGGGCTTGATTGACGCCAAAATTTTTCGCCAAAACCGTTTGACTCAGCCCCACTCCATAGCGCAGGGGTAATATTTTCACCGTATAATCTTTTTGCTCGCCACGGGCGATCGCTTGTTTGATGGTTCCGTCGAGTTTCTCCACTTCCGCTACCAACATCGCCTCGACTTCTTGAAAGTAAGACTGGCGATAAGTTTCCGAATTTCTCGACCCTAAATAAGACCGGGGTACCGCATTTTCGAGTTGTCCCTTATTTTCCAGATTGAATTCCACCACCAGCGGACTATCTCGCAATGCATTGATACACTCTTCTAACCAGGTTTGAATTTCCCCACTGGTTCGCTGTCGGTCGGAAAATACTTCCAAAGGAGCGGACAGTAATTCCTTTTCTGTGTTATAATATATGGCGACTTCTTCGTAGTCTTCCGCATGGGGTTCCGGCCAGCGATCGCCGACTTTGCGATCGGGATGATTGACGCGGTTCTCCTGATAAACCTCGGTAAAATAAGACCAAGCAAACAGACGACAACCAATCTCATCGGGGGTCAAACCTTGCTTGGACAACGCCTCTCTAATTTCTGTGGGATTGGCTTTACATAATAGCCGCCAGGAGGAAGCGCGTTTGACGCCAAACTTCTCTAACTCGCCCACAATTTTATGGACAAAAGCCCCTTGAAAATATTTTTCACAAATCGGCTTCTGTTCTTCTTGGCGCGCTTTGAGAAAGTTCTCCACGATTTTGCCCAATTGTTCCGGGTCGTTGATAATCCCGCGCACCGTATAAAACCAGTCTTCCCAAGTGTAGCTTTTCACGCGATACCAACTCGCAGCGGTTTGCTCCACCGCGCGATAAGCGGCTTCATCCAGATAAGCCGAGAGCAGCAATTGCAACCTGTGGATTTGCTGCTTCGACCAATATTTTTCCGCATTTTTCTGTAGCCGTTTCCATCCCATTGCCGAATATTCTGCTGCCCAAGTTTCCACCAGATAAGCTGCCAATTGATTCCAATCCGATCGCTGGGGCGGAGTTTGATAAAAAGCTCGCACCACTTCATCTTGTTCTTTTAAGCAATCCAGTACGTGACACGCTTCTGGTTTGGGAATCCATCGCAGTTTTGGGTGGTTATTGACCGAGACAAAATCCAACCAGGTTGTCAGTTTCTCATCTAAAGAAGAACGAAGGCGAATTGGCGGTAAAATAGGCATTCTCTGGTTTTACCCTAACTCAAGAAAAGGTTGAGTAGAGACCCTGATGAGCCAGTTTAAGGTGGCAGTAAGGTCGAGGTTTGGTGGGGTGTAAGAGAACGATGGGCAGCGATCGCGCAGGGGAAGTTATGGATAAATCCCGCAGGCGATCGCCCTTGAACCCTCAGCAAAAACTGTTCCCCCCAGTCATATTCTACCGGATCGATTCCCGTTTTCCTTCCGTATTTTCTGCGAAACATTGCGTCGGGAATCAATTTCACCAAAGCAGTCGAACTGCGATCGAACTGCGGTGCCCAGAAGGGGGACTCTGCGCCCGGATCCCCCGGGAAACTCTCCCTCGCTTGCTTGCATTGCCCGATTCGATTGGGCGTGGTTCCCATCTCAATCCTGCCTACATCGTGCCTACATTTGTTTAGTGGGATAAAATTCCGCAACCTATGCGCGCCTGT
This sequence comes from Phormidium sp. CCY1219, assembly GCF_035615515.1. Lineage (GTDB taxonomy): Bacteria > Cyanobacteriota > Cyanobacteriia > Cyanobacteriales > Laspinemataceae > CCY1219. The sequence goes on from NZ_JAJENT010000975.1 coordinate 9,900, forward strand.
GACGCAAAACCTCGGCGGGTGGGGCAACCCTTGCGCCCGCCAAGGAAGCGAGTTTCACACTATAGGCGATCGCCAGTTTGAACCCCTCTGAAAGCGGATGCGGATTTCTCTGTCTAGACGCGATATAATTCCAACCAGACTTGCCGACGCCAAAACGATCCCATACACAGGAAAGATTCCACTCCCATTTTTACCCTCGAAAGGAAGAATTAGTATAGTTGCATAACAACCGCGTTTCTTCACATCGGATTAACCGATCGGCAGCTTTCTGAGGCCAAACGGTTTCTTTTTCCTAGCATATCCGCCTGAACTCATCCCCTACCTTTCGCGGTTTGATAACTCCTTTGGCCGCTATCCATTCTATCTGCAAATGCCATGATTTATTGCATTAATCCCACCTGTTCCAATCCTGCCGATCCCGGGAATGCATCGGCTCAGGTTTGTCGAACCTGCGGCACGTCATTGGTCTTGCAAAATCGCTATCGGGCGATCGCACCTTTAGGCCAGGGTGGATTCGGCCAAACGTTTACCGTGGAAGATCTGCAAGCGGGTTCTGGCGATTCCCTCTCCCGTCATAAAGTGCTCAAAATTCTCGTCAATTCTTCCCCAAAAGCCATTGAATTATTTCAAAGAGAAGCGGAAGTGATGACGCAGATCCAACATCCGGGAATTCCGAAACTGGCAGAAGATGGATGGTTTGAATTTTCGCTCCCTGACTGTCTAGACCCTTTGCATTGTTTGGTGATGGAAAAAATTCACGGACTAGATTTAGAAGTCTGGTTGTCACAAAGAAACGATGGGGGAATCGCCCAAGAGTTAGCCTGCAATTGGCTCAAACAGCTCGGCGAAATTTTAAATCAATTGCATCAAAATGCCGGGAATCAATATTTCCACCGCGATATCAAACCGCGCAATATTACCATGCGACCTACGGGAGAGCTAGTGTTAATTGATTTTGGCGGCGTGCGAAAAATCAGCCCATCGTATTTAGCCAAAGCGGGAGCCGGCCATTCGGGAACCGGAATTGTCTCCTTGGGCTATACGCCAAGCGAGCAAATCAGAGGCAAAGCAGTGCCGCAATCGGATTTTTTTGCTTTGGGTCGGACGATGGTTCATCTGCTCACGGGACAGCATCCGATGGACTTAGAAGAAGACCCGCAAACCGGCGAATTAATGTGGCGAGATTATGCGCCGCAAATTTCTCCAGAATTTGCTGAATTAATCGACTGGTTAATGGCACCTTTTCCGGGACAAAGACCGACCAATACTACAGTGATGTTAGACGCTTTAGAGGGTGTTGTGTCGGGGTCGGGTTCGTTTCACTCGGTTCCCCGTGCTACTGGGAGGGGACAACCGGATGAGGAGAATCAAAAGATCGGCCAAGGTCTGTTTAAAACGGTGAAATTCAGGCGGGCGATACTCGCAGGTTTAACCGCACTGTTATTGCCCCTGGGCTTTCGGGTGGTGGCTCCTCAGGTGGCGATCGCCCTGAATCGGGGGGGAATCGCGCAGTACCGCAACAGTGACTTCACCCGATCGCAGCAGTTTTTTCGTCTGGCGATCGCCCTGCAGCCTGACTTTCCCGACGCGCACTACAATCTCGGCTCGGTTTGCGAAGACCTGCAAGATATACCTTGCGCTCGCCAGCACTATTGGCAAGCTGCAGTGGGAAAACTCGATATCGGTTACAACAACCTCGCCCGCTTAGAGATTCTCGACCAAAACTACAGCGCAGCGGTTATCCTCCTCCGGGAAGGATTGCGGTGGAACACCCAGACGAGATCCAAATACAGTTTGCTGAAAAACTTGGGGTGGGCACTGCTCGGACTCGAGGCACTTGAGGAGGCGGAAGTGCGACTGGAAGAGGCCCTAGCTCTGGATGGAGAGCGGGGGGCGGCCCATTGCTTGTTGGCACAGGTTCTCGACGCCCAAGGCAAAACCGCCGCCGAGAGCGCTTGGCACAATTGCTTAAAAAAAGCTAACGAAAACAACCCGGATGAGAAAAGGTGGCAGAAAATGGCAGCAGAACACTTGATTGGCAAAGGAAACGAACCATGAAGCATTCCGTATTCCGGGTCATTCTTCTCACGGCGACGATCGCGGTTTTTCCGGGGGCGCTCTCTGGACCGGGGTTCTCTCAACCTTCGGGGGGCGATCGCTCCTGGCGGCGATCGCACCGGGAACTTCACTTTATCGCACAAAACTGTCGATGTCCCGAAACGGTGGATAATGGTCGCAACCCGGTAGACCCGTTCATTCCCTATATCATCAGTCCCCGCAGAACCTTGTTGCTCGATCCGCGTCCCCTCCTGCAGTGGAACGAAATCCCCGGTGCGACTTATACCGTCAGCATCCGAGGTCCCCAAGGGGTGATTTGGCAAACTCCAGAGCCGATCTCCGCGACCGAAATCCTCTATCCCGGAGACCCTCCCTTAGAACCGGGGGTCACTTACCAGGCGATCGTGCAAGCTGATGACGGGAGTTCCTCTCTGGATGAAGATGTTCCGGGATCGAACTTTACCCTGCTCAGTGCCGACGATGCCGGACAAGTGAGAAGTGCATTGGCGCTGCTGGCAGATCAAAACTTAAATCCCACCGCAGAAGCCCTGCTGCAAGTTTATTTCTATCTGGGATACTATTTGCGCGCTGAAGCGATCGCCACGTTAAAGACCCTAATCGCACAAGGCGAAACCACAGCGTTGGTTTATCGCTTGCTTGGCGACCAATACCTGCAAGTCGGATTGAGTCCATTGGCTGAACCTCCCTATTTGGAAGCGAGAGACATTGCCTCAGCCAATCAAGAATTAGAAGAGTTAGCCGCCGCTCTAGCAGGTTTGGGAGAAGTATATATCAATTTAAACCAACGCGAAAAGGCCATTGAAGCGTTGACTCGGGCGCGGGATACTTACGAAACATTGGAAAATGCCAGCCGGGTTCGAGACATAGACGCTAAACTGGAAAGACTGCGCTAGCCAATCGAAGAGGTGAATCGATGAGATATCTGTATCGGTCTGTCATCCCCGGGAGTGTGTTCCTCGCGAGCGTGACGATCGCGATCGCTCCCCCCCCGCTGATGGCCATCCCGATAGTTCAGTCGGAACATCCGAAATTGCAGGCTTCCCGCTTGGAATCCGAAGCGAAAGCATTGTTAGACAATGGAGACTTCAATGCCGCTTTACAGAAATTTGAGGCCGCCCTTTCTTTATATCGCGCGGCTGGCAGTTCTTACAAAGAAGCCATGTGTTTGTTGGCGATCGGGTTTATTCACCACCGCTTAGCCGATTATACCACAGCCGTGGCAACTTTTACAGAAACGCTACCCATCTGGCAGGACATTAACAATCCGTTGATGGAACTGATAGCCCTTAACAATATTGGCCAAGCTTACGCCAGTGCAGGACAATATCGGCGGGCGCTGGAGTTTTATCAACAAGCGTTGCCCTTGGCACAACAACAGGATCCTATCCAGTTAACAAGTTCCCCTTGGCTTCAACTCGCTCAGGCGATCGTGGGGAAAGAAGAGCCGTTTGAATCCCTCGAATCCCTCACCCTTTTTCGCATCGCTCACAGTTATCGCCATCTCAGAAACTATTCACAGGCGTTGCAGTTTTTCGAGCGGGTTTTGACTCTTTCTCGCTCCATCGGCGATCGCCAAGGGGAAGCCGCCGCACTGAACAATCTGGGTTTGACTTATAGCGACAGCCGACAATTTAACCGGGCACTCGACTATTATCAGCAATCCCTCGCCCTCAGTCGCGAAATCGATTATGCCTCTGGTGAAGCAACCACCCTGAACAATCTCGGTTTGCTTTACGATAATCAACAGCAATATCTGCAAGCGTTGGATTACTATCAACAAGCGATCGCCATTCAAGAAAAAATTGACGATCGCTCCGGTATGGCGACCAGTTTTAACAATATTGGGGCGGTTTATATCGCTCAAGGAAAATTTCGCCAAGGACGCGATAAATTCCACCAGGCACTAAGTTTATATAAAGACCTGCAAGATTCAGCGGGCCAGGCGATCGCGCTGAATAATCTCGCCTCGGCTTTAGAACGCTTAGGCATGTACCCAGAAGCGGAAAAATCCTATCAACAAGCACTGGAGATTTCTGAAGGAACTGATGATATCCACACTATCGCCGCTACGCAGAATAACTTGGGTGGACTTTATCTCGCCCGGGGACAATACGATCGCGCTCGTTCTGAGTTTGAATCGGCACTGAATCGTTGTCCGGAATCCTGCGATTCTGTTGGGTATGGCAGGAGGTTGAATAATCTGGGGTTGTTTTTTACGTATTCAGGAGACTACTCCGAAGCCCAGGTGACGTTTCAGCGGGCATTAACTCACGTGCAAAGGATTGGCGATCGCCAAGGAGAAAGTGCCATTTTAGCAAATATGGCACTGCTTTACCAAAATCGGGGTCGCTATCAAGAAGCCCTGAGATATTACTCCCAAGCTAAAGCCATTGTGGAAAAATTAGGCAGGGAAGGCGATCGGCAACGATTGTTAACGAATATTGGGGCGGTTTATGCCACGATCGCCGAATATGACAAAGCGTTGCAGTTCCTTAACTCTGCCCTGGAGATTCAACGCCGCATCGGCGATTTACAAGCTGAAGGTACGACGTTAAACAGCATCGGTATTATTCATCGCTACCAAGACAAAACAGAGGAGATGTTCGAGAATTTGCAAGCAGCGCTGAGCATTTTAAACCAAATCGACAGCCCCCGAGAAGCCGCCGCCGTGCTGACCAATTTGGGAGAAAGCTATCGTTTGATGGGGGACTATCAGAAGGCATTAGAATCCCACGAAAAGGCGTTGGAAATCCAACGTCAGATCGGCGATCGCTTGCGCGAAGCGGAAACCCTGAACAATATTGGCGGTGTTTATTACAGTCAATCCCAATGGCAGCGCGGACGAGAATCTATCGAACAAGCGGTGGCAATATTTCACGAACTCGGTGCAGTCAGGGGATTATCCAATTCCTTGGCCAATCTCGGCGGTTACTATGAAAATTCCGGCAATATTTCCCAAGCGATCGCTTACTACAAAGAGGCAATATCCTGGCGCGAATCCATTGCCAATACTCTGACAGTAGAAGAACTAAAATCCTCCTTCTTCAGTGAACTTTCTGGGGCAGAAATTTACGCCCGTTTGATTAACCTTTTGTGGAACCAACAGCAGTATAAACTCGCCTGGCAATATGTGGAAAAAGCCAAAGCCCAAGCCTTTCTCGACCGACTGGTATCCGGAACGAGAGATTTTCGTCTCGGCAGTTCAGACAAATTGATAGCCAAGGGGCAAAAAATCCAAGCCAAAATTAATGTTCTTCGCCAACAACTTAACGACTTGCTGAGTCAGTCGCAAAACCAGTGGAATCAGGATAAAATGAAAGAATTGAAAGACAAACTGGACAGCGCTGAACGAGAGTATGCCGATTGGTTGGTAGAAATGAAACTGACCAGTCCGCAATATGCAGAGTATTCGGACATCCTGGATGGCAGCGTTGCCAGTTTAAGCGAAATTCAAGCCCAGTTAGATGCAGAAACCACCTTACTGCAATATTTCATAATGCGCGATCGCGTTCTCGCTTTCGTTATCACCCAGCAAGGGCTTAAACCCCACTCCCTTTCCGTCAGCAAAGCAGAATTAAAACAACTACTGATGGACGAATTCAAGCAATATCGATTCCGCTACAATTCCACATCCTCAATTCCCCCTAGCCTCCAAGAATTGTACCGGGTTTTGATAGCGCCCCTGGAAGCGGATTTAAAGACAGAGTTGATTGGCATTGTGCCCCACAACCTTCTTCACTACCTTCCCTTTTCCGCTCTCCATGACGGAGAAACCTATTGGAGCGCCGCTTTATTTACCCTTCCCAGTGCCAGCGTGTTGCCCTATTTGCCTCGAAAAAAAAAGACGAAAAACGAACATTTAGTGGCCCTGGGAAACCCCCGGTCTAATGAATATGCAATCAGCGATTTACCATATGCCACTGAAGAAGTGAATGCCATTGCGTCTTTATTTGAATCCAGTGCAATCTTCCTCGGAAAAGAGGCAACTGAAAAGGCGCTCAAACTGCAAAGTAAAACTGCTGGCATTTTGCATATTGCCGCTCACGGAAAATATGAAAAAGGAAACCCACTGTTCAGTCGCTTGTATTTAACTCCAGATTCCGACTTCGGCGAAAATGGTCGTTTGGAAGCCCATGAAATTTACTTTGAGTTAAATTTAACCGCCGCCACAAATTTAGTGGTATTAAGTGCCTGTCAAACGCAGATGGGTGAGGTGAATGCGGGAGATGAAATCGTCGCCCTCAATCGCGCCTTTCTCTACGCCGGAACGCCCAGTGTATTGGCCACCCTGTGGAGCGTGAATGACAAAGCCACCGGATTGCTCGTGCATCAGTTTTATACTTATCTGCGTGCGGGACACCAGAAAGCCGAGGCATTGGCCTTGGCGCAATCCTATCTGCGGGACAACTACCCAGAATATTCTTCTCCGTATTATTGGGCGGCATTTGTGCTAACCGGCGATGGAGGTTTCCTCGCTACAGAGCGGTAGGGGCGGCTCGACCGCTGCCGCTCACATAAATTGCCATTTGCGCCGTTTATGTGAGATATTGAGATATACTATCGCGGCGGGAGGGCAGGGCGGCGCGGGGCTGAGAAACTCACACGTGGAGAGGGGCGCGCCGTTTATGTGAGATATTGAGATATACTATCGCGGCGGGCAGCGCGGTTTCCCGGGTTTCAAAAATAATGTTGGAGATGCGTCCGACCCCCCTCTTGTAGAGACGCGATTCATCGCGTCTCTGACAGGGATTCGTAGCTGACAGCCTCTAATCCCGTTTGGCGATCCATATGTGAGATTTCCCCCAGTCCGCTTAAAGACGCGATCTATCCGATCGCAGGCGCGATAGATCGATGTCTCTACGAGCGGGGGTCGCACGCATCTCTAAGCAGAAGGCATGAAAAACGATATAACATGCCGCTCGAAAAATGGCATTACCGATGCGGCTCTCCCCCTTGCCCACAACCCGCGCAACGGTTGAAGAAAAATGGTATGCTCAATAAAAACGCGATGTTGGAATTTACCCCCAAGGAGGACGTTCAATGAAACCCCAACGGCGGTGCGGTGGAACGAGTATAACGAAACAGAACCCTCGGCGGCCAAAATTAACCACAATCTTCTCGGCAATCCTGGCAAACCGGGCGATCGCAAACCAGAAGGAATCGGGCGGGGCTGGTTGCGCCCCACTTTCCGGGGGCAACCGATTCATTCCGCCAGTCCTCCGGGGATGGACCGGGGCGCAGGGAGAAGCGAAGCCGCAAACCGAGGTGAAAGGGTTGCCCGGAAGGAAATTGACCCGGGATCGGCGGCCAAATTACGGCCAAAGAGCCAGTTCTATGTTGAGTGGGGTGATGTTTGTCTGTTTGCTCGCCGCAGAACCGACGTTGGCGGAAACGGTGGTGGAATCTGTGCGGCTTGGATCGCAAGCCATGCTCTGTAGCCCGGTGGCGATCGACCTTTCGGATCTCCCGGAGGGGTTTATCGAAATTCCGGCAGAACACTTGATGCCGATTTCTAACGTACTGCAAACCAAAATGAACGTCAACGTGGAGGGGATTTTTTTATTTTTACATCCGTTGTTGATGGAATTTTTGCTGGGCGTGACGGTAACGCTTTCGGAAGAAGCCCAATCTGCCGGTCATCGTTTTGACAGTGTAGACTTTCCTAGTTTGCTGGAAATGATGTTAGTGACAAGGGGGCAAACAGTGGGGCAATTAGAAATATTAGAGCAAAGAGAATTGCCCGAGGCGTATAATATTGGCGATTCTTCCGTGGGATTTACGACCATCGCGCGGATGAGCGGCGTTACCGTGCAGGCAGACACGGCAATGTTTCGCCGCCGCGATCGCATGGCAGTCACGGTGATATCCTATCCGAATGGGGAGGTGCCAGTGCTCGGCGTCGCGGACATGGCACGTCAGTTAGATGGCAAGCTGGTGCAATGCCTGGAGGGAGACTCTGAGGAGCCGATTTCGCGGCGGAAATCCCCGGATTGGTTAGCACAGGGACAAGCCCTAGGCAAAAACATCGGTCTGCTTTTACAATTTTTACCTAAACTCTAAATTATCGAGGCTTGTGTATTCCACGGTTGAGAAGAAGTATAAGCGAATCCGCAATGAATTGCTAGCGGGGGTGGCGGCACTGGCAGGGGTGTTTTTAGTCGGCACCCTGTGGTATTGGTTGGTGGAGGGATGGCGATGGCCCGATGCCGCCTACATGACCGTGATCACCCTGTCTACGGTGGGATTTAGCGAAGTGAACCCCTTAGGCGATCGCGGTCGAATTTTTACCATTTCGTTGATTGCGATGGGGTTAGTCAGCATTGGTTATATCGTCAACCGCTTTACAGAAGCCATCATTGAGGGTTATTTTCAAGATGAACTGCGTTTGAGAAGACAGCAACGGTTGATTGAAACGTTAACGGGTCATTACATACTCTGTGGATTTGGGCGCACCGGTCGTCAAATTGCGGCGGAATTTGACGCTGAGGGCATCCCCTTTATCGTCATCGACTCGGATCCCGAGCAAATCCAGCAGGCACAGCAACTTGACTATAATGTTATTCAAGCCGATGCCACCTTGGATGCCACCTTACTCGGGGTGGGCATCGAACGCGCCTTGTGTTTGGTGACGGCGATGCCCTCGGATGCGGAAAATCTCTATACGGTGATGTCGGCGAAAACCCTCAATCCCGACATTCGGGCGATCGCCCGCGCCAATACGGAAGAAGCGGTGCAAAAACTGCAACGCGGGGGAGCCGATGCCGTGGTCTCTCCTTATATTACCGGAGGCAGACGCATGGCGGCAGCGGCCCTGCGCCCCCAGGTGATGGATTTTGTGGATGGAATCGTGGCCGGCAGGGATCGCGCCTTTTATCTCGAAGAGTTTCGCCTCGATTCGGATACCTGTCCCTTTGCCGGACAAACCCTGCGCGATGCCAAACTGCGATCGCAATCTGGCGCGCTGGTCCTGGCGATTCGTCGCGATGATGGCAATCTGATCGGCGGTCCGACGGCGGATACCCTCCTGTTAGTCGGCGATACCCTCATCTGTATGGGCACCACCGAACAACTCCGTCTTCTCAATCAAGTCCTCAGTCCCCTTTATTCCAAAATCCCCCGCCCGCCCAAGCAACCTCCGCCGGAGACATGAGCGAATTGAGAATCGATCGCGATTCGGTCTTTCGCGGGTGAAGTCTGCCGATAGTCTCGGTTCCACTTCACCCTATCAATCTTCTGACCCTGGGAATTACGATAATTTCAACGCGCTCACCGGCACTTCTTCCCAGGAATTTACTTTTCTTAATCTCGCGCTCCACCCCATCGCTTTTTGCTCTTCAGTTAAGTTCCCCGCAAAAGAGTCGTGACATTCTTTCGCCTGCTTTTCATCCGAGCAAGCAATGCAAGCATACACCATTCCGGACGGATCCAGTTGTTCGTTAACCCAGATAGTCATGTGAAATTTCCCTCAATTTTTTGTGGATTTCTTGTGAAATTGCTTAAGCAAATTTACTTATTTAATTTTATAAAACGAAAGGCATAAATTGGCAAGGCTGCATTACGTTTATTCACAATCCCTTGCATTTTGAAACATTTGCCCATTGCCAAAAAGTAACACAGAATACTACGATACTCCGAGGATTGTGTTATTGGACGGTTTTGAGTTGTCGGGTGGGCAATTCATTGCCCACCCGACAGAGTTTTCCTCGCACCCCTCGAATCAGCGCTTCCGGAAACCAGAGGCCCTGGTGGCAATTATTCGGACTGTTGTTCGCGCAGAGTTTCAGCTTGTTCGCGATAGGCGATCGCCACCGCGTCATCGGGTTGGAGGTTGAGGGCGCGATCGAACGAGGCGATCGCCTCTCCATGTTGGTTATCACTCATCAAAGCCAGACCCCGGTTCACCCAAGCTTCAAAACTCTGGGGCTGAATGGCCAGCACTTTATCAAAAGAGGCGATCGCCTCGGAAATGCGCTGCAACGCCGTCAGGGCAATCCCCCGGTTAAACCAACTCTCAGCCGCATCGGCATTAAATTCCAAAGACTTGTCATAACTTTCCACCGCTTCGCTGTAGCGTTCTAACTTCAACAGGGCATTGCCTCGGCTACTCCACGCATCGGCAAAATCCGGCTTCAGTTGAATCCCTTGCTCGAAACAGCGAATCGCCTCTTCGTACTGCTCCAATTTTGCCAAATCCACGCCGCGATTTTGCCACGCAAACAAAAAGTCCGGCTTGAGTTGAATCGCTTTTTCATAAGAGTCGATCGCTTCGGAATGACGACCCAACACCGACAGGGTAAACCCTCGGTTAAACCAAGAGTTCGGGTTGTCGCTTTGATATTGCAAAGCCGTATCAAACACCTCGAGGGCTTCATTATATTGCTGAGTGTAAAACAGCACCGCTCCGAGATTGCTCCAAGCTGCCACAAAGTCGGGTTGTTGTTTCACCGCTTCGCGATAAGCCGCGATCGCCTCTTGCGTCTTGCCCGCATTCAGTTCTTGATTCCCCCGTTCGAACCACTGCTGGGGATTTTCCGGCGGCGGCGCAGGCGCGGCGGGTCTTGTTCCCCCGCTGGCTTTCTGTTGCAATAACTGAGTGCCAAGGGTACCCGCCTCCTGGCTCAATTCTCCCAGTTGCATTTGCCCCAGTTGCACCAGTCGCATTGCTAACTCCCGTTCCACAGTTTCTCGTTCCTGCAGGGTTTCCCCCCACCGTCGCAGCCACTCGGCCCACAGTCCATAGTCCCCGCGCGGTCCTAAAGCGGCAAAAAACTCTTTCACCCGCGCCACATCCCAGCTCAACCTCAGACCTTCGAGCAGTTGCGCGAACAACAGTTTGTAATCCCGATCCTCTAGCGCCGGGGGTGGAGCCTGGGGGGCCTCGGGTACTGGCGATTGAGGCGCGCTGCGCTCATCCCCAAAAAACCCTTTCAGACTCTGCCAAATCCCGTTTGCCATATTTTTCTTCTCACCTCCCGTCGCTTTTCTCTTCTATTTTAGCTTCTCGGCGGGAAGCCCCGCGCTCTACCCGTGCTTGGTGAGCGTCGGGATGAGAGCCAGGGGAAATGGA
>NZ_JAJENT010000976.1:0-23217 GCF_035615515.1 Phormidium sp. CCY1219
AGCCGGATGAGGTGAAAGTCTCATGTCCGGTTCTGAATGGGAGGTGAGGGTTGCGAAGCCCTCATCGACCCCTAATAAGATCGAGCTGGCGTCGGATTGAACGAGATTCGCCGCATTCTCCTTTTCTCGCGTAGCAGGTTGATGCTCAGGCGCGCAACACCGATTTGGAGCCACCCGGACACAGGAGTTTTCGAGAGATGAAGCAATAGGCTGTAAATCCTACGGTGGGAAGGGATACGCCCTTCTCATCAAGACACCACCACCGGGCGTAGCAGGTGGTGGTGCATTCATAAAACGATACCCTAGAAGTTAGAGGCGATCGCCCTGTATGGGACGCGATCGCCTCTAGCTCAAGTCTTTACACCGACATATTTAGGAATGGGAAAAGCAGGAATTAAAATCGTTAGCGACAATCGCCAAGTTCGGCACTTATACGAGATTCTCGAAACCTACGAAGCGGGCGTTGAACTCAAAGGAACCGAGGTGAAGTCCATTCGAGAAGGTAAAGTTAATTTACGCGATGGTTATGCCGTGCTTCGCGGCGGCGAACTGTGGCTGATTAACGTTCACATCTCGCCCTATCAGACGGCTAGTCTGTATTTTAACCACGACCCGCGCCGCTCCCGCAAGCTGCTGCTCCATCGTTGGGAAATCCGCAAGCTGATCGGCAAGGTGGAACAGAAAGGGTTAACTTTGGTGCCCACGAAGATGTATTTAAAGCGGGGTTTGGTGAAAGTGGAAATTGCTCTGGCGCGAGGGAAGAAGATTTACGATAAGCGAGAAACGCTAAAAAAACGTGCCGAAAAACGCGAAATAGAACGGGCGTTGAAAAATTACTAGGCGGCGATCGCTCATCCCCCTCTTGCCGATATTTATCCGTTCGATCGCGGGGGCGCTTCGCCCCACTTACCTACTGCGCGATCGAGTGGATATGCTTGTGTTTTTAACGGCGATATCGGCGCTTGCGTCGGCGGGCGATTTCTTTACGCTTGCGCTTTTCTTGGGGCGTCTCGAAGTGCCGTCGCCGCTTCATATCCGCATAAATCCCTTCTTTAGCAACTTGTCGCTTAAAGCGACGCAAGGCAGATTCAATGGCTTCGTTTTCTCCGACTACAACTTGAGTCATAGGTTCTCCTTCTAAACGTCAGTAAATTACTGGGCTTGTCTGTGTTTCGCCCAGAAGAAATGGTGAAGTTCGAGCTGCCCGTGGTTGCACGGGGGTTCGATGGCTGTTGCAAATGGTGCCTCGGGCACCCACTTTCTGTGGCTACAGCGAATGCACTGACAGCTTCCCCCCTACCCTCTATGGTTTTTGCAGGCTGGGGGTGAATGTCTTAGATCGTGAAAATTTAACCGCTTGTGTTTGTCTGTTAATCTCAAAAACAAACACCACAGCCGAACTTCGCTTGCAATATATCTTAACACATCGGCGGCTAAATCGATCGCGAACTTTGAGCAGAGAATTTTTGGTACAGGTTAACAAGGACTGGAAAGAGGGCAATAGTATTATGAGAATCTCAGAGATTGGCTCTCAGGGGCGGTGGATCCGCAGCGATCGCCACCGAGGGTCTCGACACCCCCCCGATCGCTTTGCCCCTACCCCACTCCCAACAACCGCCTGACCTCGGTTGCGCCAGAACCGTTCGACTCGTTTTTGATGCAAGCATTTTTTAAGTTTACGCCAAATTTTTCCTCTTGAATTAAGAACCCTTCTAGAATTGAATAAAAAACGCTTGCAAGAGTTTTATAAAATAGCGTAAAATCTAAAAAATCAACTGCCACTGGGGGTCGCGAGCGGCCTGCGGGAAATTTACAAGGCGATCGGCATTTCACCCCGTCGCAATTTTTTTTGTTAATTTCGCATTAAAACTGACAAAAATAGGATAAAATAGAATATAGATAAACCGGGGTGCTAGCACAGGGTAAATATCAGTCGATCTGGGAGAAGAATCGGATGAATGGGAGGAAAAAGCAACCTAAATTACAGCCGATACTCGAGCGGGAAAACTTACTCTATCGGTTAGCCAGCAGAATTCGCCAATCGTTAGAGCTGCAAGAGATTTTGACCACAACGGTGCAGGAAATCCGATCGTTTTTAGGCACCCATCGAGTCAAAATCTATCGGTTTGCATCCGATGGAAGTGGGGAAGTGATTGCAGAAGCGATCGCCGGACCAGAATTACCCTCCATGCTGGGTCTATGGTTTCCCGCCACGGATATTCCACCCGAGGCGCGCGAGTTATTTGTCAAAGCGCGTCAGCGAGTCATCGTGGATGTCACCTCTAGACGCAAAACCATCAATCAACTCGATTCGCCCCAAACCGGGGAAAACTTGGTGAATGCCGATATTCGCTATTCCCCAGTGGATCCGTGCCACGCCGAATATCTGAGCAATATGGGGGTATGTTCCTCGTTAGTGGTGCCGATTTTGCATCAAAAACACCTCTGGGGATTGCTGGTGTCTCACCATGCCAAACCGCGACGCTATTCCGAAAGAGAACTAGCAATTGTGCAGTTGCTCGTGGATCAATTATCCATCGCGATCGCGCAGTCTGACTTGCTCAGTCGCACGCGACAACAAGCCCTCGATGAAGCGGCGATCGAGAAAATTAGCTGTTTGCTCCACTCTCCCCTGAAAATCACCCAAATTCGACAAACGGTGCTCAAAGAAACCGTCACCGCACTGCAAGGAGACGGGGGCAGACTTTATATTACCACCGATGCCAGCGGCGCACCGGCGCAACTCTACACCTATGGCACCCAACCCGATCGCGAATGGATTGAAGAAACCTTCTATTGGCAACAGCTAATGAATGATGGCACGTCGGATTCTCCCGGTAAAATTCTGGCCGCCAATACCGACGAAGCCCTAGCCAACCCGGAACTTTTAATGCCTAGCCTGGATGTCACCTTACAACCCAATGGAAAAAAAGTAAACGCTGCAAAATACCCGGTGATGCAAGACATTTCTCTGAGCATCCACACCATTACCGATATTTACAAAACCCCGCAATTTCAACCTTTAGTCTCTGCCTTCCAGTACACACCCATTCGCTCGCTTCTGATCGTTCCGCTTAAATATCATCAACAATGCGTCGGCTGTCTGACGATTTTCCGACACGAAAGAGAAACCGAAACCTTATGGGCGGGACGCAATAATGGCGATCGCCGCAATCACCGACCGCGTGACTCGTTTGAAGTGTGGCGAGAACTCAACAAAGGAGTGGCCAAAGCCTGGACATTTCCGGAAATCAAACTGGCGCAATCTTTGGGCATTCATCTGTACATGGCCATTATGCAAAGGCGAGTTGAAAACATGATTCGCCACCAAGCTTACCACGATCGCCTCACCGGTTTGGCCAATCGCATGCTGTTTAACGAGCGACTCTCATTAGCCTTAGCGAATGCCGATCGGCGCGGCGAAATGCTCGCTGTCGTATTTCTCGACTTGGACGGATTTAAAACCATTAACGATACCCTCGGACATGCCATCGGCGACCAAATCCTGCAATCTGTGGCCAAGCGCCTCACCGACTGTATGCCGAAAGGGGATAGCATTGCCCGGTGGGGAGGCGATGAGTTTACCTTCTTGCTCGATCGCATCAAATCCGCTGACGATGCGGCTGGGGTGGCGCGGCAAATTCTCGACACTTTGACAGCGCCTTTTATCCTGAACAATCGCGAATTTTACATCAAAGCCAGTCTGGGAATTGCACTAGCTCCCTATGATGGAGAAGATACGGAAACGCTGTTAAAAAACGCCGACGCAGCGATGTACCGCGCGAAGCAACAAGGGCGCAATACCTATCAGCTTTATACCCCTGCTTTGGGCACGAAAGCCTTTCACCGACTGCAGTTAGAAAACAGTCTCCACAAAGCGTTAGAACGGGAAGAATTTTGTTTGTACTATCAGCCGCAAGTGGAGTTAAAAACTGGTCGGCTTATCAGCATGGAAGCCCTGATTCGCTGGCAGCATCCCCAACGTGGATTGATATCCCCGGGTCAGTTTATTCCTTTAGCAGAAGAAAATGGGCTGATTTGTCCCATCGGAGAATGGGTACTTGCTACGGCGGCGGCTCAAAATAAAACCTGGCAGTTAGCGGGATTGCCCCCAATTCGGATGGCGGTCAATCTTTCCCTGCGTCAATTGCGCCAAAAAAACTTGTTCGATACCATTACGCGCATTTTAAGGGAAATGGGTCTGGCTCCAACCAGTTTAGAATTAGAAGTCACCGAAAGCATTGCCATGCAAGATCCAGAATTGACAATCGGCGTGCTACAGGCATTGCAGAAAATGGGGATTCATATCGCGATCGATGATTTTGGTACGGGGTATTCTTCTCTCTCGTCTCTGAAGCATTTTCCCCTGAATAAACTCAAAATCGATCGCTCGTTTATTCGCGATGCAATTTCGGAATCCTATGATGCAGCAATTGTCAATTCGATTATCTCTCTCGGGCATGGATTGAATTTAGAAGTGATTGCTGAGGGGGTGGAAACGGTGGAACAATTGGAGTTTTTGCGATCGCTTAACTGTGATTCCGTGCAGGGCTACCTGTTAGGCAAACCCCTCCCCGCCGAGGCGGCGACTGAACTGTGCCGTAAGTCCACCCTGTTCAGTGATAAGGGTGACGCAAAACAGCGCGATCGCCCTATTTGGTCCTGATAACCCTATCTCCCCTCGGGCATCCTCCCGCCCGTCTCGCGATCGGCAATGGCACCCCCTTGCCGATCGCATCTTCATTCCCCGAGTAACGCGCTTCACGATATAATCTTTTTTAAAACACAATCCCGGCACAGTTCCGTTTCCCCACCCAAACTGGAAAAAGCACCAGAGAACCCACAAGGTACCTGGGCTTGAGTTGAAACGGCGATCGCGCTGTTTTGCATCGCTCATTTCCCCACTCCAACGCCCACAGCTTGTTGCCTCTAAAAACCCATCACCAATGGACAAAAAACTTTACTTTCACAAGCTGGATGCCATTCGAGGAGTTGCCTGTCTCTATGTGTTAATTCACAACTTCGTTTATGGCTTATACTCGTCCAACCTCATTCCCTTCCCCGTAAAACTGCTGTTTGCTGCCGGACAAGAAGCGGTCATTGTCTTCTTTATTCTCAGTGGCTTTGTGGTGCAATTATCCGCCCTCAAGCATCCCCAACAACCGTTTAGAACTTTTTTTCTCAAGCGATTTAGAAGAATCTATTTCCCCTTAGTGATTGCCATGCTCGTTTCCCTGGGGGTATGCTATTTCAACGGCAGTTTAGCCTCCATATTTTCCTGGCGCGATGTGGCAGGCAATCTTATTTTACTCCAGGATTTTGGCAGCGTTAAGCCCGGAACCTGGTTTTATCCATTTTTGGGAAATTTACCTTTATGGTCTTTATCTTATGAATGGTGGTTTTATCTGCTATTTTACCCGATAAATTTACTATTTGGCGTCCAGTTTAAACGAATTTACTACGTCCTCGCGTTTTCAGCTTTTTCCTACTTCATCTATTGGCTTTATCCCAATCAAATTTCTCTGATTTCCGCGTATTTTATTATCTGGTGGACGGGGGTAGAAGCGGCAACCCTCTACGTCAAATCTCGCCAATTAAATTTTCAAGCCATGCGCCCGATTTTTGTCTCTTTGGGGGTGATGTTACTGGTGACGGGGTTGCCGATTTTGGGGGTGGAGGAACTTCGCCTCGGATATTACCCGATTTTGATGTTCCGTCACTTTTTGGCGGCGCTGGTGGCATTTGCGATCGGCACCTACTGGTATCAAAAAAAATTAGCCCATTTTGAAGTTATCTTGGGGTGGTTTTCTCCGCTTGCGCCCATTTCCTACAGTCTCTATGTGTTGAGCTATCCTATTTTGATTCAATGGGGGTTGCAATCGGCGTTTCCCGATAGTTGGCTGGTTTATTTCCTCAATTTCGGGTTATTGTTCGCCCTGGCGTATTTGGTAGAAATCAAACTCCAACCGTGGGTGAATCGGTGGATTAAATAAATTTACCCGGCATGTGGGAAATCGTGCTAAAAAAGACGTTTCAGCCAATCGCCGATCGCCGAAAGTCCCGGAGGGTGGAACCGGGGTTTTTGCTGCGCGATCGCCTGTTGCTTCAGTTCGGCGGCGGTGGGAAACGCGGCGGGTTTGGCATAAGCGTGCGATCGCAACACTTTCGCCAATTCATCGTTATCCTGGCGCAATCCTTCGTAAAAGAATAGCACTTCTCCGGGAAGATGGCACGCGCGATTGCAGGCGATCGCCTGCAACAAATCTTCTGCCCCAATCCGATATTTCCCTAACTTAATCAAAATCCCCGGTGCAATGCGCGGCAAATGCTGCGCCTCGTACTGTCTGTAGACCATCTCTCGCACAATCTGCTGGTAGCGTTTCGCGTCGCGGCGATAAATCTGCGGGTGCATCAAGTCCACAATTTCTCGTTCTATCCAAGTGCGAGAATCTTGCAAATATTCGGATAAGCACCAGCGATAGATATTGGGCGACAGGGAAACCAATAAATTCTCGTCAATTCCCTTGACATCTCGATACAGTTGTGCTAAGAACTCCGTGAGAATATCCGCCCGCCACTGCAGCCATTGGCGCTGTTGCGGATTGTCTGGCGGGTCGCGATCGAAGGTGTCGCGATAGCGTTGAACGGTGAATGCATCGTAACCGCCCTCACTGGGAAGGGCCGGCAGGCGATCGTCCCCTTGGATACCTGCGATATCGTAGCGGGTGGCCACTTCCAGGATTAAATCGCGGATGAAGTGCTGTACCGGGGGATAGAAGGCATTCATCCACTCGAAACCGTTTTTGCACAACAGATTCCCGGCGCGATCGCGGGCGGCCCAGTCGGGTTTTTTCTCTAGCAGCATCCCGCCATTGCAATTATACGAACTGGCAAACCCATATTCAAACCAGGGAATCACCGCCATGCCGCATTTTTTGGCTTCGGCGATCGCTTCGGCTAAGGGATCGCGCCCTGCAAACCGGGGATCGATTTCTACGCCAAAAGTGCGATGCATTACGGCACTGGGATAAAGGGTGAGTCCTCGGGTCCAGACTACTGGAAACAGCACGTTAAATCCGGTTTCGGCCAAAAAGGCGATCGCTTCGGCAATCCTGTCGCGCGATCGCCAGAGGTTACTATCGGTGGTGGGCATCCAAACGCCCCGTATTTCCATCATTTCAGCTCGTGCGATACAAAACAAAGCGCCGCAGGATTTCTCCTACGACGATAAAATTATAGTGCTACATTCGCGACTGCGTTAGTTGCGGGAGAGAGGTGGAGAAACCGGGTAGGTTTGCCCACTCGTGAGAGATAGAACCCCGGTTTCTTGTCCCTTTACTCTTTTTCCCTAGGCGATCGCTTTCACCAAGCTTTCCCCTTCTTCTGCCGGTTCTTCTTTCAGCAGACTCTCGTATAAATCGCTCAGTTGTGCGGCGACGCCATCCCAGCTAAATTTGTCTTCCACGCGCTTGCGTGCGGCTTCACCCAGGCGATCGCGCCATTCCATGTCGCCGAGAATGCGATCGATGGCTTCTGCGAAGGCAGCATCGTCCTGTGGCGGACATAATAGCCCGGTTTCTTCGGTTTTGACGCTGAACTGCAAACCGCCTACATCGCTGGCGATCGCCGGGGTGCGGCTGGCCATTGCTTCGATGGCTACCAACCCGAAGGGTTCGTAGTGACTGGGAATCGCACAAACGTCAGCCGCCGCAAAGTAGGTGGGCAGCACATCGTCGCCGATGCGTCCCGGGAAGGTGGTTATCTCGCGCAGACCTAATTCATCCACAATCCCCTCGATGCGATCGCGCTCGATGCCATCCGCTTGTCCCGGACGCGACCCGCCACCGATTATCAGTTTCAGGCGATCGCTGTGTCGCACGCGAGAGCGACCCACGGCCCGCACTAAGGTTTCGATCCCCTTGCGCTTGTCAAAGCGTCCCACATAGAACACCACTTTCTCATCCGGGTCGATCCCCAGGGTGGCGCGGGCGTCGGCTTTTCGGATCGAACCAAAGCGGTGAATGTCCGTCCCGCAGGGAATAATATCGATGGTGCCTTTCTGCGACACCAGCGATCGCATGTGTTCTTTCTCCTGCGGACTGGTGGCTACAATGCGCTCTGCAGTTTCCAAACATTCTTTTTCCACCGCCAAGCGCGTGGTGGCAATCGTCGGGATCGCCGACACTGCCTTATATTTCACCGCCCCCAAGGAATGGTAAACGTGAACCTGCTTGATGGGTTGCCGTTTCTTCAGCTCCATTCCCACCCAGGAAGACAGCCAATAGTTCGTGTGAACGATTTGATATTGTATGCCTTCTCGTTCCTGAAACTCTACCAGCCCTTCCACAAACTCGGGCAAAAATTCAAAAATTTCTTGCCTCGGGACGAATGCTTCCGGACCGGCCACCAGCCGAATCGTCCGACAATTGGGGGCATGTTCTACCACCGTGGGGGATTTGGCATCGGCTTTGCGGGTAAACATATCCACTTTCCAGCCCCGCTTTGCCAGTGCTTCTCCCACCTGTCGCACGTACACATTTTGTCCGCCTGCCTCTTCTTTACCAATTTCCACTGCGGGATCGCCGTGGACCGAAATTAAGGCAATATGTTTACTAGCTTCTACCGCCATAGTTTTTTTTTTCACCGGAATTCGACAAAAGCAGCTTGCAGATTCGTTTCACGAAACCCGCCACTGCCCTCTTCGACCGAGGGAATGTTGCAGAGATCTCCCGATCTCGCCGATTCCTCTTATCTCTATAATACTCGATCGGGGTGACAAGCGATCGCCACTTTGGCAAGTTCTGCCCCTACATGGAGCGATCGCCCATTTTTTTGAGTCCTCCCTCAGGACTTGAGGTGAGAACCCACAGGGAAATCTTTCCCTCGACCTACCATCTTTTTAAACTCCTTTCAGATTTACTCCCTCCTTACTCCACTGCGATTGTCTGGACTTCCCCCGCTTAGGTGGGCAATCCCGAACCCGCAGCCGTTGGTGGTTTTGAGTAACTCCACTTCCTCTTACCGATTATGGCTATAATATTTTAGCATTTTTTTATCTTTTTGACAAGCGCCCCCCTCTTCTGGCCGATCGCCCCCGTTTGAAATCTGCAATCTCCCAGGGATACAATCCTTTCATGGCGGGGATAACCAATTAACAATTGTCAATATCCCCACAAACTGGCTTCACCGACAGCCCCCAAAAAAAATTTGCAAAATCGATCGAAAATCCACTTTGCAACCCGAAAAACATCTGCTATGATAAAGAAGTGTCACCGAGGAGAGGTGGCTGAGTGGTTGAAAGCGGCAGATTGCTAATCTGTTTTACGGTTGGTAACGCCGTAACGAGGGTTCGAATCCCTCCCTCTCCGTTTCCGGCACCCCCCAGGGCGATGCCAAAATAATTTCTGACTCCCCCATTCTCTGACCCAGAGAATGGGGGAGTGGTTTATTGGACTAGTCTCCCTTCGCCATTACCAGCGATAACCGACGCTGACATACCCGATGGGAAACGGGAAAACATCATCATAGAAAAATATCATGCCCCCCACATGACCGCCGAGGTACCAACCGCTGGTCCATTGGTAATCGCCGCCAATGGTGGCATAGGGTAAGGCGATCGCCAAAGTTCCCACACCCCACGCCGGATTAAACCGATCCGCGATCGCCGATTCAAAATACTTCTTATAAGAGATCCCCAACGACGCATTAATTCCCAGGACGCTATCCACCCCGCGCGCATCGGTAGTCACCCAACCAAACGTCGGTAAATCAAACCCCGCACTATAGCGATAAGAATCGGGAAAGCGGACCTGGGCGAGTTCCCCAGATCCGGACTCCGGCGAACCCTTCCCCGTCGGCAAAATTGCCGCTTCGGTAATCAACTCCCATTTATCCAGACTCACCGACACTTCAAAATCCCGCAGCGATCGCCCTTCTCGGTTCGGGGGGGGAACCCTTGCGCCCGGTTGCGGTGGCGACTCAGGCGCGAGATCGGACGCGAACTCAGGCAGTGGATCCGCAACCCTGGGAGACTGAGCGATCGCTGGTGGAACCCAAGGGATCCCCAACCCTGCCAACCCCGCCAACGCCATCGATCCGACCCAATTTTTTCTCACACCCATCATAATTAATTTGAATAAACGCATTTGTTGCACCGATTCGATCGACCCCTGCGCCTTGCCAACTGGCGATCGCCGCTAAACGCCTCGCGCATCGGCGTAGCAAGCATTGAGTATAGAGAAAACCCGAATTTAGCGAAACCCCCAGACAGTGAGTGTCCTGCGGTTATCGGGCGATCGCGCCAGAGTGCAATACCTCAGCATAACCCATTTAAAATGCATAACCGCCACCGATCGCCACCCCAACCTCAATATCCTCCACATATCCCACCTTCACCCCAGTGGTAGCAATAAACCGCGAAAACAGCCGCCAGTCAATGCCCGCCGTGCCAAAAAAGCCAATAAAATTATCCGAATCCGTGGAAATCGCCACCCCGCTGCCAATATAAGGCGCGACATTCACCCGCAGCTGTTCATCCGTATCCTGGAGGGGAAAATCAATCGTCACCGGCACTTCAAACAACACATGTTCCCCGAACAAAACCGCTGGACGCAACGAGACTTGTTCCAGCAGTCCGATTTTGCTAAACAAGGCAAACCCGCCATCGCCCAGGGGACTCGCCGCATTGTCAGCATTGATCCCCACCTGCAGACCCGCCGCCACATAACTCGGACCAGACAGAGTAGTGCGACCCGGATCGAGTTCGTCATCATCATCGATCGCCAAATGTTCGGGTGGGGCGGGAGGGAGTGACCCCCCGGGGGAGAATGGGTGGGCGTCGATCGCAGAGAATTGAGCCGCATTCAGCGCCTGAGTTCCCCGGAGTAACATGGCGCGATCGCCGGCATTGTCTGCTGGAGGCGCTATGGTGGCCACCGTAGGGGACTCGTCATCAACTCCAC
Organism: Phormidium sp. CCY1219; assembly: GCF_035615515.1. GTDB lineage: Bacteria > Cyanobacteriota > Cyanobacteriia > Cyanobacteriales > Laspinemataceae > CCY1219. The sequence continues at coordinate 10,962 of NZ_JAJENT010000976.1, forward strand.
CGGAATCGAGAGAATACCCCCCGCGATCGCCCGCCACTCCCGCCACCCCCTCATCCATCGGCGGTGGCGACACTTGGGCGATCGCCGCTAAATTTTCCCCCACCCCCGTCAGCGCCACCGCGCCAACACTCAGCCAAAACATGCCTCTCGCTAATGTAAAAATCACGCCTCACTCCTCACACCAATGTGAATTTTCGCTTCTAGATTGGCGATGGAAATCTTCACCGGATCCCAGGGCTTTCCCGAGACGCTGATTCCATCACCGGCCCAAAACAATCGCCTAGTCAGGGTGCAACCCGCGCCGGCTTACAGTTCTTGCACTGCACTCGCCACTTGTTGCGACACAAACGGCAAAATTGCTTCATTCTGACTTTGCGCCTTTCCTTGTGTAAACACCACCAACAAATAAGGGGACACCCCGGGCAATTCAATATAGGCGGCATCATGGCGCACTTGACTGGTCAACCCTGCCTTCGACCAGAGTTGAGCATTCTCGGGCAAACCCGCCCCCAAAAAACCCGTCACCTGATTTTCCGGATCCGCCGCCAGTTCTTCTGGGTCGAGAGAACGTTCCATCAGCTTCATCATCCCTTGGGATGCCTGGGAAGAAACCGCCACCCCACCCACAATACTGTGTAACAGACGAGCGGTAGCATTGGTGGTGAGCATATTGCGATTTTCCATTAACTCGCCGAGGAAAATTCGTTCCCGCCCGTAGGGTCCATCGCACCAGGTTTTTTGATTGACATTGATGCTTTCGAGTTCGGGCCATCCGAGGGACTGAAAATAGCGGTTGACAATATTGCGCTGCTGCTTCCAGGTTTCAAAGGGGGCGGGCGGTAACTCCGGACCGCTGGTGGTGCCGGTTAGTACATCGACCATCAAACTGGTGGCATCATTGCTCGAATCCACGATCGCATCTCGGATAGCGCGCTGCAATTCTGGACTGGTGACAATCATCTCTTTTTCCAGCCATTCGTAAACCGCCACGAGATAGAACAGCTTGACCACGCTGGCGGGGTAAATGCGCTCTAACCCCCGATAGGCATATCCTCGGATGGGATGATTCCAGAAGGCATCTGGACTGAGGGCACCACCGGTATTCACCGACACCGGGGGGTCGTAGACAATCCAGGTTAGGGCAATTTGGTTGCGGGCTAAGTGGGAAAATTCTGCCCAAGTTGTTTCTAAAATGCGATCGCCGATACTGTCGAGTTGTTCGTCTTTTCGGAAAAATGTCATGGTTTGTTGCAAGCTGGGATTGGGATTACAAGAAGGGGGAAACGACGCCAAGGGTCAATGTCAGGGGGTAAGCTTCTCGGAAGGCGCGATCGCGCCTATTTTATCTCTCGCCTATTGACGTTGCGTCGCGCAGAATTTTGGTCAGCGTCGGGGGGCGTTGGGTTTATCGGTTATTTTTTCTGGGTTATTGTTTATCGTTGGGTTACTCATCCTGGACAATTATGGTTTCTCTGAGTCAATTAACATCTAGCTGTGCCAGCACAGTGCAGTATCGATGCCGAGTTCATTTAAACATTTATGATTCCCCCAGATGCGACAGCTTGGCAACTCAAGCCACGGCGGGGCGTCACTTGCGAATTGTACTCCCCCAGGGGGAGGAGTCGAAGCTGTGGTCTGCAAGTCGCGCCGGGGAGTCTTCTGAGGCACTGAAAGTCTTGCTGTGTGAAGATGATTATCCCGGATGGGTGAAAATTGCCGATATCGAGCATCTGCAAACCGCCCCTCGCCCCTATCAGCCGACGCCGAAGTCTCGCGAAGACATCGAACCGCGATTATCTACCGCGATCGCCTTTACATACGATGCCATGCAACGCCCCAACGAGTACCTCTGGGGCGGCACCATCGGCCCGAATTACGATTGTTCCGGACTCATGCAAGCTGCCTTTCGCGCCGCTGGCATTTGGCTGCCCAGAGATGCCTATCAGCAAGAGCCTTTTACGCGATCGATTCCCCTGCAGGAGTTACAACCCGGGGATTTGGTGTTCTTCGGTCCGGCGGAAAAAGCCACCCATGTGGGACTTTATCTCGGCGAGGGTCGTTACATCCATAGTTCTGGCAAAGAAGTGGGTCGCAATTGTGTCGGGATCGATTCTCTTTGCGATACCCAACACCCCGTCAGTCGCCACTATTCCCAACAACTGCGCGGCGCAGGTCGCGTCATGTCCAGCTATCAGCCCGGAATTTAGTTACATCTAAATTGCATATTTCATTTTTCTCATTTTTCTCATTTTCTCGTTCCCCCCAGGGGGGAATGCCCATCCCGAGGTTCCGCCTCCTCCCGCGTCCTCTACCCCAATCCCACCCACAGACTCAACGCCACCCTCTCTTCAGATTATTCTATCGCGAAATATGCAATTTAGATGAATTGTAACTCCAAATAGAGGTAAGCGATCGCCTGAGTAGCCCCACCTCAGTCCCCCCATACCGGAACGCCGGATCGATTCTTAACATTCCTTAACAATTGGAAAAAAAAACATTAGCATGAGAGAGGTGGGGGCATGTTGGTGCCCCCAATGGATTGCTGAGATTTACAAGAAGGGAATGAAACGCTTTGAGAGTATTCTGGGAGATTGAGGCACAGCGTCGCAACAGCCTCTTGATATTATTTGGTGCGGGGTTATTGTTTTGGGCGAGCATTGCCTCGTTGCTGCCCACCCTACCGCTTTATGTGGAATACCTGGGCGGAACCAAGGGACAAATCGGGTTAGTGATGGGGGCATTTGCCTTGGGGTTGCTGCCCTCGCGCGCCTGGTTAGGACCGTTTGCGGACCGCCGGGGGAGAAAAATCGTTTTACAGTTAGGGGCCACCGTGGTAGCGATCGCCCCGTTGGGGTATTTAATCGTCAACTCGATTCCCCTGCTGATGGTGCTGCGGGCGTTCCACGGAATTAGTATTGCCGCATTCACCACCGGATACAGTGCCTTAATCGCGGATTTGTCACCGCCGCGCAAGCGGGGGGAATTAATTGGATATATGAGCTTAGTGAATCCCCTGGGGGTGGCGATCGGACCGGCGGTGGGGGGATATATCCAACAATCTTTGGGGTATGCGCCCTTATTTTTCATGGCCTTTGCCCTGGGAAGCCTCAGTTTGCTGTGTATTTTCCCCGTCAGCGAAACTTGTGGGGAGAGTTTGAACCCCACCGAAGCATCTCCCCAAAATCGGCAACCCTCAGCGCCAACCGAATCCTTTTGGCAGGTGTTGTCCAGTCCTCAGGTGCGGGTTCCCGCCTTTGTGATGCTGATGGTGGGGTTAGTGTTCGGCACTGTTGCCACATTCGTGCCATTATTTATTAAAAATAGCCAGATCGACATTAATCCGGGATTGTTTTATAGTGCCGCCGCCGTATCCAGTTTTAGCCTGCGCTTATTTACCGGAAAGGCATCCGATCGCTACGGGAGGGGGTTGTTTATTACCAGCGGTTTGAGCGCATATTTTCTGGCTATGCTGATGTTGTGGGGGGCCAAAGAGCCGGCGAGACTGTTGTTTGGGGCATTGCTGCAAGGATGTGGGGCAGGGATGGTGATTCCGATGATGCTAGCGCTGATGGCCGATCGCTGTGCGCCACACCAGCGGGGTCGATTTTTTGCCATGTGCGTGGGGGGGTTTGACTTGGGGATTGCCTTGGCAGGCCCGATTTTGGGAGCGATCGCCGCCGAAACCGACTATCGGAGTCTGTTTGCGATCGCCGCAACGATGGCACTGGTGGCGATCGCAGTATTTGTCACCGCCTCGAGTACAACCCTGACGCGCTCCATCAAATTTGCCTTTGGGCGAGAAAAAGACTGGTATGCCCTGCAAGAATCCAACTAAAATGAGCGCTCCCATAAAAAGTTTGAGTTCTGAGCTATTTCATTCGCTCAGAACTCAACTTTCGGAGACTATGATGTTTTAACGGGCTAGGAGGGATTCGAACCCCCGACACCGTGGTCCGTAGCCACGTGCTCTAGTCCACTGAGCTACAAGCCCTTGACTCACCAAAATTAATAGTAACACAGCTTTTGGGAAAAATGAAACCAAATTCTGAAAATTTTTCTAAAAATTCTTCAAACCCTGACCAGCTAAGCCATTTAGACGATAAAAATCAAGCACAGATGGTGGATGTTTCGGGAAAAGCAGCCACCAGGAGGCAAGCGATCGCCCTCGGTCGGGTGCGGATGTCCACAGAGACCTTAGCCAAAATCCAAGCCGGAGACGCCCCAAAAGGAGAAGTGCTAAGCACTGCCAAACTAGCAGGTATTATGGCCGCCAAACAGACCTCCCAGCTCATTCCCCTGTGCCATCCCTTACCCCTGCACAAAATTGACCTTCAGATCGTTGCAGATCCTCAGCTACCCGGATATGAAATTCGCGCCCTCGTCATCACCAAAGCCGAAACCGGGGTAGAAATGGAAGCCCTCACCGCCGTTTCCGTCGCTGCCCTTACCCTTTACGACATGGCCAAAGCCCTAGAAAAATCCATTGAAATCCAATCCATTCGGCTGCTGAGCAAGACAGGCGGAAAATCTGGCGACTATCAAGCAGCGCCAGAAACCAAGCAGGGATGAGAGTTGACGGGCAATGCGGCAGAATTCAGCGTCGATTTCAACCAGGCGAGAGTGCGAAGATCGTGGATGAAAATGAGATTTTGATGTGGGGGAAATCAAGCGAGGGGAAGAATTCGACTGGGTTGGGGGATAGAAGAAATCGAGAAAAAAAATTCCCACTCAGCGCGCCTTGGGTGCAGAATACTGCTTGAGGATTTCCTCTCCTCGGCGAACTAAGGGTTGAGAGCCTTCGATCATCAACAAGTAACCCCCTTGTCGAACGTGATGGTGGTAGATGCCGACAGTGGTGCCTTCTCCCAAGAAGCCAAATAAAGCTCCAACCACGGCACCGGAGAAGCCGCCCACGATGCCGGCGGTAGGGATGAGGAGCATCAACGTCAGGGTGAGGGAGGTATCGAAGCCCCAATGTAAAGCCAGAAACACAGCCAAACCCGCCACCGTGCCTACCGTGCCGGTGACGAGAGCGAAACGGCGGGCTTTGTGCAGGGCGATTTGCATGGGTTCCAACAACCCGACGCGATCGGGAGAACTGTAGCCTTGGCCGACGATCGCCAGATGCTCGGGAGAAATCCCGTGGTACTGTAACAGTCGGTAGGCTTCAAAAGCCGCCGCTTCATTGGATAGGGGAACGATCGCCAGAAAGGTCTGGCGCTTGGTAGAATTTTGCCGGAGTAATCGTGCGGGAGTCACAAAACTTTTCAGGTGAAGGGGTGGTGAATGTCTATTTTGCATTTTATCGTTACTTCTGACTCGAAGGCGGGCCGTTAACTCTAACTTAATCAAATTGGCAGTATTAGGTTTTACAACTTATATTGAAAAGCTCAGCGCGTGGCCCCGAGATCCGCCGCAGGGGAAGTTATCGTAGAAGCATCAGTCCAATGCGCCCTAAAATAAAGAAGTTCAGACTTTGGTGAACAAGGTTCGCCAAGTCGGCTTAAGTGTTGAGACAGGATAGTTATGCCTCCGCGTTGGCCTCGCAAACCCGACCGCAAGGATCCCGAATTTCGCAAAATTGACGATCGCATGAATTTTGCCGTTCATGTGGCAATTTTTGCCGCCAGCAATTCCGGGGTCTGGTTTTTCCGAACCGTGCAGTTTGCCCAGTGGACTTGGAGTGTCTGGTTTACGGGCAGTTGGCTGCTGATTTTAATCGCTCATGCGATTTATGTTTTCTTAATTGCAGATTATTCATCCGATTATTATGGCAAATCCTAATACCACGAAAGAAATTGAAAACCTTGCCGCGCAAATTGCCGACAAGGTTTATCTCGACATTGCGAAATGGCGTCTGCGTTTAGATGATGCTCATTTGCACGTCACCTTAGCCGAACAGCTTTATCCGTTGCTGACCGAAAGTCCCGCCATCGAGGAAGCGGAGGTGGTGAAAGTTCTGGAAGGAATCCCAGTCAACCTGGGGGGAGGGCGGCGACAATTGCCGTTATTGGAGTTAATTCCCACAAGCTGCCAAGTGGATTTGATCGGCACCTTAGAAGAGTTTAAGCGCGAACTTTAATCGCGATCGCCCTTTGGGGTGGGCGAGTTGTGGGACTTCCCCACTGTTCCACAGGGGAGGAATCGGGAATGGGCGATCGCCCGGGCACCCTCCCCACGGATTGAAACACCGCCGCTGCGATCGCCCCTGTGGCATGATTCCCCAGACAATTCCCGCCGGGGTTCCCTGACCTTCCACCGCATCTAACCCACACCATGAGCAAAGACACAAAAGTTTATTTAATCCGCCACGGTATCGCCGCCAACCGGGAAGACTACCCGCAAGATGAAGCGCGTCCCCTGACCAAAGAGGGGATTCGCAAAACCCGGAAAGTGGCCAACCGACTGCAAGAACTGGATCTACAATTCGATGTGATTTTGACCAGTCCGTTAGTGCGGGCCAAGCAAACCGCCGAGATTCTGCAAACGGCAGGATTGGGCAGCCAAATTAAAGAATCCACCTCCCTCTCGCCGGCTGGGGATTTGAATAATTGGTTGAACTGGTATCGCAAATGGCGTCAGTCTGGCGGACAGTGCGTGGCACTGGTGGGGCATCAGCCCGATTTGGGAAATTGGGCGGAAATTTTAGTCTGGGGAGAAGCGCGAGAGCGCCTGGTGGTTAAAAAAGCCGGGGTGATTGGTGTGATGCTGCCAGAAACCGGGGATCCGGTGGGCAACAGTTCCATGTTTTGGCTGACCCCACCGAAACTGCTGCTGTGATGTCCGGTGGGGGGTCTGAGGGTAACAAGTCGGCGTTGAGGAATGGCTCTGGTGGAGGTATGCTCTCCATGAACCAGACCCCCATTGGCAGGCGATCGCAATTCCCCCCGGGGGCATGACCCAATTTGTCAGTGAACGATGATAAAGTTAAGAATTATTTCGGAAAGGAGACTCTAAACCCTTTGGGGAAATAGAAATAAAGTTTTTATGTAAAAAGGCTAACATTTCAAGAGGATCTGGTAAGTTAGCTTGATGGTATTTCACTAAAGCAAGGGCTAAAGCTTATGACTGTCGCCGGCGACTTAAAGACAGGTTTTGAATTTAAGCCAGGTTTAGAAGGCGTTCCCGCTACTCTATCGAGCATCAGTTATGTAGATGGCAAGAAAGGAGTGCTCGAATATCGCGGGATTCCCATCGAAGAACTGGCAGCCAACAGCAGTTTCCTGGAAACCGCTTACTTATTGATTTGGGGCAATCTGCCGACTAAAGATGAGTTGAATGCCTTCGAGCATGAAATTCGCTATCACCGCCGGATCAAGTATCGGATTCGGGACATGATGAAATGCTTCCCAGAAACCGGGCATCCCATGGATGCGTTGCAAGCCTCTGCGGCGGCGCTGGGATTGTTTTACTCGCGTCGGGCATTAGACAATCCCGCCTATATCCGCGCCGCTGTGGTGCGGTTGTTGGCCAAAATTCCCACGATGGTGGCGGCATTTCAATTGATGCGCAAAGGCAACGACCCGGTGCAGCCTCGGGATGATTTGAGCTATTCCGCCAACTTTTTGTACATGTTGACCGAGCGCGTACCGGATCCTCTGGCGGCGCATGTGTTTGATGTGTGCTTGACCCTTCATGCAGAACACACCATTAATGCTTCTACCTTCTCGGCGAGAGTGACGGCTTCGACCCTCACGGATCCCTATGCGGTGGTGGCATCAGCGGTGGGAACCTTGGCAGGTCCGCTACATGGAGGAGCGAATGAAGAAGTGATCGACATGCTGGAAAAAATTGGCTCGAAGGAAAATGTTCGGCCCTATGTGGAAGATTGCATCGCTCGCAAAGCGAAGATTATGGGCTTCGGTCACCGGGTGTACAAGGTGAAGGATCCGCGCGCGATCGTCCTCCAGAATTTGGCCGAAGAGCTATTCGAGAAGTTTGGTCGGGATCGATATTATGATGTGGCGGTAGAAATCGAGCGCGTGGTTGAGGAAAAACTCGGCCAGAAGGGGATTTACGCGAATGTGGACTTTTATTCGGGTCTGGTTTATCGCAAGTTGGGCATCCCCACGGATTTGTTTACGCCGATTTTCGCGATCGCTCGCGTCGCCGGTTGGCTGGCCCACTGGAAAGAACAGCTAAACGAAAACCGCATTTACCGTCCGACTCAAATTTACACTGGCACCCACGGCGCTCCTTACATTCCCACAGAAGAACGATAAGGCACTCAACAACCCTCCGTTAACCCTGTCGAGCCTAACGGGGGGATTGAGAATCGAGAATTGAGACTTGAGAAAGAATTCAAAAATGCTCAGTTCTCAATTTCTCTGGTGTTGGGGCGGGTCGAAATTCCGCGATCGCTGGGGTTTCATGGCACAGTCTACCCGCTCCAACCCGCTTTCTAGTTCCCCCCTCCACCGGACCGGACCGTTAAAAAACTCCGCCTTGAACTCCACCCGGGGGCGTTAAATTGTTATTAATCTGTAATTCAATAGTTAGCAATTGAGAATGAAAAATGGAGAATTAAGAGTGTAAGGCTTTTTCAGATCGCAAATCGCAAATCGCAATGTCTCTCGCCTGGGGAAATCAGGGGCGAAACGACGAAAGAGGCCCGAACGGATATAACCCGGGAACGATAAATTTTAGCTTATGCGTCTCCCTGGCTTTTTCAATGCTTATCCTTGGGGGGAAATTTTATATTGTAATCCAATTAATTCAGATTTTATAGAAGCTAAAAAATTTTTATAGCCCGGTGGAATCCGGGGCGAAAACAGTTGGGTATAAAATAAAAAATAAAGCTCAGGTCTCCCATGCCAGGGGATTGCACAGTGGTAGTGTGCGGCAAGAGGTTCACCCGCTCTGGGAGAAAAAAGACATGCATGCAGACTGAAACTCAGACTCCTCCTCGATTTCTGGCGTCCCCCCTCGGGTTATACTGTTACTGAGTTCCAGTCGTAAGAAATCTTCACAATTTCTCAACAAAGCATGAACCCAGGTATTGACCTACAAGGAAGTTTTATAAAAGTCCTGACGGATTTAGGCGTTCCGGCGACGGTGGCGAAAGTCATTTGGATGCCATTGCCGATGATCCTGATGCTGCTGGCCGCCACCGTTGGGGTGCTGGTATCAGTGTGGCTAGAGCGGAAAATTTCTGCTGCTGCCCAACAGCGGATCGGCCCGGAATACATCGGTCCGTTGGGAATTCTAGCGCCTGCTGCCGATGGGATGAAGCTGGTCTTCAAAGAAGACATCATTCCCTCGAAAGCGGATCCGTTGCTATTCACCCTAGGGCCGATCCTGGTGGTGTTGCCGGTGTTCGTTTCCTACTTAATCGTGCCATTTGGGCAAAACCTGCTCATCAGCGACGTGGGAATTGCGATTTTCCTGTGGATTGCCCTATCGAGCATTCAGCCGATTGGCTTGCTGATGGCCGGCTATGCCTCCAACAATAAATACTCCCTGCTAGGGGGGTTGCGGGCAGCGGCGCAGTCGATCAGCTACGAAATTCCCCTCGCCTTGAGCGTGGTCGCGGTGGTGATGATGTCCAACAGCCTCAGCACCCTGGATATCGTGGAACAGCAATCGAGCTACGGTATTCTCGGATGGAATATCTGGCGTCAACCGGTGGGTTTTATCATCTTCTGGATCGCGGCGCTGGCGGAATGCGAACGCTTGCCCTTTGACCTTCCCGAAGCGGAAGAAGAACTCGTCGCCGGCTATCAAACCGAATATTCCGGCATGAAATTTGGGTTGTTTTATGTGGGTTCCTACGTCAACCTCGTTCTTTCTGCCTTGCTGGTGGCGGTGTTGTACTTGGGGGGATGGGAATTTCCGATTCCAGTGGAAACCATTGCCAATTGGATCGGCATCAGCGAGACCACTCCTTGGTTGCAGTTGATTACCGGGATGCTGGGCATCACCATGACCTTACTGAAAGCTTACTTTTTCGTGTTCCTGGCGATTCTGCTGCGCTGGACCGTGCCCCGGGTGCGGATCGACCAGTTGCTCGATTTAGGCTGGAAGTTTTTGCTGCCGGTGTCCCTGGTGAACCTGCTGTTAACCGCTGCCTTGAAACTGGCATTTCCCTTTGCATTTGGCGGGTAATCGGCGGATGGCGCTGAGGAAAAGTGCCTAGGCCGAATTATAGGCGACGCCGTTGCGTCGTCGGAGTAGCCAGATCGAGGAGCCTTCTACCGATTGAATCAGAGAAAACAACCATGCTGAAATTTCTCAATCAAATTAGCGAGTACGCAAAAGAGACCGTTCAATCTGCCAAATATATTGGTCAAGGACTGTCCGTTACCTTCGACCACATGCGCCGTCGTCCGGTAACGGTGCAGTATCCCTACGAAAAACTGATTCCCTCGGAACGCTACCGGGGTCGGATTCACTTTGAATTCGATAAGTGCATTTCGTGCGAAGTGTGCGTGAGGGTTTGCCCGATCAACCTGCCGGTGGTGGATTGGGAATTCAACAAGGAAACCAAAAAGAAAAATCTGAAGCACTATAGCATTGACTTCGGGGTGTGCATTTTCTGCGCCAACTGTGTGGAATATTGCCCCACCAACTGCCTGTCGGTGACGGAAGAATACGAACTGGCGGCTTACGATCGCCATGAATTGAATTTTGATAACGTCGCAATGGGACGGTTGCCTTACAAGGTCACGGAGGATCCAATGGTCACGCCGTTGCGAGAACTGGCGTATCTGCCGAAAGGGGCGATCGATTCGCACGATTTACCCCCGGGCAAGCAACGCGCCGGACAACGCCCAGAAGAAATTCTGGAACAGATGGAACAAGCGGAAACGAAGCAGCAGTAGGGAAAGTTGGCGGAGGGGCTGACGATCGATGGCGAGTGCTGTGCCATCGCGATTAGCCCCACGCCCCACTGGAACCATGATGCGATTTAAGCGATCGCGGTTAACCCACTGACCCACTTTCATCGATCGAGATCGAGAATTTTGACGCAAGGAATAAGGACGACAAAAAAGTGAATTTAGCTGAAGGCGTTCAGATAGTTTCGTTTGGCATATTGGCAGCTATGATGATTGGAGCCGCATTGGGCGTGGTGCTGCTGTCAAATATTGTCTATTCAGCCTTTTTGCTCGGGGGCGTGTTTATTAGCATGGCCGGCCTGTATTTGTTGCTGAATGCCGATTTTGTGGCTGCTGCCCAAGTGTTGATTTATGTGGGAGCAGTGAACATTCTGATTTTGTTTGCCATCATGCTGGTGAACAAGCGGGAAGATTTCCCGAAGCTGCCGAAATACTGGATTCGTCGGGGAGCCACTGCTGTGGTTTGTGCGGGGGTGTTTGCCCTGTTAAGTACGATGGTGTTATCCACTCCTTGGGCGGTGATGCCGATTCGTGCCACTGCACTGAGTTCTACCGTACAAATCGGCGAGCATTTCTTTAGCGACTTTTTGCTGCCGTTTGAGTTAGTGTCTGTGCTGTTGCTGATGGCAATGGTAGGGGCAATTCTGTTGGCTCGCCGGGAGTTGGTGCCGGCTCGAGAGCTGCTGGAAACTGAGCAGAAAACTGACCTCCAGTTACCGGAACGTCCTCGAGAACCGGTGGCGGCGATCGGGAGCACCACCGACAAGGAGTAAAGCGGAACGCAGAAAAAGGCGAGTGCAAATTGCGGGTTTTGGTTGACCTTTTTCTGGTTCAATGGGTGGAGGACTACCTGCATGGAAATCACAACCGTTGGAGCATACGAAGCAAAATAGATGGTACTGCAACTCGAGTATTTTTTAGTGTTGGCGGCGGCGCTGTTCTGCATTGGGATTTATGGCTTGATTACCAGCCGCAACGCCGTGCGCGTGTTGATGTCAATTGAGTTGCTGCTCAATGCGGTCAATCTCAATTTGATGGCGTTTTCTAATTTTCTGGACTCGGCGGCGATTAAAGGCCAGGTGTTTGCCGTGTTTGTGATTACGGTGGCGGCGGCGGAAGCTGCGGTGGGTCTGGCGATCGTGCTGGCTATCTATCGCAACCGCGATACGGTGGATATGGAACAGTTCAATCTGCTCAAGTGGTAGCGATCGCGCTTTGGGAAGGCTGCTGGCCTGCAATCCGCTAGCCGATACACCGGACGATTCATTACCACAAAAACCGGGTTTTGTCAATAAACCCGGTTTTTAATTTAGCTTCTCGGCGGGAAGCCCCGCGCTCTACCCTTGCTTGGTGAGCGTCGGGATGAGAGCCAGGGGAAATGGAGGGGTTCGATGCCCCTCCATTTCCCGAATCGGAGGAGT
>NZ_JAJENT010000977.1:0-401 GCF_035615515.1 Phormidium sp. CCY1219
GTTCTCCTTGCTGAAAGGCTTTTTCTTGTTCTTGTTGGTAAAGGGGTGCTAATCTCATAATTAACGCTCTGTCTCCTTCATCTAAATCTTGTCGCACTGCCAGAGTTCTTTCCAAGTGATATAACAAATTTAAGGTCATTGACCGTAAGGGAATATCCGGGGATAAGGCTTCTAGTTCGTCGATCGCCTGTTCTTGGACTCTTCCGCGCCCCAGCAACCTCAACCAGAGAGTTTCTGGGGTTTGGGGTAACTGGTGAATCACCACGATCGCACTGCGGAATGCCTCCCCCATCCCATAGATTCCTGGCAGCCAGTTTTCTTCTAGCATAGCGCTAAATCTTGATAAAATGGTAGGGGAAGCGGTGGGGGTGAGAATCCATAATTTGGGTAAGGCTTCGTTG